>CANKNP010000017.1 GCA_947483545.1 Deltaproteobacteria bacterium | reverse complement strand
CGGCACGAACGCGGTGGAGAATACGCTGCTCAACACGACGCTCACGCGTGTGGGAGAGCTCTGGAGCGGATGTGGGTTGTCGGTCGGCACGGTGACCTATGAGGATTTCGGCGGAGATGTCGAGAAGTACAACAGCGTCGACGGCGCCCAGGAATTCGGCGATCTGCTGAGGACCAACAACTCCGACGAACGACGGATCACGATCTTCCTCGTGGGCGCGATCACCGACGACGACGGCGCGACGATCCTGGGCCAAGCGGCCGGTCCGCCCGGCGCCCCGGCGATCGGCGGGACCAGCAAGTCCGGCGCGGTGGTGACCGTGGGCTACCTCGCGGACGGCGACACGGACACGACCGCGCGCATCCTGGCGCACGAGGTCGGCCACTTCATGGGCCTGTTTCACCCGACCGAAAAGGATGGGAGCGGCCACGACCCGCTGTCTGACACCCCCGAGTGTACGAGCGACGCGGACGGAAACGGCACCTACGCGACGAACGAGTGCGGCAGCCAAGGTGCGAGCTACTTGATGTGGTGGGCCGCGAGCGAGACGTCGGTGGACAGCTCCGACGATCAAGCTTGGGTCGTTCAGCGAAGCGCGCTGCCCAAGTAGGCGCGACCCGCCATGAAATTCTACCGAAATCTGCTCGTGCTGGTCGTTGTGTTGGCGACGCTCGCGGGCGTCGGTCGGGTGCGCGCCGAAGCGCCCGCCGCCCCGCCGGTGCCCTCCTCAGGGCAGTCGGAGCGCCCGATCACGATCCAGAAGGTCGAAGATGCCGAGACCGTTCGCGATCCGCGCGCGCTCCGTCGGGCCGCCGACTGGCACAAGGGGAAGGGGAACCTGGAGCTCGCTCGGGCGTTGTACGAACGCGCCACGGACGCCGACGAACTGTCCATCTACCTGCGCTACGGAAAGATCGTTCGCGAGGCCCTCGTGCTGGAGCACCTCGGCGATTTTGAGGCCGCGGAGGTGCAGTGGCGCCAGAACGCGGATCGGGTCATTCGGTACACCATCATCGCCCTTCGCATCGCCTCGATTCACCCCGAGCGGGATGCGCTTGTCGCCGAGCTCGTAGACCGTGTCCGCAGCATGGGCGCGCGCGCGAAGGCAGGCGAGAGGGACGTCACCATCTACGTGACCTCGAAGGGGGAGAAGCGAAACCTCGAGTACGTGCCTGACGACCAGGTGCTGCCCCGGCTGCTTGCGGTCGCCGCCGGGGACGAGTCGAAGAAGCTCCGTTACTGCTACATCGACAAGGTGGATTTCACGGGCGTAGCCCCCGCAACCCTGCCGCACCGCATTCAGTTCAGTGAGTGCATCATCGGCGAGGTCAAGATCCCAGACCTTGAGGTTGGCCAGTTCGTGATCTCCGGGTTCGTTGTCGGGGACTTCGACGTGGGGAAGAGCTGGACTGGGGATGTCAACAAGTCCAAAACCCTCCCTGGCTCCCGATTCTCGGAGATCACCACCCGGGAGACCGTGTTTCTGGGCAAGGCCAATTTCCAGGATGTCCACGTGACAGGGCGGAAGGCGGCTTTCCCGCTCACCGTGTTTGAGGGCGGCGCGGATTTTCGAGGCGCGATCATCCCGGCCGCGGCGGATTTTCGGTTCAGCGTGTTCGGTGCCAACGCGAACTTCAAGCAGGCACGCTTGCAGAACCTCGGGTATTTTGGAAGCGCGCGCTTCCGAAAAGAGACGACCTTCACCGGCTTGTTCAGCGAGCGTGAGCTGTTCTTCAACTCCGCGATCTTTGAGGGACCCGTCCATTTCGACGAGTGCGAGTGGCTCCGCTCCGCGACGTTTGAGGACGCCCGCTTCGGTGCGCCTGTGACCTTCACCGCCACGCGGATCCGCGGACGGCTCAACATGAGCCGCGCCGTGTTCTCGTCCGACCTGGAAATGAAAGAAGTGGCCTTTGGGGGCATGGATCTCCTCGGGGCCGAGCTGCAAGGGGACGCGCGTTTCGCCGATGCCCGGTTCGAGGGCAAGGTGCGGTTCTCCCTCGATGATGTGACCCGCTCCCGCTACCTTGACAACCCGGACCCGTTGCTCTCGCTTTACCGCGACTACCAGGGCGACGAGGACGCCGAGGAGCCCCTGACCCGCCGGTCTTCGTACGGTGTGGAGCACGTGGACGACCTGATCGCCCAGGTGCGCGGCAACTTGTCGTTGGCGAACTCGGTGTTCACCGGCTTTCTGATCTTCGAGCGCGTCACGTTTGGATCTGAGGGCAAGGACACCCTCGCGGAATTTTACAATACGCAGTTTGGAGGTGAGACGCATTTTGAGCGCACCAACTGGCACTCCGCCGCCGATTTCACCACGATCTACGGCAACGAGCTCGCCTTGAACGAGGCGACCTTTCATCGTACGCTGGTGCTCGACGACGCCAATGTGCCCGGCCGCATCACCATGACCGACGCGACGTTCACCGACCACGCGACGATGTCGTTCTACGGCGCGCAGATTGGAACGTTCCAGGTCGATCGCGGCCAGATCGAGGACGAGGCCAGCGGTGCCCATCGGCTGTGGTACGAGCAGTGCGCCCACGGCGAGATCGCCAAGCCCGCGGACGATCTTCGCATCCGCCGTCAGTTTCTCGCCGGGACCACCCCGGACGAAGAGACGATTCGGAGCATGTGCTACGACCGCGTCCAGGACGAGTACGTATCGCTCAAGCAGTCGTTCGGCGACCGGGCGATGACCAGCGACGAGGATTGGGCGTACTGGTGGATCAAGCACCTGGAGACCTTCGCGTATCTGGAGCACGGCGGGATCGCTGGGATTCTGGCCTTTCCCCTACGTTATGGATTGTTCGAGCTGGCGTTCGGCTGGGGCGTCCGGCTCGGAAACCTCGGCGTCACCGCCCTGCTCGTCTGCATCGTCTTCGCCTTCATCTACCGGACGTGGTGTGGGGACACGATCATGTCGTACGACGGCGACAATGTGGCGTACAAGGACATCCCCTGGTGGGGGATGTTGTACATCAGCCTGCAGTCGTTGGGCTCGTTCAACACCGGGTGGGATTTTGGGGCGTCGAGCGCGCGGTTCAAGTATTTGAACACGCTGCACACGTTCATCGGATTGATTATTTTGACGTTCTTTGTCGGGGCGTACACGCGGATGATTTTGGCGTAACCCGTGCCGTGGCCCGGTTCCGGCCCGGGATGGATCGGGCTAGGAGCGTTCGGCGTTTCTCCCTTCCGAGGGTACCGGCGCTTGCCCGGGACGAGAAGTACGCTCCTCCCGTTCTCCCCCCGGGAGAAGGTGGCGCCGTATTCGGCGCCGGATGAGGGCTCCCTGCGGATCTTGAGCAGCCCTCATCCGCCCGCGAGTACCCGGGCCCCTTCTCCCGTAGGGGCGGCCCCCCGTGGCCGCCCGGGGTCAACGCGAGGCTAGCCCATCCACGCGCCGCCATTGATGTCGAGCCCCTGCCCGGTCACCCCGGCCGCGTCGTCAGACAGCAAGAAGGCCACGAGCCCGGCGACCTCGTCGGGCTTTCCCATGCGGCCAAGCGGCACTGCGCTCATCGCGATGCGGTGGGCCTTTTCGCGGGTCACGCCCATCGCCCCGGCCATGCCGTCGATGCCCTCCCACGCCATGGCGGTGTCCACCCAGCCTGGGCAGATGGCGTTCACCAGCACGTTCTGGCCGGCGAGCTCCAGCGCCATCGCCTTGGTGAGACCCAAAAGCGCCGCCTTCGAGGCGCAATAGCCTGTGTACCCGGGCACGCCGAAGCGGGCGAGGATCGAGGAGATCATCACCATGTGGCGCGGGTTCGGACCAGGGGCAAGGTGACGTTGTGCCGCGCGCAAGCACAAGTAGGTGCCGGTCAGGTTGGTGTTGACCAGCGCGTCGAAGCGATCTTCCGGGCCGGGCGCGTTGGGCCCGCCGATGCCCGCCGCCGTGACCACTGCGTGAATGGGGCCGAGCGCGGCCGCAGCGTTCGCGAACGCGCTGTCGATGGAAGCTCGGTCCTGGACATCACACAGAGCCTCGTACGTCGTGACGTCGTTCGGCGCGTGCTGCGGGCCGACCTCGCGGACCATGCTCCCCGTCTCGGCCAACATGCCAATGCGGCGGCCCAACATCGTGATGTGTGCGCCCTGGCTGGCGAGCCGCACAGCGATCGCCCGACCGATCCCGCTGGATGCTCCCGTGACGACAACGTGGCGGTTCTGTAGACGCATGCTCACTCCTGTGCGGCGTATATCCCCTGCAAGAGGCCGGAGGCCATAGGCTGGAGGCCGTAGGCTTCGGGGGGGTCGGGAGCCCATCGACGACTGATCGGATAAAGGCCCGCCCCCCGGAAGGAGTCTCTCATGGGTGCTCAGTGGAAACATGCCGGTCGCGTCGCGGCCGGCGCGGCAAAAGGCGCCTTGTTCACCCGCTTGTCGAAGGAGATCACCGTCGCAGCCCGCGGGGGCGACGTGAACCCGGCGAACAACCCTCGGCTCCGGGCGGCGCTGGAGGCCGCTCGAAAGCAGTCGATGACCCGGGACACCATCGACCGCGCGATCAAGCGGGGATCAGGCCTGCTCGACGGAAATGTGCAGTATGAGACCCTGTTCTTCGAGGGGTTCACGCCGCACCAGGTCCCGATCATCGTGGAGTGTCTCACGGACAACCGGAACCGGGCGGCGGCGGATGTGCGCGTGCTGTTCCGGAAAGGCCAGCTTGGCAGCGTACAGTGGATGTTCGACCGCGTCGGAATCGTGGAGGCCAGCCACCCGGACAAGGCTGACCCCGAAGAGGCGGCCATCGAGGCGGGCGCGCAGGACGTGAAGCCCGGCGAGGACAGCGTGGAGTTCGTCTGCGAGACCACGGATCTGGACGCTGTGCGCAAGGCCTTGGAGGCCGCCGGCTGGCTCGTCAGCTCCGCGGAGATGGCCTGGGCCGCGAAGAACCCGGTGACCGTGACCGATGAGCAGCGCGCCGAGATCGAGGCCTGGGTCAACGCCATCGACGAGAACGACGACGTGCATCGGGTGTACGTGGCGCTGGCGTAGATGGGCCTGGAGCCTCTCCCCATCGATGAGGCCCAGCGCCGTGATCAGGTGCTCCGCGCCTATCTTTGCGCCTGTGACTGGGACCTGACCGGCGAGGGCATCCTGCGGCGTGATCTCGTCCTCCACAGCGCCACGCTCATCGCCGGATACCCGCTGCTCATCGGGCTCGAGTGGTCGGCCCGGAGCGGCCAGGCCGGGGACCTCCTCTTCTACGATGGCGACCGCGGCTTGCTCGTCGTCGAGATCAAGGTGACGGCCAAGCGGGCCAAGCTCAGGCGGTTGCACAAGGTGGAGACCCAGGCCCGGGACTTCGCGCGGGGCGCGCAGAAGGTGTTCCCTTGGGCCACCGTCGAGGGCCGCATCTACACGACCGAGGAGCACGCAGCCGGGCTCGGGCCGCGGTTGCCACGGGAGAACAGGCCGGCGCCCCGAGGGTTCATGCCGCAGGCCGAGGGGGCACCCGAGGACTTGTAAGGAACCGTCTGGATGGGTCGTTGTCCGACCGCTCCAGAGGCCCCCCATGTCCCTTGTCGACTCCCTCCGCTTCGCCTACACCTGCCCGCTCGCCTGGGAAAAGCTCACCGAGGTCGGGGCCGCCACCCGCCACTGTGACAGTTGCCAGCAGACGGTCACCGACCTCTCCGCGATGGGCCCCGCGCAGGCGGCGGCCTACTTGCAGGAGCAGACCTCGTCCGTGTGCGTGCGCATCGCTCGGGACAGTCAGGGCCGGGCCTTGCACCGTTCCCGCTTGGCCATCGCCACGGCTGCGGTGCTCGCGGTCGGTTGCGCGGCCCCCGGCTCCGACACCGGCGACACTGCCACGACGTTCGACACCGCCAGCGACACGGCCGACACCGCCGAGGAGGCCGAGAACCCCGCCGGGAGCGCCTCCCGTGGAGGCAAGCATCGTCGCCCCGTCGGCACCGGCCTCGGCACCGGCGAGGAGCAGGAGCCCGCAGAGGAGGAGCCACCCTCCGACCTGGAAATCTTCCTCGAGGTGCTCAACAGCAAGGTGATCGAGGTCCAGGCTCAAGCCATCGAGCTGGTGGCGCCCAGGCCCGCCGTCGTTGAGCCCGAGGAGGTCTACATCACCATGGGGATCATGATCCCCTGGGAGCCGCCGACGCCGCCGAGCGCCGAGCCCGCGAAGTAGGCCCGGAAGCGCCCTACGAGCTCTTCACTTCCGTCCAGATCTCATCCCAGAGCTGGGTCGCGGCGGCCAGATCTTTCGCGAATTCCAGCCGCTTCATCTCGTCGTCCGTGGGGAACGGCACAGGCACGGTCAATTTGGCCATCGACTCGTTGTTGGGCGTGCCGTAGCCGGTGAAGTTCGAGATGGACGCCCCGACATCCCCGCGTAGGATGAAGTCGATGAACGCGTGAGCCGCGCGCTTGTGGGGTGCGGTCTTGGGGATGACCAGCGAGTCGGTCCAGATGCCCGCGCCTTCCTTCGGCAGCACGTAGGCGATCTGGTCTTGCTCGGTGCGGGCCTGCGCCGTGTCGCCGTTCCAGAGCTGTGCAACCCAGACATCGCCCGAGACCAGCTGACCCTTGACCGGCGCCGAGATATACGCCTTCAAGTTGGCCTTCGACGCGATCGCGTCCGCCTTCGCCACGTCCAACTCCGCCTTGTCCACCGAGTTGTAGGACTTGCCGCGGAACTTCAGCCACGCGCCGAGCACCTCCCGCACGTCGTCCATCTGCGTCATCTTGCCCTTGAGCTTCGTGTCCAAGAACACGCCCCAGCTGTCCGGCGGGGGATTGACCTTGTCGGCGCGGTACGCGATGCCGCTCGTTCCCCACTGGTACGGCACGCTGTACTTGTTCTCCGGGTCGAAGTCCGGGTTGGCGAACAGCGGCGCGACGTTCTTGAAATTCGTCAGGTACTTCTTGACCAGCGGCGAGATCAAGTCCTGGGCGCCCAGCACCGTGACGATGTACCCGGTCGGCACGACGATGTCGTAGTCGCTCGCTCCGACCTGGAGCTTTGCCATCATCTCCTCGTTGGACTCGTACAGGTCGTAGCGGACCTTGATGCCGGTCTCCTTCTCGAAGTTCGCGATCGTGTCTTCCGCGATGTAGTCGGACCAGTTGTAGATGTTGAGCTCGGTCTCCATCGGCCCCAGATCGGGTTCGGGCGCGGGCACGGGCGGCGCGTCCGGAGCCTTCACCTCGGGGGTCTTCGGCGCCTCGGGCTCTCCGCCGCTGCAGGCCTCCAACACCGCGCCGATGGCCGTGGCCGAGGCGCCCAACGCCAACGCGCGGGTGATGAACTCGCGGCGGTTCACGGTGCCGTTGAAGAAATTCTGGAGGAGGGAATCGGCTTGTTCTTTCTTGGACACAGATACTCCGAGGCAGGGTGAGGGGTCAGTCTTTTGAGGCGACGAGGGGCTTGTCTTTCGACAGCCAATCGGCGAACCAGATGAGCAGGGTCGTGATGATGAGGATGATCGTGCTGATCGCGTTGATGCTCGGCTCGATGTTCTTTCGGACCATCGTGTACACGACAATCGGCAGCGTGGATGCCCCCGAGCCGGTGACGAACGAGGTGATCACGTAGTCGTCGAACGACATCGTGAACGCCAGCATCGCGCCGGAGAGGATGCCCGGGGCCAGGAGCGGGACGGTGATCAAGCGGAACGTGGTGAATTCGTCCGCGCCCAGGATCATCGCCGCCTCTTCGAGGTTGCGGTCCATGCCTTGCAATCGGGCGAGCACGACGACGACGACGAAGGAGATGTTGAACGCCACGTGCGCGATGATGATCGACATCAACCCGAGCGGGAACTTGATGAATACAAACAGGATGAGCAGCGAGATCCCGACGACGATCTCGGGCGTGACGATGGGCACGTACAAGAACGCCTCCATCAACCTGCGCCCGCGAAACTCGTGCCGCGCGATGGCCAGGGCCATGAGCGTGCCCAGGACCGTCGAGATCAACGTGGAGGTCCCGCCCACGATCATGCTGTTCTTCAGGCCCTCGATGATGTCCTGGCGCTCCAAGAGACGCTCATACCAGTGGATGGTGAACCCCTCCCACTCGACCGAAAACTTGGAGTCGTTGAACGAGAACACCACCAACACAAGCAACGGGATGTGCAAGAACGCATAGACCGCCGCGACGAACGCGACGAGCAAACGAGGGAGCTTCAGGCTGTGCATTACCGCACCTCTTTCGATTCGGCGCCGTCACGCACCCGCAAATAGATCATCACCGAGACGAGGACCAGCGCCATCACCACAAACGAGATGGCTGAACCGAATGGCCAGTTGCGCGCGCTGGTGAACTGGCTCTGTACAACGTTGCCGACCAGGCTCAACTTGGCGCCGCCAAGCAGGTCCGACGTCAGGAACGAGCCTAATGCAGGGATGAAGACCAGCAGGCTGCCGGCCACGACTCCAGGCATCGACAACGGCAGCGTCACGCGCATGAACCGCGCCGCTGGCCGGGCGCCCAGCACCTCGGCGGCCTCCAAAAGCGACAGGTCCAGCTTCTCCAACGACGAGTAGATGGGCAGGATCATGAACGGCAAGAAGCCGTAGACCAGCCCCAACATGACCGCGAACGGCGTGTAGAGCATGATGATCGGCTCCTGGATCAGCCCCAACTTGAGCAGGAGCGCGTTCACCAAGCCGGTGTCGCGCAGCAGGAAAATCATCGCGAAGGTGCGGACCAGAAAGCTCGTCCAGAACGGCAAGATGACCAGGAACAACAGGAAGTTCCGCCATTTCCCGGCCCGGGTGATGGCATACGCCACCGGATAGCCCATCAACAGACAAAGCACCGTACAGGCCGCCGAGTCCACAAGCGTGCGAATCACGATCTTCAAGTACAACGGCTCCATCACATGGGCGTAGTGCTCCAGCGTGAAGCCGCGCTCCACCCCGCCGTACACCCCGCGGGGCATGAAGCTGTACCCGAACATCATCGCGATGGGCGCGAGGAAGAAGATGACCAGCCAGAGGAAGCCCGGGCCGAGGAGGCCCCAGGCCTGCATCTGCCGGTGTTTGTGGAACCAGCCTAAGAGCGCACTCCGAAGCTGGTTCATGCGTCCTCCAAGACCTGGCAGTCCTTCGGGTGCCAACAGACCGCCGCGGGATCCCCTTTGTTCCATTGCAGCGGGCGCGTGAGCTGGCCTTCGTTGCGAACGGCCACGGTCACTCGCCGATCCTCACCTTTCATCGCGACGAGTACATGCAGCGTCTCGCCCAGGTAGATGACATCGCTCACGGTGCCATGCTGTGCGTTCTCCCCTGCCGGGATGTCGGCTGGCCGGCACACATCGAGCCACTCCGGGCGCACCGCCACCGCCACTTTGCCACCGCCGCTGATCACCGGGTGCTTGGGCACCAGAAAGTCTCCCGACGGGCTCCCGACGGTCCAGCCGTCCGCGCTCTCGCTGTTCGCGATGCCCTCAAAAAAGTTCGACTCCCCGATGAACTTCGCGACGAAGCGCGTGCGCGGACACTCGTAGATCTCGGCAGGGGTCCCAAGCTGCGCCACCCGGGAGTTGTCCATGACCGCGATGCGATCCGACATCGTCAGCGCCTCCTCCTGGTCGTGGGTCACGTACACAAAGGTGGTTCCAAGCTGCTTGTTGAGCTGCTTCAGCTCCAACTGCATCTCCTTCCGAAGCTTGAGGTCGATGGCGCCCAGCGGCTCGTCGAGCAGCAGGATCTGCGGCTCCAGCACGAGCGCACGGGCGAGAGCGACCCGCTGGCGTTGACCGCCTGAGAGCTGGCCGGGCAGGCGGCGCGCGAACTGGCCAGGATCCAGGCGCACCATCTCCATCGCCTTCTGCACCCGCCCTGGGATCTCGCTCTTCGGGGTCTTGCGCATCTCCAAGCCGAACGCGATGTTTCGCTCGACGGTCAGGTGTGGGAACAGCGCGTAATTCTGGAAGACCATCGCGAGGTTCCGCTCGTACGGGCGCTGTTTGTTCACGACCTTTCCGGCGATCTTGACGGTCCCGCCGTTGTCGTCCGGCTCCTCGAACCCGGCGAGCAGCCGCAAGGTCGTGGTCTTGCCGCAGCCGGAGGGGCCAAGGATCGAGAAGAACTCGCCTTTGCGGATCTGGAAGTTGATGTCGATGACGGCGCGGTAGGCGCCGAACGTCTTGTGGACGCCGGTGAATTCGACGACGGGGGGAGCCTCGCTCAACGTGGACCTTCTGGGAGAACGCGCGGATGCTACGGGTTTTCGATCCCGTTGTCGAGGCATCTGCCCGGCGGACGCACTAAGAAGTGTTCATGCGAACCCTGTTCTCCCTCCCCTCCTTGCTCCTGCTGGCCTGCGTTCCGCCGCTCCCCGACGACAGCGGGCCGGGCGCGGACGCCGACACGGATACAGATGCGGACACCGACACCGATGCGGACACCGACGTCGACAACTCGGCGCCGACGACGCCGGGGATCGCGATCACGCCCGACCCCGCGCATGACAGCGACACGCTCCAGTGTACGGTCGTGACTCCCTCCGAGGATGCCGATGGCGACGCGATCACCTACTTCCCCCGGGATCGCCATCACGCCGGACCCTGCGCACGACGGCGACACTCTCCAGTGTACGTTGGTCACCCCCTCCGAGGATCCCGACGGCGACGCCATCACCTACGACTACCGCTGGAGTCAAAACGGCACCGCGGCGGGCTTCGACAATACCGACGTGGACCCGGGCGGGACCGAGGTCGGCGACACCTGGCAGTGTCAGATGACCGCGGGCGACGGAATCGTGACGAGCGCGAGCTCGGAGGCCACCGTGCTCATCGCCGAGGACTGCACGGGTGACGGCCGGACGGTGGTCGGCACGATGTCGTTCAACGAAGTGTGCGGGTCCACGTTCCTCATGGGCTGCACCGACGGGCAGACCGACTGTGGCGACGATGAGACCGAACACCCCGTCACGCTGACAGGTGCGTTCTGGGTTTCGCAGACGGAGGTCACCCAAGCCCAGTTTGAGGACCGCATGTCCTACTCTCCCGCCGCCTTCGTCGATTGCGGCTCGGATTGCCCCGTCGAGCAGGTCACATGGGATGAGGCGGCGGCGTTCGCCAACGCCCTCTCGGCCGCTGAGGGCTTCGACGCCTGCTATACCTGCGCCGGGGGAGGGAGCGCCGTGCAGTGCGAGCCGACCGGGGATCCCTATGGCTGCGAGGGTTTTCGGCTCCCCACCGAGGCCGAGTGGGAGTCCGCCGCCCGATGCGGCGAAGATCTCTTGTACGCCGGTAGCGACGACGTGAACGAAGTCGCCTGGTACCAGGACAACAGCGGCAGCACGCCGCATCCCGTCGGCCGACTCACGCCAAACGCTTGCGGGTTGTACGACATGACCGGAAACGTCTGGGAGTGGGCCGAGGACTGGTACACGGAGGACTACGGCGAGGCGCACGTCACCGATCCGACCGGGGCGATCAGCGGCAGCTTTCGGGTGATGCGCGGCGGGGGTTGGTACACCGCCCCGGCGAGCGGGCGTGTGTCGGACCGGAACGGGGTCCAAGAGGGAGAGGTCTCCTCGCGCCACGGGTTTCGGGTGGTGCGGGGGGGGTAGGATGGAGAACATCGCCCACGCCCTGATCGGCCGTCGCAACGGCCAGCTCGGGGTGTTCCAGCGGGTCGGCCCCCACGGCGCGCTCCAGCCGGACTCAAGCGGGGTCAAATGTCACGTTTAGAGAGTGATGTGCGGTCAAATGTCACCAACTGGCGTTCCACCGGCTCGGGGGGCGCACCCGCCGGGGCTCGACGCCTGCGGCTGAACGGACGAACGCTGGCTTTGTTCCAACGCGCTCGCCCGCCCGGGTTACAAGCGGGCCAAATCGGAAGGGAGATGACATTTGACCCCTTGTCTTGACCGTCCCTACCTCCGCTTCTTCAAAGGCCCCCCCTCCCGCACCTTGTACGTCACCGTCACCTTCGCCACATCGTCCCCCAAGGCCCGGTCGATGGTCAGTGCCCGCCCATCCGGGCTAGGCGCCCAACCGACCCGCTCGCCATCGATCTCGACGATGGCATCCGCCAGCGGCCGCCCGAGCGCCAGCACCGGGCGTTGAACCACCGCGCCCTCCCGCGCGATGGCCTCGATGAAACCCCGGTAGTCGCTCGCCGTACACATATCGAGCGTCTCACCGCCCGAAGCGCGCGCCGCCTGCTGGTAGACATCGCCAAGGTGCGCCCAACCCTCGCCGCATTGCAGCTCCGGGGCGATCGCGTGTACCCGAAACGACGACACGGTGTTCGCCCGATCCACAAGCTCCGACAGGGCGACAAAGTCTGGACGCGCCGCGACGAGGCTGGCGAGGGACGGATCGTCCACGCCCAACCCCGGGTCCTGCGTATCGGACACAAAGATGACGTTCGCCGCCGCTCCGGGCCGAAACAGGGGCTCGTCCCCGTGACGTTCGAGGAGCTGGCCGAAGGAGGTCAGGCCCGCCTCCACCATCACCGCATCCAGCGAGAGTTGGGTGTGGGCGATGATGCAGGGCGTCCCGGCGGCGTTGGCTTCGGCGGGCGTGAACCAACCCGAGGCGCAACCTGCCTCGGCGAACCTGGCCTTCTGCGCTTCTGGCGCCACGCCCAGGAACCGACTGATGCCTGTGTTATCGACAAGGCGCACGAACCCGGGAGCCAGACGATTGCGGCCCCGATGACGCGCGGCGGGGTGCACGACCGAGAGGTTCGTCAGATCTGCGGGCAGGGTGCTCATCACGGCGATGCGGGCGTCTGTCGGGAACACCGTGCCGGTGCCGAGATCCCGAAACGCGGCACGCACCCGGTCCACGACGGTCTGCATCGACGCCGAGTCGTCCACCACGAAGAGGAAGTCCGCGACCGAGGTGCTGGCCCCCCCGCCCAACTCAAAGGTCTCCCGGCGGATACCTCGTTCGGCGTCTTCCTCGACGAGGAGCGCGCCGCCGTCGTCGTCCTGGCTGGACACGGGGGAGAACACCGGCGGTGTGGGGCGGATGCGCCGTGGTGTCGAGGTCGTGCTGGTGACGGTCGGAACGAGCTCGGGTTCGGCCACGGCGTCGAGCCCGTAGTCGAACGTGCAGGCGGTGAGCAGCGCGAGGATCATCGGGAGGGCTCCGGCGTGGGGGGAGTATAGCGACGAGCGGTGGCCTTGGGATCGGGGCGAGACGGATGGTGACGCAATCAACCTTCGTCACACGACGCCACCTCCACGCCGTCTCGCACCGCGGTCAAACAGCCGTCGACCCATTCCAACTCCCAGAGCGCGTCCGCCAGGAGTGTGGCGCGTGTTGAGGTGGCCCCCTCGACCCGGGTCTCCTCTGCGAAACATGCCGTACCCGTGGGGTACTCTTCGGCATCCGTCGCGGTGACGCTCCCAACCTGCCAACGGCCAGAGAAGGGCCCCGCCGGGTTGCTCTGGGCCGTGAAGCTCCCAGGCCAATTTGCGAGGTACCCAAACCCAGCCCACGAGAGATCCGCCGCGAAGGACGTGCCGTCGGACGTGCTCATCCAGTGCCCGTCCGCGTGTACCTCCCAGCCCTCCCAGTCCTCCGTCGCGGGGAGCGCTCCAGACACCTCCGCGAACGAGGCGCCGGACTGGCCCATGACCGTGTCCGAGAGCCAGCTCATCTCCCCGTGCAGCTCCCACCCGTCCGGGCCGAAGCAGTCGGCGACGAAGCCCTCGTCATCGATCTGCATACACGTTTGCGAGGGGTACTTCCAAGCATACGTGTCGAACATGGTGAACAGGTTTCCCGAGAAGAGGATCCACATGCCCGGGCTCATCCCCAGCCCCCCAACGTCCCAGGCCATCTCGGCATCCGCGATCACCATCGGGTCCGCCACCGCGTCGCACCCGGGAGCATGCACGTCCGATGTGGCGGAGGTCGGAGCCGAATCCGAAGGGGTCTCCGGGGCGACGCAGGCGATCGGCAGGAGGAGCCACATGCTTCCTTGCTTACCCGAAAACGGACGCGGCTGCAGGCCGCCGATCCGTGCGCTCGGCGAACCTCGCGCCCGGATCGGCGGTTATTTTGCACCGTTCCTACCGGCGGAAAGCAGCGGGCCCGTCGAAGACGCCGGGCCCGCCGCCTTCCACCTGGAACGGTGCGGTTTGGGGCCAGGACGGCTCCTGGTCAAGTCATTCCAGGGTCTTGGCGCGCCTTTATGTGCGCAGCGCCCGGGCTGGCCCCGCCGATGCCCACGGGCGTCCCAAGGCAGCGACGGACCCCAGGCGATGGCTCCAAGCCCGCCCCCCCCGCCCTTGCCGTCCGCCCCACGACAACATCGCCTTATCGCGATATACTGATGCATGACCCGCGCCGACCGCCTCCGCATCCTCGCTGAGCCGCTCCGGCTGCGGATCCTCGCGCTGCTCGCCGTCGAGGAGTTGACCGCCGGCGAGCTTCAGGACCTGCTGGGCCTCGCCCAGAGCACGTTCGCCGGTCACATGGCGCAGCTCAAGCGCGTGGGTCTCGTCGATGCCCGCCGCACCGGCACCCAGGTGGTCTACACCCTCGGCACCCTCGATGATGCGGCGCTCACCGCGCTGATCGCGTCCGAACCCCTCGAAGATCCCGACCGGTTTGCCCTCGAGCGCGTCCGTGCGGCCCGGGCGACCGCCCCCACGGACTCGTTGGACGCCGACTTCCTGCCCGGTCGAAACTGGGAGGGGTTGGCCCACCTGTTGTTGGCCCTCCTCCCCCCCCTCCGCATCGCCGATCTGGGCGTTGGGACCGGCGAGCTCACCCGCCTGCTCGCCGCCTCCAACCCCGCGAGTCGCGTGATCGCCGTGGACCTTGACCCCGCGGCCTTGGAGAACCTCGGCCCGCAGGTGGAGCCCCGTGTCGGTGACCTCTCCGACCCGCCCCTCGCCCCCGGCGAGGTTGACCTCGTGCTGCTCTCCCAGTCCCTGCATTGTGTGCCCGACCCGTTCACCGCGCTCCGCCGCATCCACGAGCGCGTCGCCCCCGGCACGCGCATCGCCGTGCTCGACCTCGCCCCCCACGCCCACACCTGGGTCCAGGCCCGCTTCGGGCACAAGCACCTCGGCTTCTCCGATCTGGGCGGGCTCTTGACCACCGCCGGTTTCACCTCCGTCTCCTGCGACGTCGTGCATCGCGATCGCCGTTCTCCCGCTTTCACCACCCTCCTTGCCCTCGGTGTCCGATGAACCTGCTCCCGCATTCGCCGCTCACGTCTTCGCCCCTGCTCGATGCCCTCCAAGACCGCGTCCTCATCTTCGACGGCGGCATGGGCACGCAGATCCACAGCTTTGACCTGCCGCTCTCGGACTACAACGGGCTCGAGAACTGCTCCGAGATCTTGTGTCTCACGCGCCCCGACGTGATCGAGACGATTCACGGCCGCTATTTTGAGGTCGGCGCGGACATCGTCGAGACCAACTCTTTTGGCGGGGCGCCTTGGGTGCTCGCTGAGTTTGGGCTCGGCGAGCAGTGCCACGAGATCAACAAGCGCTCGGCGGAGATCGCCAGGGCAGCGGCGGATCGTTATTCGTCCGAGGCCCGCCCCCGATTTGTCGCCGGTTCGATCGGGCCGGGCACGCGCCTGCCAAGCCTGCTGCACATTCAGTGGGACGAGATGCACGAAGGCTACAAGCAACAGGTGCGTGGCCTCGTGGACGGCGGTGTGGACGTGCTGCTGATCGAGACCTGCCAGGATCTCCTGCAGACGAAGTGTGCGCTGGCCGCGATCTTCGACGTGTTCACGGAGCCCAACTACGCGGCGCGGCGGGTACCCGTGATGGCCCAGGTCACGATGGAGACGACGGGGACGATGCTGCTTGGCTCCGACATGGCGACGGCCCTGACCGTGCTGGAGGCCTACCCGATCGATGTCATCGGGCTGAATTGCGCGACGGGTCCGCAGGAGATGGCGGCGCACATCGCGTATCTGGGCCGCCACGCCCAACGGCGGATCAGCGTCTTGCCGAACGCAGGGCTGCCACAGTTGGTGGACGGGAAAACGCACTATCCGCTCAACCCCCGGGAGCTGGCCGATTGGCACGAGCGCTTCGTCGAGCACGATGGCGTCAGCTTTGTCGGGGGATGCTGCGGCACGACGCCGGACCACATCCGGGCGGTCGCCGAGCGGATCCTGCGTCGCAAGCCCAAGTCGCGGTCGCCCGAGTTCGTGCCCTCGGTGGCGAGCCTGTACGGAACGGTGCCCTTGCGCCAGCAGGCCGACATCTTCGCGATCGGGGAACGGACCAACGCAAACGGCTCCCGGGCGTTCAAACGCATGCTGGACGCGCAGGATTGGGACGGCATGGTCGGCATGGGCAAGACCCAGATGAAGTCGGGATCCCACGCGATCGACGTGTGTACGGCGTTCGTCGGGCGGCCCGAGAAGGTCGACATGGACACGCTCGTCTCCAAGATGGCGACGGCGGTCCATGGCCCGCTGGTCATCGACTCGACCGAGGTCCCTGTATTGGAGGCGGCGCTCAAGCGCATCGGCGGCAAGGCGCTCGTCAATTCGATCAATTTGGAGGACGGCGAACCCCGGTTGGACGCGGTCTGCACGCTCTGCCGCCGATTTGGCGCCGGGGTCATCGCGCTGACCATCGATGAGGAGGGCATGGCGAAGAGCCCGGAGAGGAAGCTCGAAGTCGCCGCCCGCCTGTACGATCTCGCGGTCAACCGGCACGGCATGCAGCCCGACGACATCCTGTTCGACCCGCTCACGTTCACCATCGCGACCGGCAACGAGGACGATCGCAAGCTTGGGCTCTACACCCTCGACGGCATCCGCCTGATCGCCGAGCGTTTCCCACGCTGTGGCATCGTGCTCGGCCTCTCCAACATCAGCTTTGGGCTCAACCCGCCGGCGCGCCACGCGTTGAATTCCGTCTACCTGCACCACGCGCGGGAGGCCGGCCTTACCGCCGCGATCGTCCACGCCGACAAGATCATCCCGCTCTACAAGTTGCCGCCCGAGCAGCTCCAGGTCTGTGAGGATCTGATTTTTGATCGTCGTCGGCCGCCCGGGAACATTCTCCCAGACGGTACCGTCGAGGAGCAGGGCTACGACCCGCTCAAGGCGCTGTTGGCGTTGTTCGCGGACGTCAAGTCCGCCGCCGTCGTGAAGGTCGTCGCCGCCAACGTCGAGGAGCGCCTGCGGGATCGCATCGTCGATGGCGACCGCATCGGGTTGGAGGTCGATTTGCAGGAGGCGCTGCTGACCCACGCGCCGCTTCATATCATCAACGAGATCCTGCTTGGGGGCATGAAGATCGTCGGGGATCTCTTCGGCTCGGGCCAGATGCAATTGCCGTTCGTGCTTCAATCCGCGGAGACGATGAAAGCCTCCGTCGCCTGGTTGGAGCCCCATATGGACAAGGCCAGCGGGCCGCCGAAGGGCACGATGGTGCTGGCGACCGTGCGGGGCGACGTGCACGACATCGGAAAAAACCTGGTGGACATCATCCTCACGAACAATGGCTACCGGGTGATCAACATCGGGATCAAGCAGCCCATCGACCGCATCCTCGCGGCGGCGAAGGAGCACAATGCGGACGCCATCGGCATGAGCGGCCTCTTGGTCAAGAGCACCGTCATCATGAAGGAGAACATGGAGGAGATGCGCCAGCAGGGTTGGACCACGCCGATTGTATTGGGTGGCGCTGCGTTGACACGTGCGTACGTGGAACAGGACTGCTCCCAAACCTACGGGCGAAAAGTGGCCTACGCCAAGGATGCCTTCGCCGGCCTGCGGTTCATGGAGGGCTTGCCCACCTACGACGATGCGCTCACCACCTCGGAGATCGAGGTCGAGGAGCCCAAGCGGGCGACGACCCGGGCCGAGCGCCCGGTGCCCTACGATCCCCGCGATGCCGAGCCGGTGCTGGCCGCGGTGCCGCCGGAGCCCCCGTTCTGGGGCGCGCGCAAGTTGGAGGTCCCGCTTCGGGCGTTGATCCCGTGGATCAACGAGGATGTGCTGTTCAAGTTCCAGTGGGGTTTCCTCCGCAAGAACCTCTCGGACGACGAGCACAAGGAGCAGCTCCGCACCGTTGCCAGGCCGATCCTCGTGGAGCTCGCGGATCGCTGCGCCCGCGAAGGCATCCTCAAGCCCGTCGCCGTCTACGGCTATTTCCGCTGCCACCGCGAGGGCGATGGCCTCGTCCTCGAAGACGGCACGCGTCTCGCCTTCCCCCGCCAGGCCTCCCGTAACGGCGCCGCGGGTTTGTGCCTCGCCGACTATTTCCGCACACGCGACGAGGGCGGTGACGTCGTCGCCTTGCAGTGTGTCACGGTCGGGCAGCAGGCGAGCGACATCGCCCGCGTTTGGTTCGAGCAGAACAAATACACGGATTATCTGTACCTGCACGGCTTGGGTGTCGAGGTCACGGAAGCCCTCGCCGAGTTCGTTCACAAGCAGATCCGCGCGGAGTTGGGCATCGCCGGCGAGGATTCCCGCGAGATCTCGGGGCTCTTCCACAAGAAATACCACGGCTGTCGCTACGCCTACGGGTATCCGGCCTGCCCGGAGATGGCGGACCAGCGGCACCTTTTGCGGCTCCTGGGTGCCGAGCGAATCGGCGTGAATATGGCGGATGAAGACCAGCTTCATCCCGAGCAGTCCACCGCAGCGATCGTGGTTCACCACCCGCAGGGTCGGTACTTTCGGGTGTGAGGGAGACCCTGCGAGCCTGGGATGCTGCGGTGCTCTTGGGGGTGGCAGCGCTGGGGATCGTCCCGTTGTGGTGCGCCTCCTGGCTCCCGCTGATGGACATGCCACAGCACCTCTCGGTGTTGTCGGCGCTTTCCGGCTACGATCAGGACCCGGTGCGGCAGGCCGAGCTGGTTCGAAACCTCGCGCCCAACACCAACGTACTTTTTCACCTGCTGGCCCTTCCGCTGGTCCCGGCGCTGGGCGTCGAGGGGGCGACCCGCGTGGTGTTGACCGCGGGGGTCCTCGCTTGGGTGGGCGCGCTCGGGGCGCTGGCGCCGGCGCTGAGGCTGCGCCCGCTTGGGATTGCCCTTGCGCTCCCGCTGGTGCTGAACGGCGCGCTACAGAGCGGGTACCTGAATTTCTGGCTGGCGTGGCCGCTCACGTTCGCAAGTTGGGCGGTGGTAATTGGGGGGACCTCGACCGTTCGCACCGTGGCCTTGTCGGTGCTCGCGATGCTCACGTTCCTCGCTCATGCCGAAGTGTGGGCGTTCCAGTTGCTCTTGACCCCGGTCCTCGCGGGGTGGAGCGCACCGTCGAACAGCCGCCGTGCCGCCCTCTGGACGATGGTCGGCCTCGCTCCGAGCGCGCTGTACGCGTGCGCCTGGCTGGTCCCGGCGCTTTCGAGCGAGGGGGTGGGGGACTGGCGGGTGTCCAGCTTGAGCGACCTCGATTGGAACGGCCCTCAGGAGTACCTGGCCCCGTTCTGGTTGCGGCTCTTCTTCATCACCCGGGGCGAACCGGCGGAGTGGCTCGCTACGCTGCTTTGGGTCGGCGGGATTGGGTTCGCGGCGCGGGCGACCTGGAACGCGCGCCACCTCTCCTGCATGCTGGTGCCCGGCGTCGCATTGCTCCTCTCCAGCGTTTTGCTGCCCGAGCACACCCCGAACCAGTACTTCATCGCCTCGCGGCTGGTCGCGCCGGCGTTCGTGTGCCTCGCGCTGGCGGTCGCGACCCACGGGGGAAACGCCGCGCGGCTCCTTGGGATCGGCGCGTTCGGGCTGCACGTGGCGGCGGTGGTGCACGCATGGCGCGGAACGGAGCGAGAGGTGGCGGGCATGCGGGAGGTGATCGCGCTCGCGGACCCGGGCACCTCCATGCTCGCGATCACGGCGGACCCCGATTCCCAGCACGTGGTGCATCAGGTGTTCCTTCACGCGGCGGCCTACCACCGTGTGCTGAACGGCGGAGACTCCGGGTTCTCCTTCCTGATCTTCGAGTCGTCGCCGCTGCGGTACCGCGAGCCGAACTCGCCCTTTCACGTGCGAGCAGGCCGCGAGCAGGCCGCCTGGTGTGCGCTTGTGGCGGGTCGCGCCGCTGCGTACGACTACTACCTCCTCCGCGAGGGGCCGGACCGCTGTGCCGTTCGCAGCGCGCTCGACGAGCAGGCCGCGGTGGTGGCCAGCGAGGGGGACTGGACGCTGTACCGGGCGAAAGCCGCCATTTCGGCATGGTCTCCTCCCGGCACGTGTCGGTGCGGTGACCGGTAGGCGTCGGCGGGGGCGCGCGGCGCCGCGTTAGGCTCGCCAAGAGGTTCTCGTGCGTCCATCTGCCTTCCCGCTACGGCATCCGCTCCTTCTGCTCCTCGCCGGCGCGTTGGCTTGCTCAGACGCGCCGTCCGTGCCGGCGGAGGAACCGGAGGCGGCGATCACCGCCCCTGACGCCATCGCTGCCCCCACCCCCGATCCGACCCCCCGCCCCCTCGTGCTCACCATCACCCACATCTCCCTCCCACCCAGCGCGTCCCCGGACGCGAGGGGGATGTGGACGCTGCTGCATGAGCGGGCCAGCCTGTTCGCGGACGTCCTCGTCTCCGAGCAAGCGCGAAACCCGAAGCTCAAGGGGAACATCGCCCTTGGCTTTACCGTCGTCGCCGGCAAGGTGTCCGACGTCCACTTGGTGGCAGACTCGACAGCCGATCCGGCCTTCTGCGCGGCCTTTGCTGCGGTGCTAGGGACCATGGTCCTCGATCCCGAGGTCAACGTGGTCGTCACCGCGGCGTGGTGGCGCGCCGGGTGAATCGCGCGGCGCCGGTGTTGCTGCTGGCGTGCGGCTGTGCGCTTTCTCCGGGCCCCGTTTCCTTGCCCTCCTGCCCCGCCGATCACGTCGCGGACGGGGGAATTTGCGTGCCGTCGGCGTGCGGCACCGATCGCTGGGCGGGGTTGGCCGATGTCTACGTGGATGCCAGCGCCGAGGAGGGTGGCGACGGATCCAGCGATTCTCCGCTTCAGACCATCCAAGCGGGCGCGGATCTGGCCGGAGAGGCAGGGGGAACGGTGGGCATTGCGGCGGGTCGCTACGTCGAGAACCTCGTGTTGGGGTACGAGCACGACGGCGTCACGCTCTCCGGTCGGTGTGCGGCGCTCACGATCGTCGATGGGCGCGAGGGCGAGGGGTACGAGGCGACGCTGTTGGTCGGGGATCGCCGGGCGCCCAGCGTTGTGGTCCGCAGCCTGACGGTCACCGCCGGACCCTTCGGCGTGCTCGCGGACGCATCGACCCTCGTGTTGAACGACGTCGTCGTGACCGCCAACCAGACACACGGGGTGGGCGCTTTCCTGGGTGCGACGGTCACGATGACAGACGTCGTCGTGTCGGACACCACGCCCGATGACGACGGCGATTTTGGACGCGGCGTGGGCGTCGAGGACAACTCGACGTTCACCTGTGAGCGTTGCACCATTGAAAATAATGTGGAGCAGGGGATTCGAGCGGGCGGCACCTCCACGATGACGCTGATCGACACCCTGATCTCGGGCACAACGCCAACGCCCAGCGGCAGCTTTGGCAACGGGGTTCAGCTCACCGACGACGCCCAACTCGAGATGAGCGGCAGCCTCGTCACCGGCAACACCGCGTATGGCATGTACGTGCATGAGCGCGCGGTCGCCAACATTGTCGAGTCTCAGGTCACCGACACGGTCCCGGCGCCCGACGGGGGGCGAGGGGAGGGGATCGCGATCCTCGACGCCGCGCAGGCCACGTTGCAGGGGGTCACGATCCGCGGGAATTCGGAGGCCGGGCTGTACGTGGGCGGCACGGACGCGGGGATCCCGACCGCGGCGGTCCAGGACACGACCGTCGCGGACACATTGCCCTCCTCGGAAGGCAACCATGGGCAGGGGCTGATCGTGGGAGGCGGGGCCGTCGTCGAAGCCGTCCGCTTGACGCTGGCGGGAAATTCGACGGCTGGGATCCTGGTGTCGGGCGCCGGGACCCGGCTCACGCTCGACGGGGGATTGGTGACCGACACACGGCGCGGCCGCATTGTCTCGATCGCGCCGGGGATCCTGGTCCAGGACGATGCAGAAGTGGTCGCGGTGGACGTGGAGGTCTCGGGCGACGATGGGCCAGGGCTCTACGTTTCCGAGGGGGGCGCGGTCGCTTGTACCGGGTGCGGGATCCTGGGCAGCTTCGCGGACGCCATCGTGGTCGGCGGGGTGCTGACGCTCGACGGGTCCGAAATGTACTCCGCCGCGCCCGACGCGGCCTTGGGGGGTGGATTTGGGATTTACGTCACGTCTGAATATGGCGAGGGTACGGTCACAGTCACGAATTCCGTCGTGTCCGCACAGTCCTACGCGGGGCTTTGGCTCGATGGCGACGGGGCCTACGATCTGCAAGGGAATGAGATCGCCGGCAGCGCGGGGGTCGATGGTATCCACGGCAACGCGGTGTTCGCCCAGAGTGGGGTCGGGGCTTGGGACGGGGAGGGGGGGTTGCGGATCATCGGCAACCGCTTCAGCGGTTCTCCCAGCATCGCGGTTTTCTTGGATGCTTCCTCTGCGGTGCTCGACGGCAATTCCTGGCCCATCGAGGGGGTCTCCCTCCGCCAGCAGCGATGCGATGGGGTGGTGGCGCTGCAGGGGTCGAACCTCTTGGGGGTGCCCACCTCCGAGATTTGTCCCGAAACGAACGTTCTCACGGCATACGATGTGGCGTTCTCGACGTTGTATTTGGCGACGGCGGAGGCGGAGTAGGCCGGCAGGAGTTGCACGGGGGGCCCACGGTCAGCTTGACGTCCGGTCAGCCCAACAGGGCGGCGAGATGCTGAATCACCCTGGCGACCGCGTTCAAATCGTACTTGGGGAGGCAAAAAACCTTCTGCTCGCTGACCGAGAGGTGTTTCTCATCGGCGATCAACACATTCCGAACCTCAGCCCACGGGAGCCGATGGGGAG
Organism: Deltaproteobacteria bacterium; assembly: GCA_947483545.1. The sequence continues at coordinate 5,948 of CANKNP010000017.1, read as the reverse complement.
CGACGGTGAATAGGTTGTGGTCGGTCCAGAGCAGCTCGTTCATGGTGCCCGCGATGTGGACGCTCGCGCCCCCGAGACGGGAATTGTCGCAGACGAATAGGAACTTGCCCGCTGGGTCGGCGTGGATGGTTCGGACCTGGGTGGTGTGAAAACCGTCGGCGGGTGCGCACCGGATCGACCATCCACCCGCAGCCTGCGTGGCCGTGAGCACGGCGTCCTCGAGCGACGCCCGAGCCCGTCCCGGAGGGTTCGCACCGGCTTGGTCCCGCCGAATCCAGACGCCCCCGATCACCATCACGCTGCCGAGGTCCAAGGAGATGACGGTCTCTGCCGAACGAACCGAGATGGCGTTGCCGGTTGCACACACCGTCAGCGCCGAGGCGCCGAGGCGAGCGACGTGAAAGCGGTCGCTGGTGCCGCTCCCGACCGTGGCCGGGAAGTCGGTTGATGCGAACGTCCGACGCTCGACCCAGCCGCCCCCGATGGCGACCGCCAAGTGGAACACGTCCGCCGGGGGAGGGCTTACCAGGAATACACTTGCGCAACTGGGGCACCTGGCCTTGACTCGCCCCTTCACAAGCTTCTCCGCGGGTAGCTGGTACTTGGCTTTGCATGCGGGGCAGGCGATGATCAGGCGGCTCGGGTCGGTCGTCGAGCGCTGGGCGGTCTGGGTTTCGGGTGGGGCGGCGGGGAGCGGTGGGGAGACCAGGGTGGCTTCGTCATCCTCCCCGTCGTCATGGCGTGTCGGCGGGCTCCCACCCGCGCGCTGGATCGGCGGTGCGAGCACCGTCCGCTCGCCGTCCTCGTCGTCGTCCCGCGCGACGGTCGTCGGGGCGGCGATCACCGTGGGCATGGGCATCGTCCGGCGCGGTGGCGGTGGGGTCGCGACCATCACGGTGGGCTCCTTGTCCTCGTCGTCGTCGTCCGGATCGCCCTCCTCGACACCGGACTCGCCCCGAAGCCACCGCAGGCAATCCTCGGGGAGGCTCTTCAACGTGGGCATGAGCCCGCGCAGATCCTCCCGCATCACAAACGCCCGCTGATACCGGTGGCGGGGGTTCAGGGACAGGGCCCGGAACAGCACCTTGTCGAGTCCAGGAAGTCGCGCCTTCACCCGGAGCAGTTGCTCGTGGACCTCGGCCCGGCGCACCTTGTGGATGGTCTGGAGCGTCGTCTCCGCCTGAAACAACCGCTCCCCCAGGAGCAGCTCGTACAGCACGACGCCGAGGGAAAACACGTCCGAGGCCGGGGTGAGCTTCTGGTCCGCGTGGGTCTGCTCCGGCGACAGGTACGCCATCCGCAGCGGGATGGCCACGGAGCCGAGCTGGGAACCCATGGGGACGATCGTCGGGCTCCGGAGCAGGCCGTAGTCACCGACCACCGCCTTTTCGGTCAGATCGACCCCGATCGCTGCGGGATGAAGGTCGAGGTGGAGCAGGTGTTCCGCGCCGCTCGCCGCGCCCGGCCTGCCATGCAGGGCTTCGACGGCGTTGCAGAGCTGCGTTGCGATGGAGAGGAAGAGCGTGGAGGGGATCGGCGACGTCCGGGACCGCGTCGCCAATGCGTCGCCCGAGAGGCCGGCGCGGGCGGCCTCGACCAGGCAAAGGTCCGCGTCGGATTCGAGGACCTCGACGACCTGGGAGAGGAACGGGTGGCGGGTCCCCAGCAGGTCTTTGGCTCGGATGCGGAGGGCGGCAGAGCGGGTCGGATCCACCAACAGGTGGGTGCGCACCCGTCGCAGCACGACCGGTCCGCCGTCGAGGGTGCCGGCCCAGCGCTCCTCCATGGCGGTGCCCGCCTCCGGGGCGCCGAGGAACAGGGTGCCGAGCGCGCTTGGGGGTGACCAGGTGGGCGCTTGCTCGCCCCAGAAGATGCGCTGGGCCTCGACCATTGCCTCGCCGCGCGCCGCCTCGGCCCTCGCCGCTTCGGACTTGCCCGCCGCGGCCAGCGCGGCGTCAACCCTCCTGGCCGCCGCCACCGCGGCGTCCCGCTTCTGCCCCTCCTCCGTCACGGACACCAGCTGGGCTGACTCGGCCGCCTTCAGGTCGGCGGCGACTCCGTGTAGGGCCGAGATCCGCGCGTCCTTCCTCGTCGCGTCGAGCTTCGCCGCCCGCGCCGCCATGTCCGTCGCCGCCTCGACCCTCGCCGCCTCGATCTTCACCGCTTCAACCCCCCCAGCCTTCACCCTCGCCGGATCGCTCTCCGACGCTAGCTGCGCTGCCTGCGCTGTCAGGGACTCGATGAGCGCAGCCTGGACCTTCGCCCCCTTCGCCTTGGCCAACCTGGCTTCATCCGGCGCCTCCACCCCCACCTTCGCCTCGACACTCGCCGCCTCGATCCTCGCCGCCTCGACCCTCCCTGCCTCGACCCTCGCCGCTTCGACCCTCGCCGCCTCGACCCTCGCCGCCTCGATCCTCTCCGCCTCCACCCTCTCCGCCTCCAGTCTCTCCGCCTCCACCCTCGCCGCCGCCACTCTCCCCGCCTCGACCCTCGCCGCCTCGGCCTTGGTCGCCTCGATCCTCGCTGCCTCCGCCTTTGCGCGCCCCTCCGCCGCGAGCGTGGCGGCCTCCTCCGCCAGCCCGGCCTCCCTCGCCGCCTCCTTCGCCTCCCGCTCCGCGTGCCGCCTCTCCGCCTCGGCGAGCCGCTGCTCCCGTCGCTCCATCTCTGCGAGCTTCTCCGCCATCTGCGCGGCCTGCTGCGCGACGCGGGCTTCCGCTTCCTCCGCGCGCCTCGCGAGCGCCACATCCTCCGGGGTCTGCTCGGCCGGTAGCAGCTCGGCGAGCCGTTGCCGTGCTTGCTCGGCGGTCGGTCGCTGCTCGGTACCCCGCCAGCCATTGAAGGCTGGAGAGCAGGTCCATCACCCGCTTTCGCACCTCGGCGGCCGATGCGCCGTGCCCGGTGTGCGCCCGGGCATTTCGAATTTCGATGAGCTTCGCGATCGCCAGCGCGGTGTCCGTCTGGGCCCCTTTTCTGTCAAAGAGCCAGGCTCCAAGCTCCTGGGCGAAAGGCGCCGGTCCCTCGCGTTTGTGGATGGCTCTCACCGCCTCCCGGACCAACCCCCAAAGTTTTCCGTGCGTTGGCTGGGCGAGATCCTCCAGCGCCTTCTCGACGGCAACCACGTTCTCGCCCCTCAGGTACTCGGGGATCGCGAACGCGACGAGGTAGCGCAGCACGACCTCGACGCATTGCTCCAGCGCGTGAATCACCGCCGCATCGCCCGTGCCGCTCGCGTCGCGAACGCGCAGCCAGGCCGAGGCGATCGGCGCGGGCATCGTGTTGACGACGGTGTTCTCGGCGAGCTTGGAGTCGCCGAAGGTGATCTCGGGGGGCACGGGCCGAATCTAACGGGCAGTCAGGGTTCGTTGAGGCTCCACATGTCCGGATCGAACCCCAACCCCGATGCGCAGGCTGTCGCCGCTGGCTGCACGCTCTCGCGGCTCCCGGCGGCCTGGATCCCCCAACCGGCGTCTGTCTTCGCCACCAAAAACGCTGGGCAGTTCGTCGTGCAGCCAGGGAGCGAGACAGGATCGATGACGAGCACACAGCGGTCGTACCCGAGGCTGGCGACCATCCCGTCCATCGCCTCCGGGGGCACGCGAACACCTCGCCCACCTCGGAGAGCCTGCTGGCCGAGGCTGGAGAGCAGTTGACGGTCGAGGAGGCGGTCGCCATCCTGCGGGATCGGTTCGACCTCGCCACGGGCACGGTGCGCCCGGTGAGCGCGAACACCATCGCCTCCACGGACACGACGCAGAGCGTTGTCTTTGTGACGGACCCGAGCACCCCGCCGGTGCTTTGGGTCGCGGAGCCGCACGCCGACGGCTATTTTCCTGCGCCCTTTGCCCCTTTCCATGCGATCGGCTTCGATGCAGCGTTTGCCGCCGAGGGTTGCCCGGACGGATGTGTCGGCGGCACGATCCCCTACGTCAGTGACGTCTCGCTCGATGACCCTGCTGGGCTCTACGTCGGCGCGATGGCTCGCTTGATCGACCGAAACGATGTCGGCGGAGCCCTCGCCGGCTTGCGCGAGCTGACGGACCCGGCGAGCGCTTTGATGGCTGCGTGGCTCGCTGCTTCCGAGGGGGATCTCGTCGGGGCCAACGCGGATCTCGAACGTGCGCTGGGGCGAGAGGATGCGTTGTCCATGCATCATCGGCTGTTGACCGGACTCTTGAAGGGCGAGATCGCGCGCAGCCAGGGCCGGGAATCGGACGCCCGCGAGGCCTGGGCTGCGACGGTGGCGCTCGCGCGGACCGACGACCCCGCGGATGCTCCGTTGAATGGCCCGCTGCTCGCTACCCTGCGGAGCCGGATGGCCACCGGGAGCCATCACGCGTCGGTTTTGCCGGCCCCGGACCTGAAGTTCCAGGATGTGCTGGGCCTTGCGATTCACGCCTGCGAGCCGCGCCGGCGGGGGAGATCGGGGTCGAGGATGCATTGCGACTGACGGGGTGAGCAGGCCGGTCCGGGCCGATGTAACAAAACGGAGGGGCTCAAAATTGTGCGATGCGGTGCGCGACGCACGTGTTCCTGCGCCGGGGTCTCTGCCGCGTGGGCTCCGGGCCGGCCATCGGCGCAAGATCTAGCAGAAACGCGGGGCGCGAATTTGCTAGATCTTGAACCGTGCGATCCCGTTGTCGCCCGTCCCCCCATCACCGATCCTCGTACCCCAAGGCCTCCAACATCTGCCGCGTCGGTTCATCGGGGGTGCCATAGATCGCAGTCCCAGCGGCGCCGACCCTGTTCATCTCCGCCTCCCATGCGGCAAGCTCTGCCTTCGCGTCGGCGAACGTCTGCGCGTTTCGCACGGAAACGTCTTTGGTCGCGTCGGGGTCGGCCATCGAGAACATCGCGAAGGTCTGGGCCTTCAGGTCGTGGACCAGCAGGTTTTTCGCGTCGATCCGCGCCGATTTCCGGCTCCGCTTGAAATACGTCTCAGCGTAGGCCACCCTCCCCGCGTCGACCTCGCCGGCCCCTCGCACCGCGGCGGCGTGAGAGATGCCGTCCGTGCTCCCCGGCGGGAGCCCCAGCAGCCCGAGCAGCGTGGGCGCGACGTCCAGGTTGAGCGTGATCGCATCGACGCGAGAGGCCGGCAGCGCTGGATGGCTGACGATCCAGGGGACGCGGGTGTGGCTCTGGTACAGGTGGTTTCCGTGTCCCGGGCCATGCGCGCGCGGCAGGCGGAGCCCCTCGCCGTGATCGCCGACGAGCACGAAGAGCAGGTTTTTCCGCCGTTGTCTGGCCTCGACGTACAGGCGGGCGAGCTGGCCGTCGAGCTGGCGGAGCGCGGCGTCGTACTCGGGGCGCTCGGTCGGGACGAAGGAAAAGACCAGGCTGTCCCGTGGCCCGGGCTTTCGCGGCTGGTGCGTCGTCGTGAACAGGATCTCGCCAAAGAACCGTTGACCCGGCGGCGTCGCGTCCAGCCCCGCGAGGAGCTGATCGACCAGCGTTTTTCCAGACGGGATGCGGACGCCGTCCCGGTAGACGCCATCGGGCTCGTCGTAGGCGTCGAACCCCTGGGCGAGCCCGAAGGCCGCCTTGGCGTTCGGGTTGCTCACCGCGCCGACGGTTCGGTAGCCCGCCGCCTGAAAAATCTCCGCCAGGGTGGTGAATTGCCCATCGAGGATGAGCGAGAGGGGCTCCTTGGTGTTGGGATCGTCCAGGTGCAAGGCGCGCGGCCAGCGGCCCGTCAGGATCGTGCCTACCGAGGGCCTGGTCCACGGCGCCTGTGTGTAGTTCGCGGTGAACACGGTCGCGCGCTGGGCGAGCGCGTTCAGGAACGGCGTCGTCGGTCCACCCCCGTAGATCCCGAGCCGGTCCGCCCGCAGCGTGCAGCCGATCACGAGGATGACGTCGGTGTCGTGCGCGGAGACAGGCAGGGCCAGATCCACCGCCATCGCCTCCGCCAGCGCGAACGGCCCCACGGTGTCCGGACGCCATGGCAGGGG
>CANKNP010000016.1 GCA_947483545.1 Deltaproteobacteria bacterium | reverse complement strand
GATCCGCCTCGCGCAGGCCATCGTTGAGCCCTTCCAAGGTGTCGAAGAGCAGCGGGGCTGCCGACTCCGCGCCGACGAGCGCCACCGAAGGATCTTGGTTGAAGTTGCCAAGCCAGACGACGACGGTGTATTGCGCGCCCGAGCCGACAGCCCAGGCGTCCCGGTTCCCAAAGCTCGTCCCGGTCTTCCAGTGAACGGCGGAGGGCAGCTCCACCAGCGTGGATCTCGACGGAAAATCGGGACGATCGCGCAGCCGCAGGGTGGCCCGCGTGAGCCAGGCGGCGCCCTCGGAGAACAGCGGGATCGGCGTGGCGGGGCGCTCGCCTTCGAACACGGTCAAGGGGCGGGCTCGACCGTCCTCGGCGATGGCTGTGTAGAGTTGAGCAAGGGCCAAAGGGGACAGTTCGAGGCCGCCGATGATCGCCGAGAGCCCGTAGTACCCGGGACGGGGGGAGAGTCCGGTGACCCCACCGCTGCGCAACGCGGCGAGGAAGGGCTCGACCCGAAACTGAGAGAGCAGGTTCACGAACGGGACGTTGAGGGAGCGGGAGAGCGCTTCGTCCATGCGCACCAGCCCAGACCAGTCGTCATCGTAATTCTGGGGGCTGTAGCTGCCGTAGTGGGCGGGCACGTCGGGGACGAGCGTGGCGGGGCGGGCGAGCCCGCGGTCGATGGCGAGCGCGTAGAGGACGGGTTTGAGCGTGGAGCCAGGGGAGCGGGGCTCGTCGAACGGGGGGATCTGGGTGCCGGGCGCGTCGCCGCCGATGCCGACCATCGCGCGGATGCGCCCGGTGGCGTGCTCGACCACGAGGATCGCGCCGTTCTGGATGCCGTCCTCCGCGAGGCCCGGGGAGGCAGCCCCGAGCACGCGGGATGCGACCCTCTGGACGCCGCGGTCCAGCGTGGTCCGGAGGGTTCGGCTCCCGCCGTCTTGTGGGCTTCGGGTGCGCCCGCCGGGGCGTTGCGTGTGGATCCAAGCCGCCGCGTGCGGAATATCGCGGGGGACCGCCGAGAACCCGATGGGCACGGGCGCTTTGTGGACCGCGACCAGGTCGGCGCCGGTCCACAGTCGAGCGGCGATGGCGTTGCGCTCCAGCTCCAGGCGCGGCTGGTGCGCGGGGGAGGGGAAGCGGTCGTTCGGATCCTGGGGGATCGCGAGCAGCGTGGCGATCTCAGCGGGCGAAAGCGCGCTCGCGGTGTGCCCGAACATCCAGAGCGACGCGGCCTCGACGCCCTGGATGTTCTTTCCGAACGGCACAAAGGTCAGGTAGGCGCCCAGCGTCTCCGATTTGGACTGGCGCAGCTCGATCTGCAAGGCGCGAAGGGCGTCGATCCCCTTCGCGGCAAAGGTGCGGGCGCGCGGCTCCGACATGCGGGCCACCTGCATGGTCAGCGTGCTCGCCCCGCTGAAAACCCGACCGCGGGAGAGGTTTTGCGCGGAGGCGCGCAGGATCGCGAGGGGGTCAACGCCCGGGTGGTACGCAAAGCGGGCATCCTCAATGCGAAGGAGCGCAACGATGTAGGCGGGGTCTACGTCCTGGGGGGTGATCGGGACGCGCCACTGCTCATCCTCGGCGAGGGTCAAATACGCGGCGGAGCCATCGCGGTAGCGGATCTCCTCGCTGCCCGCCCGGGTGAGGGCCGCGGGGAGGGGAAAGAGCCAGGCTGTGGACAGCAGGAGCGGCCAGGCCGTGAAGGCGAGGAGCCAGGGGGGGGGGCGCCAGGAGGTGTCGGTCAGGGCAAACGCCCCAGCGCGTCCCAGGTCGCCCGGAAGGTCCAGAGCACGATCTTGCCGGGGATGAGCAGGAGGACAAGGTTCCGCATGTTTCGATGCCAGTCGTCCTCCTCGGACCAGGCATCGTAGGAGAGCTTGCCGGGATCGTACGAGGGCGTGAGCCCGTAGCAGAGCAGCGTGTATGCGATGACCCCGATCAGGTAGGTCTCCAGCGGCACGTTCTGCCTCTGCAACCACATCCAGGGGCCAATCAGCGTGAGCAGCGTGAGCGTCCAGGCCAACGGCAGGCTCACCCAGGCGGGCATCCAGTCGAAGACCGGCGGACCATGGCCGCACGCCGGGCAGGCCACCGGGTGGCCCGCGGTGTGCCCGCCGCAGGTACGACAGATCTGGGTGCCGGGCATGCCTGCGGAATATCCGCTCGCACTCGGTTACGACGCCTCCGCATGTCCCTCGACACCACCTCCCCGACTGACAGCGAGCTCGTCGCCCGTGTGCTCCAGGGCGACAAGAACGCCTTTCGGCCCATCGTCGAGCGCTATCAGAACCGGATCTTCGCCATGGTCGTCGGCATGGTGCGCGACGAGGCCGAGGCCCGCGATCTGGTGCAGAACGCCTTCATCAAGGCCTATCAGAACCTCGACACGTTTCGCCTCGACTCGTCGTTCTACACATGGCTCTACCGCATTGCGATGAACCTCGCGATCGACAGTTGCCGCAAGCGTCGGCGTCGGAAGACGGGCAGCTTTGACGAGGCGGTGGCCGCCCGCGACGAAGACGGGGAGATGCTTGAGCTGCACCACACGGACGGCCCGGCCGAGGCCTTGCAGCGGAAGGAGCTGCGCGCCCGGATCTTCGGCGCCATGGAGGAGCTGACCGAGGAGCAGCGGGAGGTGCTGCTGCTCCGCGAGGTCGAGGGGCTGTCCTACGCCGAGATCTCGGAGAGCATGGGCATCCCGGAGGGCACCGTGATGAGCCGGCTGTTCTACGCCCGGAAAAAGATGCAGGCGCTGCTTCGCGAGTCCGGGACTGCGCCCGCCATGGCCGCCAAAAAGGGCGGCGGCGCGTGAATGAAGCGAGCCCCTCGGCGTCTGAGCAGGTGATGCAACCCCTCCCGCCAGCCAACCTTCCCGCCGGGCCGCTCACGGCGATGGAATTGCGTCTGTTGCGGGCGGTCGATCGCTTGGGCGACGAGCCTGACGATCCTGACGTCGCCGCCTTGCGAATCCCCGGGGATGTGCTCCGGGCCGCGCTTGTCGGCCTGCGCGTCGATGTCGCGGACGATGTGTTGGATCTGGTGGACGGCGATCTTCCCGAGCTGCGGGAAGCCCTTGCCGGGCTCGTCTGGGGGCCCGGGGGCCCCCAGGAGAATGACCTGACCGCGCGTGTGTTCGAGGCCCTCGACACCCCCGCGGTCCCCCTCCGGGACGTCCTGCCCGCCGCTCCGCTCGACCTCGCAGATCGCATCTTCGCTGGGCTCGATGATGCCGACGCCATGCTGCTCTCCGCGTTCGTGGACGGCGATCTCTCGGGCGAGCAGCGCCGGCAGGTCTCGCGCCGGGCCCTGAGCGACTCCGCGGTCCAGGCCGAAGTCCAAGGCATGGCTCGCCTGGGCGCCCAGGTCCGGGAGGCCGCGACCGCCACGGAGGGGCTTGACTTGTGGGGCGCCATCGCCGGCGAGATCGGGGCGGACGCCGGACATGTCGATGGCGCCGAGGCTGTCGGCATCGAGCTGCGCGCCGCGATGAGCGCGCTGCCGGACATCGACGTTGCCGCGCAGGTCATGGCCGGCGTGACCCCCCGCGAGCTTCGCATCCCGATGTGGGCCTCGATCGGCGCGCCCCTCGTCGCCCTCGCCATGGCCGCGTTGGTGCTGCTCGCCATCGTGCCGAGCCTCGCGAACCACTCGGCCTCGACCGGCGCCTCCCTCGTCCAGCTCTCCGCGCCCTTCGTCATCGCCTCGGTGAACGATGCCCAGGTCGAAGCCCTCGAGACCAGCCGCGACGTCGTTGCCCAAGTCGTGCAGTTCGACGATGGCGGCCCGACCTTCATCCTCGTCGATGAAGCCGCCACCGGCGGCACGCTGTGAGCCCTCTCGCCTGCCTGCGGCGCCTCGCCTTTTGCTTCGTCCTCGCCGGCGGCTTCCTCGCCGGTCCCGGCCTCGCCCCCCCCGTGGCGTTCGCTGCCGACGAGCGGCTGCCCACCAAGATCTCGCTCACGGTGCTGGTCGTTCACGCGACCGACAGCGAGACCGGCGTGGATCCCCGCCTCGCCTCGCTGGCAAGCTCCTTCCGGTACTTCAAGTACAAGGGCTACCGGCTGCTCTCGCAGCAGACCTCGGATCTGTCCGTCAACGGAGCTTCCACCTACCAGATCGAGGGCGGTCGCAAGGTGAAGGTCACGCTCGTCTCGATGGACGACGCGCGGGCCAAGCTTCGCGTCGAGATGTCCAACGAGCAGGGCAAGGTGCTCGACACCACGGTGAACATCAACCGCGACGGCACCTTCATCATCTCGGGCCCCAAGTACAAAGACGGCATCCTGATGTTGCCCCTCCGCGCCGGGTACTGACCGAGCAATTCTGAGCCCCGCTCGGGTTACCCCCCGCGATGGCCTGCCTGCGCGATGACTTGATCCTGATTGGCTGGCTTTCGGCGCTCGCGCCTGAGGCCGCCCAACATCCCGCCGCGGGGGCCGCAGCGACCGAAGCGGTCCGGGCCCTGTTCCCAAGCCCGCAGGCCCTGGACGACGCGCTGGCCAACACCCTGCGGCGCTCCCTCGCGACCGCCTTGGTGGAAGCCCCCCGCTGGGTGCTTCAGCAGCCCGCAGTCATGGACGAACGCGCCAAGTTCCGCGCCGCGCTTGATCGGACTGAGCCCGCGGTCGTCGCCCTGGCGGCGGTGGTACGCCAGTTCGAGGCGCTCGCCGCGGACGCTCCGACCCTCGCGATGCTCTGGATCCCGACGTTCCGCGTCCAGGCGCGGGACATCCTGCCGCACGACGATCGCGCTGGACTGCTCGCGGGCATCGCCGCTTTGACCACCCTGGCGGCGCAGGGCGCCCACGTGGCTCGCGAGCTCGCCAGCCTGCACCAGCGGGTGGGCAACACCTCGCAGGCATCGGCCCTGCGCGGGCCCGATGACGCCCAGTCGGTCATGGATCTCGCCGACCACGCTGCGGCGGCGGGGGACATGCCCCGGGCGAAAGAGCTGCTTGCCCGCGCACAGACCCTGTTCGCCCGGTCCGGGATGCTCGCCGGCATGGCGGCGGTGAAGCGTCGGGAGGCCGCGCTCCTTCCCCCAGATGATCGTGCTGCCGTGCTCTTCGACGCGCTTCGGCTCTCTCGGGATGCGCGGAATGACCACCGCGGCGAGGTCGAAGGCTGGGAGGACCTCTCCCGGGCCTACTCGGAGCTGGGCAAGGTCGGGCCCGCGGTCGCCGCCCTCGGCCGCATGGCCAAGCTGCACCGCGCCGCCGCGGAAGCCCTGGGCGAAGCCCGCGCCCTGCAGTTGGGCGGGCGGCTCCTCTGCGAGGGCTTCGGGGCCGATCGCGACCCCGGCTCGGGCCTCGTCATGCTGCTCTGGGCCGCCGACATCGGTGGGAGCCAGGATCCAGTGCTCGCCGACTTGACGCGGCGCTACATCGAGGGCTTCCAATACACGCTGTCCGACAGCGAGTTCTCCGCCATCGAACACATCTTTGAGCGCCCCCGCGAGGCCGTCGTCAACGAAGCCTTCGCTCGCTTCGAGCAGCTTCACCACCAGGACCTCCCATGACCCTCTTCGAACAGATCGCCGCCCGCACCATCCCCGCAGACATCGTCTACGAGGACGAACACACCGTCGCCTTCCGCGACCTCCACGCCGTCGCGCCGACCCATGTGCTCGTCGTCCCGCGCGAGCCTATCCCCCGCCTGGCAGACGCCACGGACGCCCACGCGCTCGTGCTGGGCCGATGCCTGCTCGCGGTGCGCAACGTCGCGACCCAGCTCGGCCTCGACGAGGGCGGCTACCGCGTGGTGGTCAACAACGGCGAGGACGCCGGCCAGACCGTGTTCCACCTGCACTTTCACGTGCTTGGCGGGCGCAAGATGGGCTGGCCGCCGGGGTAGGTCCCCAGCCGGAGCGTTCACCGCTGTAACAAAAGTGGCCTCCTCAGATATGTTCTGTGGAGATTGCGTGGTTGTTCCGGGACAGCTGGGCGGCTTGGGACCATCGGCCACGCGCCCGCCCGGGCCGTGGAACGCCGCTGGGGTCCGGCGCGGGCACGGCTGATCTCCTGGATCCTCGGGCCGCCAGCGGGTATCCTTCCCGGTGAGATGGAGAAGCTCATGTACCTGTTGGTGTTCCTCCTGGGTTGCGGAAAACCTGCCCTGATCAGCGCCGAGATCGCGTTCGAGACCCCCGAACCTGGCGACAGCGTCTGCGGCGGGCCGCTCGGCGCAGCGTTCAGCGTGAGCTCGATGCTCGACGCTGGCGCGGACGTCGTGCTGCTCGCGTTCTTCGACGACTTGGGGGAGGAGGGGGCGTGGGATCCGGACAGCGACATGCTCGTCGCTGGTGCGTACAACATCGACGAAGGGGAGAGCGAGGTGAGCTTCGACGGGCAGGTGGATTGGGCGGACATCGAAGGCGAGAACACCGGCCGGGTGCTGCTCGTCGCCGATGTCGGCGCGTTCGGTCAGCTCCAGGAAGGGGATTGGATGGAGGCCGGGGAGTACGAGGATTCCGTGAGCGTGGCCGATGTGTTCGCCCGGGCGTCGGTGAGCGTGCGGGTCTGTCCGTGATCTCTGGGGGGGCCGGGCGGATGCCCGGCCCCCCCAGACCCCCCGCGCTCGCTACCGCTCGGGTCCCGGGTTCGAATCTGCGGCGCGGTCGCGGACCGAGTACGGTCCGCGACGCGGTGCCTCCCCGCGGGTACGCGGGGAGTAGGGCCGGTGCCGATCACGGCGATGCGGCGGGCGCGGGAACGCTGCGCGTTCCTGGCGGAGGGAGGGACGCCGTGGCCCCCCGATGCCCAGCGGCGTCGCACGGCCTCGGGTGGACCTGCGGCCTCGGGGAGCGAGCCGCCCATCTGTGCAGGGTCCAGGATGTATCAAAACTGAGGGGGTCACTTCTGTAACAGGATCATCCCGAACGGGTGGCGTCACTTCGGGATGATGACAGAACAAAACTGAGGGGGTCAGTTTTGTTATATCGGAGCCTACCAGGGCGTCTGATCCCAATCGAGCCAGGCGCTCGCGTCGGCGCAGGCTTGGCCCAGCGAGACCCCTTCGTGCCAGACGTCGCCGCACTGATCGCAGGTCGCGCTGTCGGATGAATCGCCGTCGAACAGGACCTCGTACCAGACACCCTCCGCCGTGTGTACAGAGACGGATCCGGCCATCTCGCCGGGGCACACCCAGCCCGCCTCGGGGGCCGAGATCGTGGCTTCGCGCAGCACGGCGATGTCGAACGCACCGCCCTCCGCGAGCGGTAGGCTGCCATCAAAATAGGCCGCATGGATGCCCCCATAGTCGGTGACCCAGCCCGCGAGGAACGGGGTGTCCCCCTCAAGCCAAGTGCCGTCGGCTCCCGGCCCATCCCAGGTGAAGTCGCCGCTCACGATGGTGTAGTAGATCGTGTAGGTCACGTCGCCGTCGGAGCCGGTGCCCACCAGGGAGAGCGCGGACCCGCTGCCCGTGAATGCATCGCCGTCGGGCGTTGTGTTGGTGGAGACCGCGTAGATGGCGGGGCCGTCCCAAACGTAGGTTCCATCACTGTAGCCGGCGTAGTCGAGGTAGTACCCATAGCCAGAGAAGCCGGCCCCATCGTCTGTTTCGCAGGTATCGTACCAGTAGTCGAGCCCCGTGCTGTCTTGGTACCAACGTGGACAGTCCTCGGTTGCGTTGGCCAACGTAAGCGCGTAGGCGTCAATCGCCGGGTCCGCCGTGTGGTTCCGAGCGCCTTGGATGGCCTCGGTGATGGCATCCTCGATCGCGGCCTGGTCGAAGGAGACCTCCTCTGCGCTGCCATCGTCGAGCAAGTATGGAGCTTCTACCGTTGGAGTGGCGGAGTCGTCGGGGGCGGGGGTGCAGGCCAGGGCGAGGAGGAGCATGGCGGCATCATAGCGCAGCGGCTTCCAGCTTGACCGCTTGCATCGTGCCCATCTCCCCGCGTACATCGAGCAGCGGTCGAACGCCTCCAAGCTCGACGCGGAGCTGGGTTGAGATCGCGCCGTCGAGGTTCAGGGCGGTCTGCACGCCGAGGGTGCCGATGAGCTCGGCGAACGCCCACAAGGGTAGCCCGTGCCCGACCGTTCCGGAGAGCTGGATCGCGCCGTCGGACCCCACCGTGACGCTGCCGTCTGCGACCGCAACGATGGCCCAGGCGGTGCCGTCTTCCGCTAATGCCACGCCAGACCGGGCGGCCAGACGGTGATCCGCGTGGGGCGCGACCAACGTACGGCCTTCGTCGATGATCCGGTCCACGGACTGTACCGCTTCAAGCACGCCTTCTTCGCCTCCGGTGCGTGCGGAGAACGCATCCCGGTGCACGATGTGCAGGCCCGCCGGATCGCTGAACAGCACGCCGCTCCCGCCGTTCGCCCGGACCGGGAAGAGCACCGCGCCCTCGTGCACCACGACCCCCATCGGCGCTGGATCCCCGGTCCCGCGGTCGTAGAAGCCCCCGTTGATCACGACGCTCGGCGTGGTCCCGGCTGGCGAGATCTCGTGGATCGCGGCGAGGGTTCCCGGCTCGGACACGGGGATCACGGTCAACCGCGGGCGTTCCACGCGTACGGCCCACGCGGTCCCGCTGGACTGCCCAGATGCAGGGATGTCCGGCCCGCCGAGCGTCCAATCCACCTGGAGCACCTTCATCCCCGCGACCGAGGCCATCGGCCTCGGGGGCTCGACCACCAGCTTGGGCAACGGCTCCTCCTGCGCGACGACCGCCTGTCCACAACCGAGGAGGATCAGAACGTGAAGCATGCGGGGGGTCTAATTCACCGGACCGGGGCTGCCTGAGGCGGTGGGCAGGGAAGGCAGAAGGGCGGATCCGAAGTTACCCGCGCCGATGTTCGCGCGAACGCTCCCCTGGCTCCTCGGTGTCTTCGTGTGGTCGTGGGGCTGGGCGGGGGTGATGGTGTGGTCCGGTCGGCCCTTGGTGGGCGTCGGATTCCTCGTGCTCGCGCTCCCCTACGTGCTGGGCCCCGCCTTCGTGAGCGCGCTTTGGCGGCGGTACATCGTGCGCGAGGCTCCCGCGGAGGATCTGAACGAGCTGGCGCTTGGGCCCCCGGCGCTGGTCGGCTGGCTCGGCGCCATCGGGTTCGTCTGGCTTACGGCGTTGGTGGCGCACATCGCGGGGTGGGGCGGCCTGGATCTGACGGGCGTGGCCATCGCCGAGCGCATGAACGACGTGCAGGGGCCGGAGAAGGCGGCCGAGGCGCTCTCGATGATGCAGGCCGCGCCGATGCCGTACGCGGTCAACGCGAGCCTGCAGGCGCTTTTCGTCGGGCTGCTCTACGCGCCGGTGCGGGTGGGGGAGGAGCTTGGGTGGCGCAGCGTGATTGTGCGGGAGCTCGCGCCGCTGGGGCCGTGGGGCTCGGCGGTCGCGGCTGGTCTTTTGTGGGGGATCTGGCGGCTCCCGCTGGTGTGGCTGGGGGGGTACTTCACCGACTCGCCGGTGGCGGGTGCAGTCGCGATGGTCGCGGCCAGCGTGCCGCAAGCGGTGCTCCTGACCTGGCTTGCCCGATGGGGAAAAACCGTGTGGGCACCTGCTATTGCCCAGGGGGTGCTGACCGCGATCGGGCCCTTCCACGAGCTGGTGCTGCGGGGGGGGGACCCGGCCATGACGAGCCCGATGGGGGCGGCCGGTGGGATCGCGGCGCTGGTGGTGCTGGGGGCGGTGGGGCTGGGGCGGCTTGGGGCCACCAAGAGGGGTTGAGGTCGGGCCGCGGGACGCCGCTGGGCATGGCGGTGGGGGGGCACTCCACGTTGAGCCGGGTTTCAGCGGCGTTTCATGCGGGTACTGACCGCCGCCCGATGGGAGCGAGCCGCCCCCTCGGCCCCGCGAGCGAGACTCGCGTTAGGCCACCCGCATGAAGTCAAACCTGCAGATGGTAGGCCTGTTGCACATGATCTGGGGGGGCTTCCTCGGGCTCGGAGGCGTCTTCGTCCTCGGCATCCAGCTCATCGCGGCCCTTGGCATGTTCGCGGTCGGTGGTGCCGCGCTGGCCGGGGGCGGGCGGGACGCGGAGGAGTCCGGGGCGGTGCTGGCGATCATCGGGCTCGCCCAAGGGGTGTTCGGGCTCGTGCTGGGCGGCGTGTTCGCCGCGCTGGCGGGGGTTCACTTCATGGCGGGCTCGCGGATCCGCGGCGAGCGCTCGTCCGGGTACGTGCTCGGCATGATCTCCGCGTGCATGATGATGCTCAGCTTCCCGTTGGGCACCGCGCTCGGGGTGTTCACGATCGTCACGCTGGTGAAGCCGGAGGCGCGGGCGCTGCTGCGGGGGTGATCGCGGGACGGCATCCACGGCGAGCCCGCGGATCGCGGGGGCGCCGGTGGCACGGCCCGATCCGACCCGCCGCGACCTGCTACCATGCGGAAGAACCCAGGATCCGGCATGCGCCTGCACACACTCTCCCTGCTCCTCCCGCTCGCCTTCACCGTTGCCTGCCGGAACAAGGTCGACGACGACGGCATCCGTGACTCGCCTGTCCCCGCGGACTCGGACCCCGAATCGGATGATCAGGACGGCGACGGGTACGTGGCCGACACGCTCGGCGGCGACGACTGCAACGACGCCGACGCCGGCGTCAACCCGGGCGTGGCCGAGGTCCCCTACGACAGCGTGGACAACGACTGCAACGCCGCCACGCCCGACGACGACCTCGACGGCGACGGCTACCTGCTCGTCACCGACTGCAACGACGAAGACGCCTCGATCAACCCATCTGGCGAGGAGACGTGTGATGGCGTCGACAACGACTGCGACGGCCTCGTGGACAACGCGCCGGACGCGCCGATCTGGTATGCCGATGCGGACGCCGACGGGTACGGTGACGATGCCACCTCGCAGGCCGCCTGCGAGCAGCCCGAAGGCTACACGGCGACGGGCGACGACTGCAACGACCTCGACGCGGCCTACAATCCCGGCGTCGTGGAAGAAGACTGCTCCGACCCGAACGACTACAACTGTGACGGCTCCGTAGGCTACGCGGACGGAGACGGAGACGGCTACCCCGCCTGCCTCGACTGCGATGACAGTCGCGACACCGTCAACGCCGCCGGCGTCGAGGTCTGCAACTCCCTGGATGACGACTGCGATGGCGTCGTGGACGACTCCGCGACGGACGCCACCACCTGGTACCAGGACAACGATGACGATGGGTACGGCCAGAACGACAGCACGCTCACCCAGTGTGACCAGCCTGAGTCCTACTCGAACCTGCCCGGGGACTGTGACGACAACGCCTCCGCGGTCAACCCGGACGCCACCGAGTCCTGCTCCGACCCGAACGACTACAACTGTGACGGCTCCGTTGGCTATGCAGACGCAGACCTGGACGGGCACGCGGCCTGTGACGAGTGCAACGACGAAGACGGCGCGGTGTTCCCCGGGGCGGTCGAGGTTTGCAACGGCGTCGACGATGACTGCGATGGTACGGTGGACGGCGAGCTCGCGGACGGCGCTTCGACCTGGTACCAGGACCTCGACGCGGACGGCTTCGGTGACGATACGGTCATCACCATCGCCTGCGATCAGCCTACCGGCTACCTCCCGACCGCCGGAGACTGCGACGACCACGATGACGACATCCGCCCCGACGCCGATGAAGTGTGCGATGGGGACGACAACGACTGCGACGGCGAGATCGACGAGGAGGGCGGCACCACCCCCTACTACACCGACGCAGACGGCGACGGTTACGGCGACGTCAGCACCGGCGCCGCGTCCTGCGAGGCCCCCGCTGGCACCGTCACGTCAGGCACGGACTGCAACGACGCCGACGCCGCGTACAACCCCGCGGCGACCGAGACGTGTACCGACACCGTCGACTACAACTGCGATGGCTCGATTGGCTTCACCGACGAAGACGGGGATGGTTTCGCAGCCTGTGAGGAGTGTGACGACAGTCGGGCGGATGTGAGCCCCGTGGCCCTGGAGGTCTGCAACGACCTCGATGACGACTGCAACGGCGTCGTGGACGACGCCGCGATCGACGCTGCCACCTGGTTTCAGGATGCCGACAGCGATGGGTACGGCTCCACCGCCTCGACAGAGGCCTGCGACGCACCCTCCGGCTACACCTCCGGAGCTGGTGACTGTGACGACACGGCCCGCAGCGTGAACCCAAGCGCGGCCGAGGTCTGCGACGGCATCGACAACGACTGCGACGATGACGCCGACTCCGACGCCATCGACCGGGACACCTTCTACGCCGACAGCGACGCCGACGGCTTCGGCGATGCCGCATCCACGGCGCTCTCCTGCGAGGCGCCCGCCGGCCACACCGCCGACGACGAGGACTGTGATGACACCGACGCCGGCGTCAACCCGGACGCCGTGGAGGTCTGCGACGGCGACGACAACGACTGCGACGGCGACGTCGACACCGACGCGACCGACGCGGGCACCTTCTACGCCGACGGCGATCTGGACGGCTACGGGTCCCTGGTCAGCACCACAGCTTGCGAGCAGCCCTCCGGCTATGCCGGCAACAGCGAGGACTGCGACGACGAAGAGGCCACAGCGAACCCCGGACGGACCGAAGATTGCGATGAGATCGACAACGACTGCGATGGCGAGGTCGACGAGGGGGTGACCCAGTCGTGGTACCTCGACTATGACGGAGATGGCTACGGCGACGACGCTCGCTCGGCCACGGCCTGTGAAGCGCCCACCTCGAGCTACATCGCCGACGGTGGGGACTGCGATGAGTCCGACCCGGCGATCCACCCCGGAGCCGCCGAGGGTTGCGATGACATCGATCACGACTGCGATGGCGACATCGACAACGACGCCGAC
Source organism: Deltaproteobacteria bacterium (assembly GCA_947483545.1). The sequence goes on along the minus strand of CANKNP010000016.1, from coordinate 16,305 downwards.
GGTGACACCTGGTCCGACATCGCCTGCGGGGGCGATGATTGCGACGACGCCAACGCCAGCGTCTACCCTGAGGTCGGGCTGGGCTGCCCGCTGGGGACCACCTGCCTGGACGTGCAGGACAACGGCTATGACGTCGGGGACGGCACCTACACCATCGACCCCGACGGCTACGCCACCGGCCTGGACCCCTTCGACGTCACCTGCGACATGACCACCGACGGCGGCGGTTGGACCGCGATCCCCTACGCCGATGACCTCGAGTTCCAGCAGCACTTCTCCGACGGCGACGGTTGGCGGTTCATGGGCACGGACTTCACGTTCGCGCTCGACGATGCGCAGATCTCAGCGATCCAAGGCCTCTCCACCGAGGGCTACCAGGAGTACGTCGGGCTCTGCGAGCATGTGATCCACTACCGCTATGATGACGGCGCAACCTACGAGTACGCCTTCGGCTTCCGGTTCTTCGACGACACCGAGACCGCCTATGGCTCCGTGTCCTACAGCCCCTACACCATCACGCTCAGCCAGGACGGCTGTTCCGGCAACGGGGGGGAGGGCGGCGCGGAGGCGGAGGCCAGCATCTTCGTCATCGAGAGCGCGCTGGTGCCAGTCCTCAACATCCAGTGTCGGGACTGCGGCGACAGCGGCGAGATGCTTGGCTCGCCGCTGACCGAGAACCCAGCCTGGTTGAGGTAGCTGTTGAGCCGCCCTCAGGGGAGAACGTACGCTTCCGCCACGCAGAGATCGTTGTACTCCGTGCCTTTCTTCACTACGTCGAAGGTCACGCGCACCTTGTCGGTCGTGTGTGCGGGAAAGCTGATGGTCTGCTCGGTCGACGCGTCTTTGATCGTGACGGTCTCCCTCCCGCCGTCGCTGAAGGTCAGCGTGGCCTGGGTGCCCCGGTTCGACTTGAGGTAGACGCCGATGTTGTAGGCGTTGCCATTGCGCAGTTGGAGCCGGGAGATGGACTGGCGGCTGGCGAGGGAGAGCTCGATCCAGTCTCCCGTGCCATCGCCGTTCTTGTTGCCCTCGCACCACACGGTGTCCACGATGCCGTCCGAGACGTTCTGGGCCTCGTAGGTGCCGTCGGAGTCGGCGGTGAACGTGGTGCTCGCGGACCAGGACCGCACGGTCGCGAAGGCGGGGTTGGAGGTGTCGCGGATCTGCACCTCGGAGATCGCGGTGTCCGGGTAAGCGTCGGAGGAGAAGTTGCTCTTGATCTTGAACTTCATCGTGGAGGTCTTCTTCGAGGACCCGAGCTCGAACGACTGCGGAGTGTAGCTGTCCTGCAGGGCGAACTCCTGGGTCGTCCCGTCGGAGAACTCGACCAGCAGCGTCTTTGGACGGCTGTAGTGGGTCCACTGCGATGCCGTGTACCACCAGCCGGTCCAGATCGAAAAGCCAGTGATCGTCTTCTCGGCGCCGAAGTCGGCCTGCACCCATTCGTTGAGCCCGCTGCCGTCCACGCCTTCGAACCAGGCGCTCGACGCCTTGCCATCTCCCAGGTTTGAAGCTGCATAGCTCACACCCTCGGCGGTCGGGGCGTAGGAAGAGGCAGACCACGTCGGCTTCAGCACCGCGGCGTCCACCAGCGGGCAGAGGGTCATCGAGACAAGGAGCAGCATCGAGGGGACTCCGGTCGGGTCGGGGCGGGTAGAGGAATATCTTGGGCAAGCGCGCCAGACGTGTAAAACTCTTGTCGCAGCCGTGCGTTCAACCCCGCACTCCGCCGGACCCTTCCTTGAGCCTGCTGGTCGCCAACGTCGTCCCCTTCGCCCGCACCAGCCGCGTTGACACCGGGGCGTTGCGCGCGCACCTGCTCTGGCTCCTGGGGAGCGGCGGGGAGGGTCTCGCCCCGCTCGCCGACGAGTTCCTGTGGCTCGACCCCGAGGAGAAGGAGCAGATCATCACGTTGTGCTGCGATGTCGGGACCGGAAAGCCGGTGCTACCCTGCATCTGGGCGCCTTCTCCCGGGCAAGTTGCGCGCCTGGCAAAGCACGCTGAGGCCTCGGGTGCCATGGGTGTGATCTTGCCCCCGCCCCTGCTGCACACCCTTCAGCCCGAGGCGCTGATGAGCTGGTATCGCACGGCCGCGATGGCCGTGCACATCCCGATCTTCGCGTGGATGCACCCGGCCTTTGGCAATGACCTGTCCCCGACGATGTTGGAGCGGCTGAGCGGCGAGATCGGGATCGCCGGCTTTTTGGACAGCTTTGGGGATGCGTTCCGCGTCCGTCGGCTGGCCAAGCAGTTCCCCGGTCGCGCGTGGCTCGGCGATGACGGGCTGGCGGGTGAGCTGCGCGGCACCCACGGGCTCGCCGGGCTCGTCAGCAAGGCCGCGAACGTGTGGCCGGAGATGGCGTCCCGGCTGTGGCGCGGCAAAGAGGAGCTGGGCGAGGCATGGCGCGCCCGGAGCCAGGCGCTGACCCGCGCGGGGGACGTCGCCGCGACGAAGCACATCCTGCGGATGGGTGTGCGGCCGCCGTTCACCGAGGTGGACAGCGAGCAGATGGAGAAGCTGCCGAACGCGGGGTTTATGACGTAGTGGCCCTGGCGCCCCTCACGGCACCCAAAGGTCCACCCAGCTCGCCCCGCCGCTCCCCTCCGCTACCAGCTCCACGCTCCCCGCAGCCACCGGCACCGAGAACGGCGCGGCGGCGGTGTAGGCCGGTGCGAGCCCGCTCTCCCAGAGCACGACGCCCGCTTGCTCGATGCTGAAGCGCACGCCGGCAGATGGGTTCATGTTCTGGTCCTGGACACCCGCCGCGCCCGAGAGGGTCCCGGCCCCCACGGTCAGCGCGAGTCGGCTCGGGGCGGGTGCATAGAGCCCGGTGCAGGCGTGCTCGCCACCCACCATCAAGCCTGGGCCCCAGGTGGTCGCGTTCACGCTCACCGAACCCTGCTGGGCCTCCACCGTCCAGGCCGGTGACGCGCCGCATGCCGCGACCTCCCCGCCGGCGAGCGTGGAGAGCCGGGTGTGCAAGAAGAAGCGCAGGTCCACCACCCGGTGCTCGAACGACGTGCAGGAATTGTAGGTGTCCGCGCAGGCGGAGTCGTGGATCACCTCGGCGTATCCGACGACCTGGGCATCGACGGTGGACCAATCGAGCGGTCCCTGAAGGAGTTGGTCGAGCCAGCCCTGGAGGTCCCAGCCTGCGGCGACCGCCCGCGCGTGGACGGGATCGGAGTAGATGGCGCCGGTCATGGGGTTGTTGCGCGCGTGGGACCACAGCCAGGGCTCCTCGAGCCCCATCTGCAAGGCGTTGTCGAAGTAGTAGGGGTACCCGAGGTCGGCGTCCAGGTCCCAAGCGATGGGGGAGATCCGACCGTCCTGCACATGCAGGTAGAAGTTGTTGCCGTCCGCCGCGAACGAGTCGATGGCGCCGATCGCCGCCCGCGCCACCGCGATTCGGGTGAACGCGTCCACGTCCACCGCCGCTTCGAATTCCGCGTCGCTGCCCGTCGCGGTGGCCGTGATCGCCGCGAGGATCTCGCTGCCGTCGCCGCCGACCGAGGTCTGCGGCTCGTACCAATCGAGCACCGTGCCCCACGTGATGGGGTTGAGCCCCTGGCCGTACATCCAGGTGCCCATGCCGTAGAGGGGCTGATCGTCCTCGCCGAACCAGCGCTTCACGAACTGGTCGTCGATGGACTCCAGCACGATGAACAGGCCGGCGTGCTCCCCGTTGACCGAGACGTCCGCCCAGCCGGTTCGGGCCGCGGGCAGCCCCATCTCCCGCAGCACCCTGGTCCCGACGGCCTCGTTCAAGAAGCCAGCGTCTTGCGTCGAACTGTCCAGCTTGATCTGCTCCAGTCCGCGCCACTCCACCCCGTCGGTGTAGTGATCGAAGTCGAGCTTCAACGGTGGCTTGCCGGCCACCACCGAGCCCTGTCCGAAGGCGCGGATGCCGATCCCGGCGATGGGTTCGCCGTCCCAGAGGAAATCGGCCGCGTACCAGGCCTCCGTCCCGGGGTTGTCGCGCACCTGGAGCCAGTCTGCAGGCGCCATGGTCAGCTCGATGCGGTGGACCGCGGTCAGGTCGAACACCGCGTCGGCTTCGTCCACAGGCTCCGGATCGGCGGAGTCGGAGTCTGCGGAGGGCAGATCCTCGATCGGGTCGGAATCGGCTGCGGGATCGAGATCGCCCAAGGGGACGCCACCTCCCGCGCGGCAGGCAACCAGGAGGAGCCAGAATTGAAGGCCGCAGGAAGTGCGTGCCTTCAAAGCTGGCTCCCGTGTTTGCGTCTCGGGCAGGAACGGCGCGGTAGCGCCGGACCCGCCCGAATCGACGCGAACACAAGCCCGCGAATGCGGGCGTTCTTGGCCAACACTGGCCGATAATCCCGGCGCGCGCCCTCGCGCGGCGGGAGAATCGGCGAGGGCGGTGTAGCGCAGCATGGAGAGGACCTTCCAGCCGCACGATACCACCGGGCTTGAACGAAGGCCCACCGTCGTCAGAACGGCGCGTTGGAGACCCACTCCCCCGTCCGCGGGTAAACGGCCTGCCGAAGCACACCGCCGGTCGTTCGGGCGGACACGTAGAGCCTGTCGAAAACGAACGGCACGGACCACCCGTGGCAGCTCCCCTTGGGGAGGGCGTCGCCGCGTAGAAAGACCCCGAGGTGAAGGTGCGCGCCGTAGGTCGTGCCGCTGGTGCCGACCACGCCCAACGCCTGGCCGGCGGACACCCGCGCGCCCCCCGCGATCCGCAGGCTCCCTTGGCCGAAGTGGTACATCCCGATCTCGAAGGGGGCGCCAGACGTGATGAACACGGCGTTCGCGCCAGTCGTCGCCGGCGTCTTGGGGTCGTGGTCCGGGCGGTCCCCCACCGCTATGGACACCGTGCCGGTGGCAGGAGACGTGACGGGGGCGCCGAAGGCGTCGTTCGGCCCTCGGTCAAGGTCGAGGGCGAAGTCGCCGCAGCCGCCCTCGTGGGCGTGGTAGGTTCGACCGTCCTCGTGGACCTGCCACGCGCCGTCGAACGGCAGGCGCTCCAGGGTGACCGGGCCGGCGCGATTTTGTGCCCATCGCGTGGGGACGATCTCCCGCCCGTGTACGGAGGTCCAGACCACCGTGTCCGCCGGCACGAGGCGCACGTCGCCGGGCGCAGTGAGGACAGCGTAGACGTTGGGCGCTCGCTCCTGCGGGTGGAGGATGTTGCTGCGGCGGTCGTACTCGTGGGCGATGGTACCGGTCACCGCGGTCCCGTCGGCGAGCGTGAGGGTCACCACGGCCCCGGGGTCGGGGTGGCAGGCGGCGAGCGCGATTCCGAGGAGCGCGGCGCGTCCAGCGTACACCGCTGGCTACGCCGAGATGTCGGCGTTCGGGAGGCCCAGCCCACGAGCAAAAATGCGGGTACTGAGGACGGGGCCAACCGGTTCGGAGAAGCAGTACATCAAGCACGGCTATCACGCGGGCCCGAGCCGCCAGTTCGGGGAGAGGACTGCCGTCGCTACGCCGGACGCTGCAACGCCGACTGGATGCGCGTATACGAGATCCCGACCTCGTGAGCGAGCGCAACTGCAGCGGACTTCAGCTTTTTGGAGGGCCGCTTCGATGCTTCGGCGAGCCGCTTGACCTCCCCTTGCAGGCGCGCCCAGCGAACCTCCGCGTGCTCCCACTCCTCCCGGATGTCCTCGGCGCCGAGGTGGATCTGGAGGCCGAGCTCATCGCGCAGGCGGTGGAGGTATTCGAGCTTTTCGTTGAAGGGCGTATCGGACGTTGGCATGGGGACTCCTGAGGGATTGGGGACGACTTGGCCGGCGACGTCGATCGTCAGCCCGGTTGGTTCGACCCAAGCAAGAACCGTGCCAGTTGAAGACGGAGGATCCCATCGCTGTTCGCGGGGATTCTGCGCGAAATGGCTCGGGACGTGTGGGAATCGGCCCTGCTCACAGCGCGGGCACGGCCCGCAAACCAACCCGGAGCGCCGAGGGCCCGCGCTGCTCCTTGCTGGGCGGGGGGAGGACACGTCCTCCCCCCGCGCCGGCCGCGACACGCGGCCTCCCCCCTCCTCGCGGCCTGAAGGGCCGCGGGCTTGCCTGTCGGCGTCTGCGCGGGGTCAAGATTCGCGCACGTCACGGGGAACTCTGCGGGTAGTAGTTCAGCGTGTGAGCGAGAAGGGCACAGATCGGTCGAGGAGCAGCGCGTGTACTGCATTTGCGATGCCCTCCGCGATCGCATCGTCCAAGCCGGGGTGCCAACCTGCTGCGTGGGGCGTGACGATACAGCGGGGCCCGACAAAGCGCGCGAGATCGCCGGGCGGCTCGGTCGGGAACACGTCGATGCCCAGGCCCGCGAGGTGCCCCGTGCCCAGCGCGTCGAGCGCTGCGGTGGTGTCCAGGAGTCGGCCCCTGGCGGTGTTGACGAGCACGCTCCCAGGCTGCATCCGGGCGATCCGCGAGGCGTCGAACATGCCCGCCGACGTGGGCGTGAGCTCGCAGTGGAGCGTGATCGCGTCGGCCTCGGCGACGATCTGGTCGACGTCCACCGAATCGGGGAGCAGCGGGTCGCAGCGCAACACCCGGGCGCCCAACGACTCCAACTGCCGCGCCATCACCTGGCCTATCACCCCGTGCCCAATCACCCCGACGGTGCCGAGCAGCACAGGGTTCCACACGGGCAGCTCCGCACGATCCCAGTGTCCGCGGGCGGCGGGCTCCTGCAACGCGCCCAGCCGTCGGGTCAGCGAGAGCAACATCCCCAGGGCGGTCTGCACGACGGCATCCCGCCGGGCCAGCGGGAGCCGTGCGCAGGCGATCCCGGCCGCTCGGACCGCGTCCACATCCACGTGATCGAAGCCCGAGGTTGTGGTCAGCACAAGCCGCGCCCGCTTCATCCGCGGGATGTGCTCGGCCCTCACTCGCTGTCGGCTCGGGACCACGATCACGTCGGCCTCCTCGAGGGGCGCACCCTCGCCGAGCGCCGTGATCACCGTGGCCGGCAGGTCCCGCAGCGCGGTCAACGGGCGTTCGTACTCCGCCCGCCCCCACAAGAGCACGTTCATGTTGGGTTTCTGCCGGGTTTGGGGCAAGCCCCCGATTTCAAGCGCATCAGTTGGGCCGTTGCCGGAGGCGAAGCGCCACCCAGACGCTCAAGATCCCCGCGATGGTGCCGATCGGCACGAAGATCTTCCAGTCGGAGTACCAGATGAAGCCGCCCCACTTGAACGCCTCCCACCGGGAGTTCTGCGTGTCGTTGGGCCAGATCAGCAGCGAGAGGATCGTGCCGGTGGGCCCGATGAGCACGCCGGTGACCGACCCCTGGATCGCGCGCACCCAAAGCCGGGTCCTCCCCTCCACGGCGAGCCCAGGCAACCGCCCCGCCAGCCGGCTCGGCCGCCCTGGGACCATGCCAGCGCACAGCACCGGCGCCCAGAGGATGCCCACCACCGCGCCAACAAAGGGCGCCCGCACGGCATAGTAGTGAAAAAAGGCCTCGCGCCAGGGCTGGTGCAGGTCCATCACGCCCCAGATCGCGCTGGTGATCCAGGCGACCGCTGCCCAGAGGAGCGAGAGCAGCAGGAACTGGCGGAAGGTCGGCACCGCGGGAGCTTAGCGCGGAGGCGGGGGAGAGCGGGATCGGGGAGAGGCGGGGCGGCTGGGGACCCGGGGCCGCGCCGCTCAACCGGGCCGTGAAGCGCCGCTGAAAATCCGGGCGGCGGTGGGAGCAACGGAGGGCCGCCAAAACTCTCATGAGAGGAACGGAGGGCCTCAGAAAATTCCATGAACGGAACCATCGGCACGCCGTTTTCGCCATCCGATGCACAGCAGTGTGCCGCGGCCCGCCCCCGCTACTCGCCCCGTTCGCGTAGACGGGCTCGGAGCCGATCGATCTCTCGAAGCGCCGCCGCCTTCTCGGCGCGCTCGGTCTCCTTCTGGGCGCGCTCGCTCTCCTTCTCTGCCAACGCCGTCTCCTTTTCGGCCAACGCCGCCTCCTTCTCGGCCAACGCCGTCTCCTTCTGGGCTCGCTCCTTTGCTTTCTCAGCTCGCTCCTTCTCCAACTCCGCCAGGGCGTTCGCCATGCCCACCTCAGCCGCTTCTCGGGCCTCCGCCTCTCCGCGCTCGATGCGCAGCCACTCCATCCGCGCGCGGTAGGCCTCAGTGGCGGCTGTGTCATTTTGGATGCGTTGCAGAACAGACATGGCTTCCTCCATGGGTTTGGTGTGCATATCCGCTGGAAGGCCCCGGCACAGCATGCGGCGGACCCCTCGCCCTCCGGGTTACCCGCGCGCGATGCCGTCCCCGCCCGCCTTCGCCGGTTCCCGCCCCCACGCGGTCGTCATCGGCGCAGGAATCACCGGCGGGCTTGTCGCCTGTCGCCTGCAGGCTGCCGGCTGGCAGGTCACCGTGCTGGAGGGCGCGCATGTCGGCGCGGGCTCGTCCTCGAGAACTGCGGCGGGGATTCGCCAACAGTTCTCGACCCCGGAGACGGTCGTGGGGATGCGGTACTCCGTGGACTTCTACCGGCGGTTCCCCGAGCTGGTCGGGGGCACCGAGGTGCCCATCGTGCAGAATGGCTACCTGTTCCTGCACGCACACCAGGAGGCGTGGCAGGCGGCCTGTGCGCGGGTGGAGATGCAGCGTGCGTTCGGCCTCACCGAGGTGAACGCGCTGGAGTCGCAGGATCTCGTCGCGCGGTTCCCCTGGATCGAACCCCTGGCCGTGCTCGGCGGCACGTTCTGTCCGACGGACGGTTTCTTGCACCCTCAAACCGTCTACAACGAGGCGATCGCAGCGGCGCAAAGGCTTGGGGCCACTGTACAGGTCGGGACCCCGGTGATCGGCGCCGATCACGCCGGCGATCGGGTGACCGCCTTGGTCACGCCGAACGGTCGGGTCGAAGCCGACCTGGTGATCGACTGCACCAACGCCTTTGACGCCGCGCTGCAGGGCCGCTTGGGGTTTACCAAACTGCCCATTTCGCCTCTCAAACGCTACCTCTGGTTTGTGCAGCGGGACGGTTCGGTGTTCGGTGGCGAGGAGGGCGAGCGTACTTTCTCCGCGATGCCCCTGGTCATCTCCCCGAGCGGCGCCTACTGCCGCCCGGAGAACGCCAATAGCCTGCTCTGCGGTTGGGCCCACGACACGCCCGCTGAGCCGGGGTTCAGCTATGACGATCAAGACAGGATCGAGCCTGCGTTCTTCCACAAGTCCGGCACCGACACTCTCGGCTTCCAGACCTGGGCGACCCTCGCCGAGGCGATCCCGGGGATTGGAGAATTCGCGGGCATCTCCGCGACCACCTGCGGCTACTACGGCACCACCCCCGACCACAACCCGTTTATCGACCGTGATCCCGCGCTCTCGAACGTGATCCGCGCCGCCGGATATTCCGGCCACGGCGCGATGTTCGGCCCGTTCTCAGCGCTCCTTGTCGAGGCGTTGGCCCGCCACGGGCGCCCCCCTTCCGTCTCCGTGCTGGAGCGCGATATTCCGCTCGGCGCGTTCCAAATCGGACGAGAGTTCCACCACGAGGCCATGGTCCTATGACCCATGTTGTCATCATCGGCGGGGGCTTTGGCGGCCTCGAAGCCTGCAAGTCGCTCAAGTCGGCCATCCGCCGCGGCAAGGTGACCGTCACCCTCATCGACAAGGAGAACTTTTTCCAGTTCAACCCGTTGTTGCCCTCCGTCGCCACCGGTGCCATCGAGACCCGCCACATCGTCTACCCGCTCCGGCGGGTGTGTCAGCAATACGGGATCCGGTTCATTCGGAACAAGGTGCGCACGGTAGACATCGACAAGAAGATCCTGTACTTGCACAACGATCTGACGGTTCCTTACGACCGCCTGATCATCGCCGCCGGGTCCACGACCAACTTTTTTGGCATCCCCGGCGCCCAGGAGAACGCGTTCGCGTTCAAGACCCTCATGGATGCGATTCGGCTCCGCGCCCAGGTCGTCGAGATGTGGGAATTGGCCGACCAGGCGACGGACCCCAATACAAGGCGCCGGCTGCTCACGTTTGTGATCGCCGGGGGAGGGATCACCGGGGTGGAAGTGTGTAGCGAGCTCATGCACATGTTCCACTCCACGATGAAGTCGTTGTACCCGGGCGTGCCGCAGAACCTCGTCAGCGTCCACCTCGTGGAGGCAGGCGAGCGACTGCTCGGCGGGTTGAAGCCGGAACATTCCGAAGCGGCGTTGGCGCACCTGCGCGGTGTGGGCGTGACGGTGGTGCTGAACCGAAAGGTGACCAAGGTCGATCAGGCCTGCATCTCGCTGGATGACGGCACCGTCGTTCCTGCACACACGCTGGTCTGGACCACGGGGATTCGGGGCCAGCCGCTCGACACCCCCTGGCCCTGGCCGACCGGCCGCGCAGGAAAACTAAAGTCGGACACGGGCTGCAAGGTGGCCGACGGCGTGTGGGCCATCGGGGACGCTGCCGACTGCGCGGACGAGACGGGCACGCCGGTGCCCGCCGTGGCGCAGGGTGCGATGCAGATGGGCCGGGTCGCGGTCCACAACCTGCTGGCAGAGCTTTCGGGTGGCAAGCCGATGACGTTGCGCTACCGGGATTTGGGGTATTTCGTCGGGCTCGGCAAACACTCAACGGTCGCGAGCCTCATGGGAATCCCGGTGTCGGGGGTGCTGGCCTGGCACATGTGGGCGCTGGTCTACCTGATGAAGATGGTCGGAATTCGCAAACAGTTCGAGGTGGCGACCGACATGATCAAGTCGCTGTTCGTGGACCACGACACGAGTCAGATCCACGAGCGGCGGCGGATGCTGCGGGATGTGGACATGGAGCCGCGGTTGTAGGGGTCACCCCTCGAACACCGCATCCGTAATCTCCAACCCCCGGTCCACGATCTCAAAACCCTCCTTGAGTTGGGCCTCGGTGATCGAGAGCGGCGGGATCGCGGAGAAGCTGGACCAACGCATGAAGGTGAACAGGCCCTCCTCGCGGAAGAACTTGCCGAGCTTGCCCATCGCGGGGTGGGCGCCGTTGTAGGGCGCGATCAAGTCTCCGCGGCTGTTCCGGCGTATGTCAAACATGCCGAAGAGGCCGATGGCGCGGCCCTCCTTGACCGACGGATGCTTGGCCTGGAGCCGGTCCATCTCGGAGCGCATGACCGACTCCAAACGGGCGGCGTTCTCGACGAGGCGTTCATCCTTCATCACCTGCAAGACGGCGACAGCGCAGGCCATCGCGAGCGGGTGGGAGTTGTAGGTCAAGCCCCCGGAGAACACGTGGCTGCGCATGTATTCGGCGATGGGGGCGCTCACGCCCATGGCGCCGAGCGGCACGTAGGAGCTGGTCAGCCCCTTCGCCATCGTGACGATGTCGGGCACGATGTCGCCATGCTCGAAGGAGAACCATTTTCCAGTGCGCCCGAAGCCCGCCATCACCTCGTCGCAAACGAGCAGGATGCCGTACTTCTTGGTGAGCGCACGCACGCCTTGGAGCCAGCCGGCGGGCGGGATCAATACGCCGTTGGTGCCCGTGACCGGCTCGATGAAGAACGCCGCGATTTGGTTCGGTCCCTCGTACTGGATCATCTCCTCCAGGTAGATGAGGTGATTGCGCGTGCGCTCCTCGTCGGTGGTGCCAAACGAGAAGTCGAGCGGCACGGGGTCCATGACGCGGATGAAGCCGGGCGCGCCGGGCTCGCTCGCCCAGCGGCGGGGATCGCCGGTGAGCTGCATCGTCGCGTTGGTGGCGCCATGGTAGCTGCGGTAGCGGGAGAGGATCTTGAAGCGGCCGGTGTATTGCCGCGCGATCTTGATGGCGTTCTCGTTGGCCTCGGCCCCGCCGGTGGTGAAAAAGAAGCTGTCAATATCCCCGGGGACCAGCTCGGAGAGCATTTTTCCGAGGATCGCGCGCGGCTCGGTGGCCGTTTGCGGGTAGCAATAGATCAGCGTCTCCATCTGCTTCTTCATGGCCTCGATCACGGTTTTGTGACCGTGGCCGATGAGCACGCTCATCAACTGCGAGTTGAAGTCCAGGATCCGCTGGCCATCGACAGTGTAGAGGTACACGCCCTCCGCGCTTTGGATCGCGAGCGGGTCCACAGCGTCCTGTGCGGCCCAGGTGTAGAGCGTGTGCTTCTTGCACAGGGCGATCATCTCTTGCGACGTCATGGTCATGGCGGAACCCTCAGGACATCCAGTTGGTGTCAGGCTGCAATTGCCACTTGGTGGTGACCTTGCGCGGGCGGGTCCAGAAGCGGTAGCCGTCCATGCCGGTGATGTTGCCGCTGCCAAACTTGCTGTCGTTCCAACCGCCGAAGCCGAACGGCTCGCGGGGGACCGGCACGCCGACGTTCACGCCGACCATGCCAGCTTCGACGCGCTCAGTCACGTAGCGGGCGACCGCGCCCGACGTCGTGTAGATGCAGGCGGCGTTGCCATAGGCGTTGGCGTTCTCGATGGCGAGGGCCTGGTCCAGCGTCGCGACGTGCACAATCGAGAGCACGGGGCCGAAGATCTCCTGCGTCGCCGCCGGCATGTCTGTCGCCACGCCGTCGATGACGGTCGGGCCGACCCAATAGCCCTGCGCATCGCCGACCTGGCCACGCCCGTCTACAACCACCTTCGCGCCACGCTTCTCGGCGTCGTCGATGTAGCCGTTGATGCGTTCGACCGACGTTGCATTGATGATCGAGCCGATCTCGCTGCCAAGTTGGAGCTTCTTCGACTGCTCGACGATCGCGTCGATCACGTGGGAGACATCCCCAACCGCGAGCAGCACGGAAGCCGCCATGCAGCGTTGACCCGCACAGCCGGTGTACGACGCGACGACATTCGCAGCCGTCAACGCCACATCCGCGTCCGGCACGACGATGAGGTGGTTCTTCGCCCCGCCCAGGCACAACATCGACTTGCCCGTCTGCGCGCCGCGCGCGTAGAGCAGCTTCGCGACTTTCGTCGATCCGACAAACGCGATGGCCTTGATGTCCGGGTGGTCTGCGAGCGCGTTCACGGCGTCCACACCGCCGTTCACGAGGTTGAACACGCCGTCTGGCAGGCCCGCCTCCTTGAGCAGCATCGCGAGCTTGACCGCGCCCAGCGGCACCTGCTCGGAGGGCTTGAGCACGAAGGTGTTCCCGCCGACGATGGCCTGGGGCAGCATCCACAAAGGCACCATGATCGGGAAGTTGAACGGCGTGACCCCCGCGACGACGCCCAAGGGCTCGTGCTCGATGCGGCAGTTTACGCCCCGGCTCACGTCGAGCTGCTCGCCCGCCGCGATGTTGGGCAAGGACGCGCCGAACTCGACGCATTCAATGCCCTTCATCACGCTGGCCTTCGCCTCCGCGAAGGTCTTGCCGTTCTCGTGCGAGGCGAGCCAGGCGAGCTCGTCCAGGTCCCGCTCCATGAGCTGCTTGAGCCGGTAGAACACATCCGCCCGCTCCTTGATCGGCACGTTCTTCCAGGTCTTGAACGCCAGCGCAGCGGCCTTCACGGCAGCGTCCACGTCTGCCGCGCCAGACATCGCGACCCGCGACATCTCCCGAGCGTGGCGGGGGTTCTCGACGGCGAGCGAGGCGCCGCTCTGCGCATCCACCCAATGCCCGCCGATCCAGTTCTGAGCGGCGACGTAAGGGGTGAAGGCGTAGTCTCGGGCGGGAAAGGGGGGGATCTGGGTCATGCAGGCTCCGGGCAGGGGGAGCTAACCTGTCCCGGCGCAGGCGTACCGGACCCCCGGAACATCCCGGGCGAGGGGGCGCAGCGGAAGTCGAAAATCGGCAGGAACTTGATTCTTTTTGGGCGGCTCAAGGCCATCATCGCGCCGCCGGCCCGGGCCGGGGGACGCCGCGGGGCCTCGGGCGGGCGGGACCGGCGAGAAGCACACCGAGTGAGCGAAAGGGAGGCCCTCCCGATCCGTCACCGACCGAACGAAAGGGAGGCCCTCCCGATCCGTCACTCCGGAGAATGCCGCCCGCGCTACCTTGCCCCGCATGTCCCAGATCCTCCCCCTGCTCGCCGCAATGGAGACCTCCGGCGCCTCGGACCTCTTCCTCGCTGAAGGCAAGGTCCCCGCAGCCCGCGTCAACGGGTCGGTCTCAGCACTCCGGGCCCAGCCGCTCACACGCCGCGACCTCGAACAGCTCCTGGAGCTCGTCCTCACCGCGGAGCAGCGGGCCCGCTTCGACAGCGCGGGGGATCTAGACGTGGGCTACTCGACGCCGCAAACCGCCGCATCTGCCGGTGCGCCGCGTCGTTTTCGCCTCGCGCTCCTACGGCAACAGGGGCAGCTCGCCTGCGTCGCGCGCGCCGTACCGCCGGGCTCCCTCGACCTCGAAGATCTCGGGCTCCCCGAGGATGTCCGTCGTTTTGCGGACGCGCCTCGGGGGCTTGTGCTCGTCACCGGTGCGACAGGTTCCGGCAAGTCCACCACCCTCGCGGCGTTGATCCACCACATCAACAAGACCCGCAGCGCCCACATCCTCACGCTGGAGGACCCCATCGAGTTCGTCCACCAGGACGTCCGCTCCCGGGTCACGCAGCGGGAGATCGGCAACGACTCGGTGAGCTTTCGCGAGGGCCTTCGGCACGCGGTGCGCCAGAGCCCCGACGTGCTGCTGATCGGCGAGATGCGCGATGTGGACACGATGTCGGTCGCGCTCTCCGCCGCTTTGACGGGGCACCTGGTGTTCGCGAGCCTGCACACCATCGACGCGACGCAGACCCTCCAGCGAATCCTTTCGTACTTCCCGGAACATCTGCGTGGGCAGGCCGCGATGGACCTGTCGCTCTCGTTGGTCGGCATCGTGAGCCAGCGGCTCCTCCCCGCGACGCACGAGGCGACCGCCGGCCGCGTCTGCGCCGTCGAGGTGCTCACAAACACGCCCGCCGTCGCGCGCCTGCTGCGGGATCAGCGGGTCGATGAACTGGGTGACCACCTGCGCGCCTCGAACGGCGAGGGGATGGTTTCGTTCAATGACGCGCTGCTGCGGCTTTATCGGGGCGGCCAGATCACCTACGAGATCGGCATGCACTACGCCAACAACCCCGATGAATTCGCGCTGAACGCGAGGGGCATGACCACCGGTGTGTCGAGCTTTCGAGGGGCCGACCGGCAGAGCTCCGGCCTCGATCTGCGCGCCATGCTCCGCGAGGCCGATGAGCGCGGCGCGAGCGACCTGCACCTGACCAGCGGGCGGCGGCCCCTCATCCGCGTCTCCGGAAACCTCACGCCGCTCGCCGAAGAGGTGCTCTCGGAAGGCGACATGCGGATGTTGCTCAACTCGGTGATGACGACGCGGCAACGGGCGATCTACGAGCTGGAGCGGGAGGTGGACTTTGCCCTGGCCATCGACGCCGACCGACGCTTCCGCGTCAACGCCTATTTCCAAAAAGGCCGCATGGCCGCCGCGCTCCGGGCCATCGCCTCAGAGATCCCGACCGCAGAGGAGCTTGGCCTGCCCGATGCGCTCATCCACTTGGGGGAGCGCCACCAGGGCTTGTTGATGGTGGTTGGGCCGACCGGCGCCGGCAAGTCAACGACGCTGGCGTGCCTCGTGCACCGCATCAACACGACGCGCGCTTGCCGCATCCTGACGGTGGAAGACCCCATCGAGTATTCCCATCGCAGTGTGCTCTCCACGGTGGACCAACGGGAGGTCTCGGCGGACACACGCAGCTTTGCGGCGGCGCTCAAATATGTGCTGCGGCAGGATCCCGACGTCATCCTGGTGGGCGAGATGCGCGACGCGGAGACGATCTCCGCGGCCCTGACAGCCGCCGAGACGGGCCACCTTGTGTTGGCCACCTTGCATGCAAACGACGCGGGCCAGGCGATGGACCGGATCATCGATGTCTTTCCCGCCGCGCAGCAGGGACAGGCACTGGCGCAGCTGTCGTCGTCGTTGCTGGGTGTGGTGTCCCAACGACTCCTGCAGCGAAAGCTGGGGGGGGGCCGTGTCGGGGTGTTTGAGCTGCTGGTCGGCACCCCGGCGGTGCGCGCGCTGATCCGGGACAACAAGCTGCACCAGATGGCGACGATCATGGAGACCTCGCGCCGCGACGGGATGATGACGATGGACACAGCGCTCAAGGAGGCCGTGCTGGCGGGCCGTGTCGCCTACGACGAAGCGCTCCGCTACGTGATCAACCCGAAGATCCTTCCGCCGCCACTCTAGAGATTTTGGCAGGTGTTTTTTGGCCAATGCTGGATTCCGCACCCGCTCTGCTTTGTGGGGGGCTTCGCCCCCCACGCCCCCCGCGAGCCGGGGTGCGGTTGGGCATCCGCTGCGGCGGGCCCCCCCGGTCCACGGGAGGCTGGATGCCGAAGACGCTGAGGCCAGCCCGGGCGCTCGGCACACAGCACCGCCATAAGTCCCCGGAAGGACTT
>CANKNP010000015.1 GCA_947483545.1 Deltaproteobacteria bacterium | reverse complement strand
TGGCTCGGAAGGACAATCCCGACGCCTGGGCCACGCTCGACTCCCTCCGCACGACCACCGGCGAGATCTGCACGGGCGACGTCAGCGTGACCGGGGTTACCGGCGGCAAGTTCTTCATCCGGTTCGGCATCATGTACAACGAGTCCACGGTCCCGGGCACCAGCCAGGCGGATGTGGCCCTGCAGCTTTCCTACAATGCGTGTGGCTCGATCGTCGGGAGCGGCACGTACCAGCTCCTCGCGCCGGACACGTCGTCGTACTTTCAGCCGGTCACCGGATGGATGCCGGTGCTTGGGGCGGCAAAGCACCGCGCGGCGTTCATCTCGTCTGGTACTTCGTCGGCGGCGTTCAAGTTCAAGGTGGCCTACCAGACGGCCACGACGAACCCGAACGTGCCCAACGCGTGGGCCACGGTGGACAGCGATCATTCGGGCGATGGCGAGGCCTGCACGAGCGATCTGACCCCCGCCGGCGGTACGGCTTCGGTGATGTGGATTCGGTTTGGGATTCAATACTTCATGTCGTCGGGCACCAACGGCCAGGGCAACGTCTCGGTCGCCATCGGCGCGCGGTCGTAGCCATGCAGATGCTCACCGATGACGACCACAAGCGATTCCGCCGGGGCGTGCGCGACGCGGGTGCGTATGCGGGGTCGTTGGTGGGGACGCGGAACGTGCCGACGGCGTTTGGGTTGCCGCTGAGGGGAGGGTTTGGGGGGGCGCCGGCGGGTGCGGAGACGCCGCCTTCGTCGGGACCGCGAGGCCGAAACTTCGGCGGGGAGCTGGACCCCTGCCGATGTTGCACGACGGACCTGGATTCGATCTGCCAGCAGGGGGGCGATTTGAGCTCGTATGCGTACGCGTCGGACCCTGAAGGGTGGGTGCCGGGCGCGTTGGGGGGTGGTTGTTCGATCACGGTGGATTGTATCACATATCAGGGGAACTGCAGTTGCGCGGAGGTCGTGGAGGAGGACTGCTTGGGCACGGGCGGTGAATCCTACATCGCCGCTTGCGCGGCTGCCAACGGCACCGCCACGGGTTGCTCCTACGCGATAGGCGGCTTTTGGTACGACCCGTCGATTGGGAAATGCTGCTTGAATGTCACGTGCGAGATTGGGGGCGGGGCGGTCTGGTGCACCGACAGGTGCCCTGATTACACATTCGACTACACCACCCAGTCGGCGACGTGCGATGATTGTGGCCTGGAGGGGTTTCGAGAGGCTGATCCGGAGGAACAGGACGAGGAGGAGGAGCAGGAGGAGGACGATTGTTGCGCGAATAGGGAGCGGGTGGACTATTCGAGTCAGCCGTACCTCCCTCCCGCAAACACCCTCCCGGACGGGGTGTCGGTGGAGTGGGGGCCCGGCTCGGCGTGCAGCCCGCAGATGGACGTAGAAAACACGGTGCGCTACGCCTACAACCTGCTTATCGCAAACGCGGACATTGCCATTGCGGTAGCGTGTCGACGGTTGGGTCGGCTCCCTGATGTCGACCTGACGACTCCGACCCTGGACACCGGCCGGGGCATGCTTCAGTGCTTCTGCCAGTCCGTGTCGGGCGGGTCCAGCCGCTCCTTGACGCTAACTGTGCAACCAACTGGCCATTGCAACCTGGCAAACCATATCAGTGGATGGGGAGTGCACGCGGGCACAGATGCCTATTCCAGCGTGGCGGCTGACGGGTCGGACATGATCACGCTTTTCCTGGGAGCGCGCCAAGCGCCGCAGTTCACCGATCCGAATGAGTGGACGGCGCTGCAAGAGGCTGTAAATGGGGGCCAATCCCCCACCGAGGCGATGCTCCGACTCGCGGCGATCATGGCTCACGAGTTGCTTCACCCTTGCGGGTACCGTCACGAGGGATTCGATCGGGGGCTCTGGGGGGAAGGCACGGCGCTGGAACACCCCCTGGACCCGAGCATCTGGTACGTGGACCGGCTTACTGCCGCGCTTTCGAGGCGCTACCTGTGACCCTCATCCCCTTTGCGTTCGTTTCCCGGTCGACGATCGTCGGAGGTTATCTTTTGCTGGTCGGTGGAGCGTCAGACATAGAAGGGGTCTACCTGGACGGACGTCTGGTTCCCCACACTCCGTTCACGCCCACCCCCGCGGATACGGTGGAGCCGGGGCGCGAAACGACCGTCGTCGTGGCCCTGCCGTCGGACCTGGGGTTGGGCCTGCATCGTCTGACGGTGGAGTGGGGCTCTGACCAGGGTCGGGCGTGGTTCTGGGTTTGGCCCGGTCCAGTTCGATCATTGTCGGCGAACCGGTACCGATGCTATTCGGATTCCCCCGGCGACGCTGACGGCTATTCGGATTTCCCCGGCCACGTGGACGGAATCTGGTTTTCGTGTACGTGGGGAAGGCGCGAGAGTCGGCGGAGCGCAGTGGTCGCCGTCGCTCTTTACGACAAGTACGGGGGGCGAGTGGTCAGCGCCGAGGGCTGGAAATCGTGGTGGAGCACCGGCTCGTTCTGGTTTCAGCCGGTCTACTCTGACGGGTCTGTGGGGAATTACAGAAGGGCGATAGACCACGGTATAGGTGGCGTTACGGCGGAACATGTCCCAGGCACGCGCGGTGAGGCCCTCTGGCTCTTGCCCGCCCCGAAGCCCTCACCGGGGATGACCCTCGACGGCGTCCCGTAGCCCCCCGATCCCCCGCGGCGTCTCGCGTCCCGCGTCCCGCGTCCCGCGTCCCGCGGCCACCCGCGGCCGCAGGTCCCATGACGCCCCTGGGCCCGGTCCCCCCGCTACCGCGCCCAAACCCACCGAAGCGGCCCGACGTCGCCTTCGGGAAACAGCAAGCTGGCCCCATCGTCACGGATGACCAAGGCCGGAGCCGGCAACACCCCGACGACCCTGCCGAGCTCGAGGTCCACGAGCTGGACGGTCTGGCCACGGAGCGTGACCCATCGCCCCCTTTGGCCCTGGATCGCCGTGCTCCCGCCTTTGAAGTGAACGATCCTGCGCGCCCCGTTGGGGAGGTCCCCCCAGACGGCGCGACCCGCCCGTGTGATCCGAAGGATGTGGTCGCCGAACGTGACAAAATCCCGATCCCGCAGGTATCGCCGTGGGAGCAGGATCCGCCCCTCCAGGTCGGCGACCCTCCCGCCGGGCAACGAAACGAGGCGTCCTCGGGGCGCCCCCAAGCTGAAGCGGTCCGGCTCACCCGTCCGGTGGCGGAGCGGTACGTCCAAGGGGTGGGCACCCTCTGCGTCGTAGATCCAGGCGGTCGGCGGATCGCCGCACGCGAGAACGACCGCGCTACCATCCTCGAGCAGCCCTTCGACATCTCCGCAGGACGCCGGGGCTACCGCCCGCTCGGCACCATCGGGAGCCACCCAGACGAGCGTCTGATCGGCGGCCCGGACCAGCAGCCCGGACGAACCCGCGACGAGGACGGGGCGTGCCTCGGGTCGGCCGTCTGACGAACGCAGCACCCGCCACTCCGAAGCGTCCCACTCGCCGGACAGCACCCGCACGCCGACGCGCTTTTGAGGCCCCTCGACGCTAGAGTCCAGCTTCCCGTCCTTGTTCGTGTCCGCCACGACCACAAGGAACGCAATCCAGGCCCCCCCCATCCACGACGCGCGCTCGATGTGCGCGGATCCTGTGTCCAACACCCGGGTGGCGCCGGTGGCCAGATCCCGAACGTGAATCGCCGGTGCGGCCCCCTCGGTGCGGTGAAGCAGGAGCAGCTCGCCGGCCCCGGAAAAGTCCACATGGCTCGGGCGCCCGAGCACCGAGCGGTCGCCAGACACCACATCCCGAAGTTCGGCCGCACCGTCGCGCTGCACGACCAGCCAGCGGCCCGTCGGATCCGCGTCGACGAAGGCGTCGATGGGCTCGCCCAGCGGGGCCTCGGCAGTCAGGAGGTAGAGGCTGACCCGGTCACCATGGAACTCGCCTGGTGGGTGAGGATGAGATCCACGTCCGTCGAGCTCGTACGACGCCCGAACAACGCCGTCGCCGTCGGTGTCCACCCTGGCCTGCCAGGCCACGACCCATCGCCCGTCGGGCGCCATCGCCCGAAGAAAAAGCGGGTCTGCCGAGCCAAGCGGACCCGGCAAGGCGGAGGGGTCCGCGGCGAGGGCAAACGCGAGGAGGAAAAGGAGGGTCACAGGCGTCGCCTAACAGACGCCCCCGATGCCCAGCGGCGTCCCCCGCCCCGACGCCGGAGTACCTGCGCCGGGGGCCCCAGCACCGTGTGCATCCGCTGGCGGTCCTCGCGAAGCACGCTCGCCAGCTCGCGTGCCGCTCCTCGCTCCTCGCTCAAGCGGCCCGTGGCATTGAGCCGAGCCGCCCCAACTCCCCCCGCTCCCCATGGCGGAGATACGATCCCGCCGTGCCCAAACCCACCCTGCGCGTGCTGGTCGTCGATGACGAGGAGAGCCTGCGTCACGTCCTCGGCTTGATGCTCGGCCGGGTCGGGTACGAGGTTTCGAGTGCGCGAAACGGCCGCGAGGCGCTGGGCAGGCTCGGGGGAGTGGACGTGGTGCTGTGCGACATCCGAATGCCCGACATGGATGGCCTGCAGTTCCTCGATGCGCTGCCGGCGGGAGCGCCGCCTGTCGTGATGATGAGCGCCTACGGCAGCGTGGACACCGCGCTCGAGGCGATGCGACGAGGGGCGTACGACTACGTCTCGAAGCCATTCAAGCAGGATGAGATCGTCCTCACGTTGCGAAAGCTGGAGGAGCGGGAGCGCCTGCTGGCCGAACGTGGGGCGTTGGCGGTCGAGAACGTGCGCCTCGCCGACCGAGCGGGCGTGCCCATTGAGGGCTTCATCTCCCACGCCCCTGCGATGCGCGAGGTGCTCCGGATCGCGAGCCGTGTCGCGCCGCATGACACGACGGTGCTGATCACGGGGGAGAGCGGGACCGGCAAAGAGGTGCTGGCCCGCGCGATTCATCGGCTCTCGACCCGCGTGGCGAAGCCTTGGGTCGCGGTGAACTGCGCGGCGATCCCCGACAACCTGCTGGAGAGCGAGCTGTTCGGGTACGTTCGCGGGGCGTTCACCGGCGCGGACCGCACGCATCAGGGGCTGTTCGAGCAGGCCGATGGCGGCACGCTGTTCCTGGACGAGATCGGGGATTTGCCGCTGGCGCTGCAGGGAAAACTGCTCCGGGCGCTGCAAGAAGGGAGCATCCGCCGGCTCGGTGCCCGGGCGGATGAGAAGGTCGATGTGCGCGTACTGGCGGCTTCCGCCCAGTCGTTGACGCCCCCGGCGTTCCGCGAGGATCTCTACTACCGGCTCGCGGTCGTGCACCTCCACCTGCCGCCCTTGAGAGAGCGTCCGGAGGACATCCCGCCGTTGCTCGACCACCTGCTCGATCAGCTCGCTGGCCGCTTGCGGTTGCCCCGCCCCGGGCTCGAGGAGGCCGCCCGGCGCGTCCTGCTCCATCACAGCTGGCCAGGAAACGTGCGTCAGCTGGAGAACGCCCTGGAGCGCGCGATGGTGGTCTGCGACGGCAAGGTGCTGACGTGCGACGATTTGCCGTCCAACGTCGCTCGAGCGGTGACGACTGCGCCGGTCTCCGGGGATCTGTCCATCCCCAGGCAGACGGCTGCGCTGGAGCGGCGGTTGATCGAGCAGGCGCTGAAGGAGAGCAACGGGAACAAGGCGGCCGCGGCGCGCGTGCTGGAGATCTCCTACAAGGCGCTCCTGTACAAGGTGCGTGAGCTGGGGTTCGAGACGTGACGCGCTGGGGACCGGGCGTCGTGGCCATCGCGCTGGCGATCGCGGGGCTGGCGTACTTTTTCGGGGATCCCGTCGCGAGCGATCTGAAGGCCGGGCAGGATGCGGTGGCCGAGGGGCGACCGGACCTCGCCGAAGCGGCGTTCCGACGCGCGCTGTCGCGGGACCCGGACAACGAACACGCGATGTACGGGATCGGATGGGCGTGGCACATGGCCGGGAAGGAGGACCAGGCCCGCGAGGCGTTCAGCCTGCTGCTGCGGGTGCACCCCGAGAGCCCGCTCGGGCACAAGGGGCTGGGCAGCGTGTGGATGGCGGAGGGGAACGCCAAGGAGGCCCGCGCTGCGTTTGAGAAGGCGCTGGCGGCCACGGCTGCGGCGGGCGACGACAACAGCGTGACCATCGAGAACAGCCTCGCGCTGCTCGACCTCACGAGCCGGGATGGCGAGGCTGCGTTGAAGCGCTACGACACGCTGGTGCAGACCGATCCGACGCGCGCGGAATTCCACCAGGGTCGGGCGGAAGCGCTGCTCCTGTTGAGCCGCGACGAGGAGGCGCGGGCGGCGGCGGACGAGGCGGTTCGGACGTCGGAGGAGGGGGGCGGGCGTGTCCAGGCGCTCGCGCTGCTGACGCGGGCGCGGACGTTGTTGGCGGTGAGCGGCGGGCGGGTGGACGGGGCGAAGTGCGTGGAGACCGCGCCACCGGTCTATGCCTGGCTGGAGCAGGCGGACAAGGATCTGGACGCCGCCCAGGCCCTCGGGCTCGCGCTGCCCGCGATCCAAGGGGTGCGTCGCACCGTGCTGGACCGCCGCGGCCATGTGGATGACACCTGCCCAGGCCAGCGCGTGGTCCACCTTCCCGCCGGGGCGGGGAAATAGTTCCCAGATGGGAAATAGTTGCCCATCATCGGTGTCTGGGTCCATCGGGCCGTGCGGGAAACAGCCCCCTGCAAGGGAGTTCCATGAGGTGTCCTCCGGCCCTGCACAGCCGACGATGGGGTATGATTCTTGCATGACACCCGGGCATGGCCCCCTTCACCCCTCCCAGCGCCCGCTCCGCAGGGCCCGGGGTGCGCGCGGGGGACACACCCTCGCCGAGCTCGCCATCGTCGTTGGGATCCTGCTCGCCATCATCGCGATGGGGCTGTCCAGTGGCCGCGATCAAATCGGGCAGTTCCGTCTCATGAGCGCCGCCCGCCTGTTCCAGTCCGACGTGCAGACCCTGCGTGGGCTCGCGATCGCGATGAACCGCGAGGCGCGCATCGTGCTGGCCGAGTCCGATGCGGACATGAACCCGGAAGAAGCGCAGGTCGGCTTCTGGATCCTGCAGATGGGCGACAAGTCGCGCGGCAGCACGGAGTGGGACACGCTCCCGCTGGATGAAGACGGCGTGGCGAACACCAGCCAGGGGGAGCGCAGCCTGGACGAGGGTGGCTCCGAGGAGCGTCCTGGCATCAGCCTCGCGCCTTGGGAGCCGCTCTCCGGCCCGGGGCTCGGCAATCAGGACGCGATCGTGTTTTCGCCGCGCGGGTTTGTGACCAACCCCGCGGGTGATTTTGTTGGCGGCTACATCTCGGTGAAATTCGTCAACAAGCGCGCGGGCGAGACAGAGACTGGCTACCCGAGCGTGTACCTTCGGGTCGCTCGCGGTGGGCTGGCCCACATGGAAACTTCAGAGAACACGGCGCATGCGGGCGGCAGCGTCGGAGCGGGAGGCACGACCACGCCATGAACGTACGTCAGACTTATCTCCGTGCGCGGAGCAGAAACGCCGGCTTCACGCTGATCGAGGTGATGATCGCCTCCGCGATCGTCGGGCTCTCGCTCGTCGTGATGTTCGGCTTTCACAGCCAAGCAGTGCGCTCGAACATGAACGCCCGGCGCATGACCGACTGCTCCTACCTGGCGCAGTCCAAGCTGGAGCAGCTCCTGGCCGAAGACTGGAACCTGTCCACATCCCCCTCGGACCTGCAGGACATGGGCGGCACCGACCCAGCCTCGATGGAGACCTGGGACTCGCTGGAGCACACGCCGGACGACACCCCTGTCAACGCCGCGAATGACACGGACGTGGCGCACGGCCCGCTGATCTACCAGGTGAGCTGGGACGTCGAGGGCATGGGCGGCGCCAGCGCTTCGGGGGATGACTGGCTGCGCCTCCGCGTTCGCTGCATCTACCCGGACTCGCAGTTCAGCACCTACCACGCCGCTACGATCTCCAGTTACCGGTTCCGGGACTCTTGATGCGCACCCGCTCCCTCCCTCGTCCGCTCTCCCGCCTGTCGGCGACGCGCGGCTTTACCCTTGTCGAGCTGATGATCGCTTGCGCCATCGGCGCGTTCGTCATCGCGGGGCTGTACTCGCTGTTCACCGGGCAGATGCGGCAGTTCATGTACCAGGATCAGCAGATGGAGATGCACCAGAACATCCGTCTGGGCATGGACATCCTGAGCCGGTCGACCCGCATGGCCGGCTACGGCACGGGGACGGTGACCCGGGGCCCCTTCGGTGATGGTGGCGATCAGGATGCCGCTTTGTCCGCGGTGATCTCCTACGATGGTACGGGGCCCGGCGGGTCGGACGCGATCACGGTCGTGTCGATGGATCCGGCCCTTGTGTTCAACACGTTTGAGACCTCGCCCCCGGCCTGCGGTTCGACCTCATTGAACGTCGTGCCTGAGGTCAACGACCACGCGGCCAAGCTCGCGCAACTGCAGAACGGCGAGATGATCCTGTGCGTGGACTACGCGGGGATCGGCGAGTACACGAGCTACCTCTGGAGCCTGACGTCTGCGCCCGATGCGTCCGGGGGGGTTGTCACCATTGCGGATGGGACCAGCTACGCGGACTTCGCGAACAAGTGCGCGGGAACGAGCAACCTGCCGATGATCATGACCTGCTCCCGGGCCGAGGTCGCGACCTTCTACATCGACGCCGACGATGGCGACAACGTCGGGGCGGGCAGCGCCGAGCACCCTGTGCTCATGATGGACCTGGACTTCGAGTCGCCGGATGATGACGACATTCCGGTTGTCGACAACGTCGAGGATTTCCAGGTCGCCTACTGTGTTCGACCCACGGGATCGACCACGGACTGTCAGGACGGCGGGTTCGACTGGCACAACGAGCTGGACAGCACTCATCCGATCGAGGACCTGTACATGGTGCGGCTCTCGCTCGTCGTCCGCTCGTCCCGCCCAGACCTGGCGCGCGTTTTTCGAGGAATCCCGATCGCGATCGAAAACAACACCCCGAGCACGGACGAAGACCATTACTATCGTCAGTTGATGACCACCCGCATCGCCGTTCGGAACATCCGCATCCAGGGCAGCCTGTGATGGAGCCGCGCATGAACAACAGCCGCCCCACGCTCTCCCGTCGTCGCGCCCGCGGGGGCTACGCCATGCTGATTGCGATGATCCTCATGGCTGTGCTCGCGGTCATCGGCGCGACCTCGTTGTCCATCGCTGGGGTCGATCAGCGCATCGCCGTCCACAACATGCGGCACATGACCATCAGCGACTCGGCAGACGCCGGTACCGGCCACTCCCGCTTCACCTTGATGTTCGAAGACCCGCTCAACGAGGGCTGGGACTCCGCTACGGCGCAGACCTTCGTGACCAAGGAAGACGCCGACCCGATGTTCGAGGGCATCAACTTCCCCGTCACCCAGGGCAACTACTGGGTGGATGCCGACTACCTGAAGTGCTCAAACCCGCCCCCGGGCTACAGCACCGAGCAGGGCAACACCGCTTTCCGCTCCGACTTCTGGAACATGACCTCGCAAGCCGAGTACATGGACGAGAACTGGGATGATATGAACCCTACCCGTGCCACCGTCATGGCCACCTTGCGCAAGGTGGTTCCTGGCGGTTGCAAGATCCGTTGAGGTGAGCATGCGTCGCTCTACTTTCCTCCTTCGCTCTGTGTTCTCCACCGCTCTGCTCTGTGGGCTCTCGACCCTCGGCGCGCCTTCGCCTGCCCAGGCGAACGACGGGACCGATGAGATGCTCTCAGACGAGGTCCGGGTGCCGCCCATCGTCATCTTCGTGATCGACATGTCTGCCGACATGGAGAGCTCGTGTGATGGCGTGAGCACCAATTCGTGCTGGACCGACGCGGTCACCGCGATCGAGAACCTCTCGCGGCACTACGACTTTGCGCGGTTTGGCGTGGTCGGCACCGCGACGGACGCGAGCACCGACTCGTTCACCCAGATCGCGCCGGTGGGCAGCTCGTACGCGGACATCTCCGCGGCGTTGGCCGGGGTCTCGCCCGGGGCCGACTCGACGCGAAACCTCGGGGAGACCATCGAGTCCGTGGCGCTCTCCTACCTGTCGAACGCGACGGGGGATGGGGACGACGAAGCCGCGTGGGAGGACTCGCCCATCGGCTATTCCTGCGTCCAGACCCACATCGTGGTCTTGACCAAGGACCAGCCCTTCGAGGACGACCAGATCGAGTTCAGCACCGCTGCGGCGTCCATCTCGCCGGACATCACCTGCGACGGGACCACCACCCCGGCGGATCCGGACCAGGACTGCCTGTACGACGATGTGGTCACCCATCTCTACAACACCGACTGGTCCTCGCTCTCGGACACCCAGCGCGCGGTCGTCCACACGATCGGGCTCGGGTATGACGAGGGCGGGATCGCCGACCAGCTCTTCGACAACGCCGCGGACAACACCATCGGCGAGGGCACCTACTCGCTCGTCGAGACCGGCGACGACATTCTTGGCGCCGTCCTGTCCATCTTCTCCGAGATCCAGGCCGGTACGTACACGCGCTCCACGCCCGTCATCACGGTCGATGGCGCCTACATGATCTACGACTACTACGAGCTGACCGGTGACAACCCGTTGGCCCAAGGTCACGTGCGGGCCTACTCGTTGGTCACCGACCCCGCCGACCCGTACTACGGCCAGGTGGACTACACCGCGGGCGAGTCCGATTACGGCGGAGCCATCTGGGACGGCGGGGACCTGTTGGTCAGCCGCATCGTCGAGCACGCGGACGTCAACCCATACGACAACGATGGTATCGGGCATCGTGACATCTACTTCTGGGACGACACGATCGCCGCCTCCTACATGACGGCCTCGGCGGCGGACCTTCGCCTGCCCTTCGACGCCGACTTCGCCGACGCGATTGGGACCTCTTCGGTCCTCGACAACTTCATGGACACCAGCCGGACCGATTGGTCGGGTTGCGTCTCCGGCGAGTCCTCCCCAGATGACTACGACCTCGATCTGGACTGCGATGTCGATGATGACGACATGCAGGCCTTCATCGACTTCGGCCGTGGTCTGCCCAGCGCGCCGTTCCGCTACCTGGATCTCGAGCACGGGTCCTGGAAGTTGCAGGACTCCCCGTACGCCGTGCCGGTCGTGGTCTCCGCGCGTGATGGCATGTACTCGATGGACACGAGCTACCAGGCGTTCCTCGCCGATCTTGAGGCGGACACCGCCAACGCGCCGACCATCGTCTTGGTCCCCGCGAACGACGGCATGCTCCACGCCTTCCGCTTGGAGGACGACCCGGAGACCGTGAACGACGAGAAGGGCCAGGAGCTCTGGGGTTGGATCCCCGGCTACCTGCTGCAGCGCGAGCACGACACCGAGTGGGCAAACCACCTCATCGACCAGATGTTCTACGGCCGGACCTTCATGTTCGACGCAAGCCCGGTGGTCGAGGATGTGTGGATCGACGCGGACGAGGACGGCTCCAAGGCTCAGGACGGCTCGGAGTGGCATCGCATCGTGGTTGTGTCCCAAGGCCTGGGCGGGCCGGTCACGATGGCGCTCGACATCACCAGCACGCGCTACCCCACGTTCCTGTGGGAGCAGACGAACACGACGGACCACACGGCGATGGGCTACACGACCAGCCGCCCCGTGGTGTTCAACGTGTACGACGGCGAGCGGGCCCATGACCAGTGGGTGGCGATGTGGGGCGGCGGCCGCGCGGCTGGGTTCACCAGCACGTCGAGCGGCACGGCCTACTACCAGTCGGCTGAGGCCAACCTGTACATGTGGAACGTGGCCGACACGCCCTTCCTGGACTCCGAAGAGGTGGGCTACCCGGCTGGCGGCGACAACATCGAGGGCGAACACCCGGACGTGCAGGCCGGCCGCCAGAGCGAGGCGTCGCTGAACTACGACAGCGATTCCAACCTGGAGAACAGCTACATCTCGGCCGCGCTCGCGGTTGTGGACGTGGACGGCGACGGTGACGGCGACGTGATGTACTTCCCCGTGACGACCGCCTACCTGCCGACCGACCAAGAGGACGAAGACGGCGAGGATGGTACCGGCCCTGGCGATCCGACCGTGCCGGGCTCCTCTTGGATGTACAAGGCCCTCATTGACACGTCGAACGTCGAAGATCTGGAGTGGTGTCAGTGGTACGACCCGATGAACGGGACCGACGGTAGTAATGGCGTCGGGATTCGTCCCGAGGTGTACTACGCCGCTACCTCGTCCTGGTTGTCCGACGGCTCGTTGGGCATCTACTGGGGTACCGGCACGCCTTTCGACCGGGACGGCACGCAGACCGGGTACTTCTTCGCGATGTACGATCCCGATCCGACGAGCTGCACGAGCACGGCTCAGCCCATCTCCTGCAACGGAGCCGATGGGTATTACGCGTTGGACTCCGGCGAGGGCCTCACGTCCGATCCTCTCGTCTACGCGGGGGTCGTGTACTTCACGACGTATACGCCGGACGAGGATCGGTGCGAGACGGGCGTTGGGCGGGTCTATGGCCTGCGGTTCGACGATTGCTCGCCTGGCATCGACACGAACGATGACGGCGTGGCGGACAGTGGCGACAACGCCGCGGTCGAGACCGAGGGGTACACCTCGGGCGTTACGGTCGGGAATGGCACCGTGTACTACGGCACCGCGACGCCGAACCCGGACGGGAGCGAGGCCGTGGTCGAGACCATCACCGCCACGAACGCGATCTTCATGAACACGGCCACGGTCGCTTGGATGGAGATGTTCTGAGCGGGGTGTGAAACCTAGGCCGCTCGATGTGAAGCGGCGTTCTGCGGCCAGGGGTGGCCCTGTGGCACAAGGGGGGCGAGCCGCCCCTACGTCGCCCCCGGGTCACTCGCCGTTCTTGCCGAGATCCGAGAGACGCCGCAGGTTTTCGCGCGCCTGAGCGTTGGAGTTGTCCAGCGCAAGGACCGCCTTGAACGAAGCGGTGGCGCCGTCGAGGTCCCCGCGGGCGAACTGCAGCTGACCCAGGCCGCTGCGCGCCAGGATGCTGTCCGGGTTCAACGCCAGCCCCTCCCGGAAGTCCCGCTCAGCCGTGTCCAGCTGGTTGAGATCGAAGCGGGCCATCCCACGCAGGGCGTAGGCGTCCGCGGAGGGGCGTTCCCGAAGGACGAGGCTCGCCTCGCCCAGGGCCAAGCTCGGGCGGTCCGTGGCAAGGTAGATGTGGGCGAGCGCGAGATGGGGCTCGATGGCGGGAGTTTCGGCCCGTGAGGCGCCGGCAACGGCTTGAAGGATGAGGGGCTCCGCCGCGGCCATTCGTCCCAAGCCGACGTACAGCCAGCCCAGGTTCTGCTTGGCGCGCCAGCTCTCCGGATGGGTCTCGACCGCCCGCCGAAGGGCCTCTTCGGTCCCGATGAGATCGCCTCGTGCGCGCCGTGTGCGTGCGAGCCCGTCGAGCGCCTCCAACGATTCGGTGTCCTTCTCGGCGCACGTAGCGAAAGCTTCTTCGGCGCGGACCAGTTGGCCGCGCCGCTCACTCATCAAGCCTTCGACGCACCACGCCTCCGCGAGGTCTGGGTAGAGGAGCCGAACGTTTCCTAGCGCCGTCTCGGCGGCGGCCCACTCCTTGGAGTCCAGCCCCTCCTTCGCGCCACGAGCGAGGTGGGCCCGCGCGGCGTCCAGGTACCCGCGCACCAGGGTCTCGACGGCTCGGCCGCCGCCCGCGGACGCGCTCAGGTCGCGAGTGGCCTGGATGGCCCCTTGCATGTCGCCCCCCGCGGCCGTCGCGATCACCGCTTGCAGCCGGATGAGGGCATCGTGTCGCGCCCTGAGGTCGTCCGCGGGGGCATCGGCCGACCAGGCGGTCGCGGGGTCCCATGCGCCGACCTCAAACCGAGTGGTGGGGTTCGCCTCAGGCCGCTCCAGCACCCTCGGAAGGGTCCAGCCGGACGGCGCCTCCGCCGCGGGGATGGCGGACCGGTCCCCAAGGAGCAGTCCCCCAAGGTCTACAGCGCTGCGGATCGCGTCCCGGCGTAGCCGCTGGCGATCACGCTGCACGCAGGGCGCCACGGCAGCCCAGGGCAGGGGGTCCGCCGTCTGGCGCGCCAGGAGCACGACTGCGTCCACCCCTACAGGCGGCAACCAGATCGTGACGCCTGGAAACACCTCGGTGACCAGGTGCGCAAGTCCAAGCAGGTCGTCCCCGTCCATGCGGGTGCTCGACACCGACAGGACGTAGACGCCGCCGACGTTCAGTGAGCGCTTGGTGGCGCGGAGGCTGGATGCGGAGGGGAGCACCGACCGGGCGTCCGTCCAACCGTTTCTCAAGATGTGCACGACCGCGTCCGAGCGGCGACCGGCCTGGGCGACGAACGGGCCCGGCAGCTCGAGGATTCTGGTCGAGGGGTGTACCCACGCCTCACGCGCCATGCCGTCGAGGTCGGCCCAGGCCCGCATCTGAGAAATGTCGGGGAGCGCGGTGTCGATTCCGGCAAACTCCTGAGCGAGGAGCGCATCGAGAGCTGTGCCGGTGTCGTCCCCCGCGAGCCGTGCGCTTTGCCGTTGCGCGGCGAAACATCCGGCGAGAGTGCCGGCGAACCGCTCGGCGCTCGCGCCACGGCTCTCGGGGTCGAGCACCGTGCCGTCAAGCTCTGCCAGAAGGTGCTGGCCATCGCCGCGCAGGAGAGCGGGCCCGCTGGGACCCACGTGGGCGAACGGCAACGGCATGCGGCTCCGTGCCGCGTCAAGCCGCTGCCGAACCGAGGGGTCGGCTCCGACCGTGTTCAGAGCGGCGCCAGCGTGCTCCGCCCAGGCGGTGGGGACACGTGAGAGCGCCGGCGCGAGGAAGATCACGGCGAGGACCAGGCTGACCGCCTGCTCCCGTGGGTTCGCCCGGACCGCAGCGAGTAACGCTCCCGTCGCCGCCCCGAAGAGCGAGATGGCGGTGAGGGCGATGACGCCCGTGCCCTGGGCACCAGGGGAGAACTCGCGGAGGACGCGCATGGCCCCGCCGAGGTCCTGTGCGCCAGAAACGACAGCCCCCATCGTCAGGATGCCCACAGCACCGGCCACCCGTGGCGCCGCGCTGCCCGTCCCCACCGCCAAGAGGAGCGCCCCTCCGAAGCCCACGAACGCGGCCGGCGTCGGCAGAAGCGGTGCCCTTAGGAGTGAGAATCCGACCAACGCCGGGGACAGGATGAGCAAACAAGGAACGGTGCGCGCTCCAATATCCGTCATTTTGGGGGCGGACCGGCTGCCGCGGCCTCGACCGTGAGCGGCGCCGGAGCCCCACGCGACCACCAGCAAGGCCGACAGGAGGGGCATCAAGAGGCCCGACGGCACGGTCGCGGCCGCGGCGCATCCGAACAGCAGGAAGAGCGTAGAACCCGGCTTGAACAACAGCGATTGACATGCCAAGACTGGGCCTGCGCCCCAGGCGCATGCGACGACAACGGCACCGAGGATGGGGACGACGCCCCCGGGGGGCGCCGCGCCGAGGAACCCAGGCGCGCCACTGAGCGCTAGGCACCCGGTGACGGCGACGGCGAGGCGTGTCGCCACGGAATCGATGCCCGGGAGAAGCACGAAGCCGACCGCCATCGCGGCAAGCGCGCCGAAGATGGTCGCCGGACTTGAACCCAATAGATCGATGTTCAACCGGATGAAAATGCCGACCCACAGGCCGAGCGACACGTGGCGCGCGGCGGCAGAGAGCCCCGTGGGAGGCGAAAGTGCGGGCTGCAAATGGAAGGGCGGCATCGCCGTTCTGGTATCGCGCGTCCCTCGCCGTTGACTGCGACGCCCAGTTCTTGGTACAAAGGCCTGCCGGAAGGATCACCCGTTGGCTCTTACGCTCGCTCGCACCAAGAACGCGGTCGCCCTCGATATCGGCTCTAGCCACGTCAAGTTGCTGGAGTTGGAACAGGAGCGCTCCGGGCGCTACCGCCTGAAGCACTTCGGCGTCGCGCCCCTCCCCCCTGAAGCCATCGTTGATGGTGCCTTCATGAACACGAGCGCGATCGTCGGTACGATTCGCGAGCTCGTGAGCCGCCAGAAGGTGAAGACCAAGGACGCTGTGGTGGGGGTCTCTGGGAACTCCGTCATCATCAAGCGCATCTCGCTTCCGGTGATGACCCAGGACGAGCTGGATGAGTCCATCACTTGGGAGGCGGAGCAGTACATCCCCTTCGACGTGAACGACGTCTATATCGATGCCTTCATCCTTCAGGGTCAGGCGGACGAGGCTGGTCAGATGGAGGTGCTCCTAGTCGCAGCGCGCAAGGAGCTCGTCAATGAGTACCAGAGCGTGCTGTTGGAGGCTGGGCTCCGCCCCGTTGTGGTGGATGTGGCCGCGTTCGCGATGGAGAACATGTACACGCTCAACTACGACGTGACACAGGAGCCGGTCGCGCTCGTCAACGTGGGCGCGAGCACCGTGAACATCAACGTGCTGCGCCGCGGGGTCAGCGCATTCACGCGGGACTTGCAGATCGGAGGCCGGAACTACACCGAAGAGATTCAGCGTTCGCTGAATGTCTCGTTCGAAGAGGCGGAGGCGTTCAAGGTCGGCGGCGCGGAGAGGGACAGGAGCGCGGTCGTTCCGGAAGAGGTGGAGCGCGTGCTCGCACAGGTCTCCGAGAACATCGCAGGCGAGGTTCATCGCTCGCTCGACTTCTACCTTTCTACCGCGGGCGGCGGGTCGCTTGGGCGTGTGGTCCTGACGGGCGGCGCGTGTGTCACTCCAGGCCTGCGGCCGAGCCTGGAGGGTCGCTGCGGCTGTGCGGTCGAGGTGGCGGACCCGTTCAAGAAGATTCAGGTGGATGAGCGGGCCATCAACCCCGGCTTCCTACAGAACATGGCGCCGCAGGCCGCCATCGCGGTTGGGCTTGGGTTGAGGAGGATGGAAGACAAATGATTCGGATCAACCTTCTCCCCGTTCGGACCTCCAAGAAACAGGAGGCTGTGCGCCGCGAAGCGCTGCTCGCAGTTGTGGGCGGTGCTGTGGCTTTGTTCGCCGGCTTGGCGATTTGGGGCGTCACTCAGTTCCAACTGTCAGGGGTCGAGGCGGAGAACCGCAGCCTGCAGAACGAGATCGACAAGCTGTCCGCCGACGCCAAGCGCGTGGACGAGATGGAAAAGTTCGAGAAGGACCTCCAGCGAAAGCTGGACGTCATTGATGACCTTCGGGCGAGGAAGGCCGGTCCGGTTCACATGCTCGACGATATGTCCACCGCCGCACCAGAACGGCTGACCCTCACCAGGCTCACCGAAAAGGGGGACAACTTGGAGATCGAGGGGATCGCAGTGAGCAACACGATCATCTCGGAGTACTTGCGTGCCCTGGATGCTTCGCCCTACTTCGAGCAGGTCTTCCTGAAGGACATCGAAGCCGTGCAGCTCGACAAGACCCAGTCCGTCACGCTGAAGAAATTCCGCCTGACCGCCAGGTTGACTCCAGGCAAGGCCGCCGCCGATACCAAGGGCGGCGCCGCGCCCGCTCCGGCCCCGGGGGCCGTCCCGGCCGTTCCGGCTCCCGGTGCCGCACCTGCACCAGCACCGGCGCCCGCGGGCCATGGAGGTGGCGCGTGAATCGCTTCATCGAGCAGTTCCAACGCCTTCCCCGCTCCCAGCGCTGGCTTGTGGCCGGCCTGAGCTACATGCTCATCCTGGTGGGGGTGTGGTTCTCGCTCATCTCGCCGACCCGGGACCAGATCGAGGGCGCCAATGGGCAGAAAAGAGACCTGACCGGCAAGCGGGACGCGGTCCGCGCCCGGGCTTCGAATCGCCCCGCCTTCGAGGCCCGCTTGGAGGATCTCGCAGCGAAGTTGAAGCAGGCCCTGAAAGAGCTGCCGAACGACCGAGAGATCCCGGGCCTTTTGAGCGAGATCGACGGGTTGGCGCGGAAGAGCGGCTTGGACGTTCGGAAATTCCAGCCGCTCCCCGAGGTCGTGCACGAGTATTACGCAGAGGTGCCGGTGCAGATCGTGATGGATGGCGGTTACCACGAGGTGGGCATCTTCTTCGACCGTGTGAGCAAGATGAGCCGAATTGTCTCGGTGTCGGATATCGATATGGGGACGCCCAACCTGTCCGGAGAGGAGGTGAGCCTGACCGTGAGCGGCCGAGTGATCACCTACCGGTTCTTGTCCGACGAAGAGATCCAGAAGAACCTGCAGCGAAAGAAGCCGGCCGGCGGCGGCAAGGCCGGAGGTGGCGGTGACTAAGCGCACGCTCGCGGCAGCGTTGCTGCCGGCCGCCCTGTGGATCGGGTGCGGCGAGGATATCCCCGTGTCCAAGCCCGTCGCGGCCCCGGTGGCGAAGGCTCCCGCCGCGGCAGAAGACGCGATCGCGGGGGCTCCCGTGGAGGAGTACTTCTACAACCCGGCCGGGAAACGTGACCCGTTCAAGCCGTTCTACACCAAGAATCCCAGCGGCACCGGAAACCCGATCGACCCCAACAGCCCGCCGTTGCAGCGCTGGGATGTGGACAAGTTCCTGCTCTCCGGGGTGATCTGGAACACGAACATTCCGCGGGCGTTGCTCGTGGATCCGGAAGGCATCGGCCACGTCATCCAGGTGGGCACCTACGTCGGCCGGAACTGGGGCAAGGTCACCTCCATCTCGGACGACGCTGTAGTGGTGACCGAGGAATATCAGACCATCGATGGCGAGCTCGTCGTCAACCCAGTCACGGTTCATTTCCCTGGCAAGGACACCAAGAAGTGATGTCAGAACGCGGAGTCTCCATGAAGTCCCTCGCCCCAAGTCTCCTTGCTTTGCCCCTCGTGTTCGCTCTGGCGCTCATGGGGGTGGGGCCCTCGGAGGCGCTGGCTGCGACGCCAGTCACCGTGTCCGGCGCGCAGATCGGCACCGCGGCCGATCTGACGGTCGTGCGGATCGACATCACTGCGGAGGGTGGCGCACCCACCGTCAGCCCGTTCAAGCAGTCCAGCCCGGAGCGGTTGGTTTTGGACATCGCGGGCGCCTCGTTGGCCCCGGGGAGCACTGCGCCCAGCGGCGGCATCGTGACGCGATCCGAGTTTTCTACGTTCAATGATGGTACCGAGAACGTACGGCTCACGCTGTACTTGGAGCGGGCTGCTACCTGGGATGTGAAGGCCGAGGGTGGCGCGATCATCTTGACGTTGAGCCCGGGCGAGTCCAAGGATCCGCTAGCGGATGCCCTCGGCAGCTCCCTTGGGACCGCAAACACCCCCGATCGGCTGTCGGGCCCGGCTGAGGTCCAGAGCGGCCCCGCCCTTCGGTCCCTCGATTTTCAGCAGCGGGAGCGGGTCAGCCGGGTGCTCATCGGCGCGCAACAGGTGGAGCCTCAGATCGCTCAGCCCGAACGCAGCCTGATCACCGTGGATCTTCCCGGCGCCACCATGCCCGAGAGCCTCACGCGGGAGCTGAACAGCACCTTCTTCTACAGCGCGGTGGACTCGGTCAAGGCATACACCACGCGGTCCGGAGTGCGCATCGCGATTCGGCTCCGCGAAGGCGCGGAGTACTCGGTCGCGAAGGAGGATGGCCTTCACGTCATCTCCATCCAGATCCCCCAAGACCAGATCGCTGCCCGAGACGCTGCGCTGAGTCGCAGCTCGGCCGTCGCGCCTGCCGGCCCATCCACGAATGGCGGGCAGGGGCTATCGAATTCAAGCGGGGACGAGCTGCTGATGAGCGGGAAGGGGGCGCCGATCGATGCCCAAGCGACCTTCGGCGCGGGCGGGACCGGCGGTGCATCTGACCTTTCTTTTGCCTCGCAAGTTGGGGATTCGTCGGTTCGCTACGTGGGCCGTCGGATGAGCATCGATCTCCAGAACGCCGATATCCACGCGGTATTTCGTTTCATCGCCGAGTTTGCGGACATCAACATCGTCGCGTCCGACGAGGTGAAGGGCACCGTCACCGTGCGTTTGAAGGAAGTGCCTTGGGATGAGGCGTTGGCAAGTGTGCTTCAAGCGAAGGGGTTGGCTGCCCAGCGGATGGGGCATGTCGTGCGCGTGGCCTCGATCGAGACCATCAAGTCCGAGCAGCAATCGGCGTTGGAGGCTAAGAAGGCTCAGGTGGAGCTTGAGGAGCTCCAGGTCTACGTCGCGCCGTTGAACTACGCACAGGCCGATGAGCTTCAAGTCCAGGTCGAGTCGATTCTGAGTGATCGCGGCTCCGTCGAGGTCGATGAGCGAGGCAATCAGCTGATCATTCAGGACTTGCCTGACCGCATCGCTCAGGCGCGCGGGCTGATTCGGAAGATCGACTCTCCCGCTCGCGAAGTGCGCATCGAGTCTCGATTCGTCGAGGCGACGTCCAGCTTTTCCCGGGCGCTCGGCATTCAGTGGGGGAGCGACGTGAATGCGTCGGCCTCCACAGGCTATCCCACAGGCGCGTTTTTTCCGAATTCCATAGGAGCAAGTGGCGGTTTGGGCGCTGATGGCGCGAGCGGAATGCATACCTACACGGCAGCGGCCAGTGACAGCTTGTTGATGGACCTCGGGGCCAGCGGCGAGACAAGCGCGATTAGTTTCGCTCTCGGCTCGATTCCCGGTCTTGTGAACATCGACGCACGGCTGTCGGCCGCTGAGACGGAGGGCTGGGGGAAGATCGTGTCGAGTCCGAGCATCACCGCTTTGGACAATGAGGCCGCGAGCATCAGCCAGGGCACCCGCATCCCGTTCCTGTCAACCAGCCAGAACGGCACGTCCGTGCAGTTCGTCACCGCTGCTCTCGAGTTGACCGTCACGCCGCACATCACCTCGGACAGCACGGTTTTCCTGGAGATCGAGCTTTCGAACAATCGGCCTGATTTCGCCCTCGCGGTGGATGGGCAGCCCGCGATCTCTACCAAAGAGATCAAGACACGGGTCCTTGTCCCGGACGGCGACACCGCGGTGCTCGGCGGCGTGTACGCGACGGAGGAGGCGTTCAGCACGAACCGGGTGCCTGGGCTCGGGAGCATTCCGATTCTCGGCTACCTGTTCAAGAATTCCGCGCGAAGCCGCAAGCAGAACGAGATGCTGGTCTTCATCACGCCCCATATCGTGGAGATTGAAGGCACCACATCGTCGGCGCTGTCCACGGGCGGCGGCGGCGGCGGCGGGCGCTAACCGGCTTGCGCATCGCCTTGGCCGGCCCGAGCGGCGTCGGAAAGACCACGGTTGGTTCGGCCTTGGCTGCGGCGCGAGGGCTGAGGTTCGTGGATCTCGATGATCGCATCGGCGATGCTGGGCTTATCTTTGCCTCTGAGGGTGAAGCGGGGTTTCGCGTCCGGGAGGCCGTTGCGCTTCAGGCCGTCGCGGACGAGGAGGATGTTGTGCTCGCCCTTGGCGGCGGATCCGTCAACGAGGGCAGCGCGCCGCTTCGGGCGTGGGCTCGCCTGGTGTTGATGGCGACGGTGCCGACGCTGCTTGAACGGGTCGGATCCGGCGTGGGCCGGCCGATGCTCGGGGGCGACGTTGCCGCCCGGGTCCGTGAGCTTCATGCCCGGCGAGTGGCAGGATGGACGGCGTTTGGGCTCTGCATCCATACCGATGGCCTGACGGCGGCGCAGGTCGTCGAGCGCGCGCAGGCGGCGTGGTGAGCGCCTTCGGGACCACGGGCGTCACCGTTGAGGGCGTCGCCTACCCGGTCGTGCTGGCTCCCGGCCTGGGGGGGCTTGGGGATGCCCTCGGGGCCGTGCTCCCAGTGGGTCGGGCCGTACTGGTCAGCAACGATGTCGTTGGCCCGCTTCACTGCAACGCCGCCGAGGCGTCGCTGCGTCAGTCCGGGTGGGAGGTCGTCCGTTTGACGATCCCCGATGGTGAACACCAGAAGACCCTGGAGACCTGGCACGCGCTCGTGAACGCCATCTTGTCCGCGGGCGTGGATCGGCGCACGCCGGTGCTGGCACTCGGGGGAGGGGTGACCGGCGATCTCGTCGGTTTTGCCGCGTCTGCGGCGCTCCGCGGCCTCCCGTTCGTGCAGGTTCCCACGACGCTGTTGGCGATGGTGGACGCGAGCGTCGGGGGCAAGGTCGGGGTCAACTCCCCCATCGGGAAGAACCTGGTCGGGGCGTTCTGGCAGCCGCGGCTGGTCTACGCCCCCTTCGACACGCTGAGCACGCTCGACGATGCGGAGCTGCGGTGCGGCCTGGGTGAGGTCGTGAAGCATGCGATTCTCGCTGGCGAGTCCGCGTTGCAGGACGTGGAGCGAACCGCAGCGGAGTTGGTATCGCGGGCCCCCGAGGCATTGGCAAACGCTGTTCGCGCCTCGGTGAACTGCAAGGCAGCGGTGGTCGCTGCGGATCCGCGTGAATCCGGCGTCCGCGCCACGCTCAATCTGGGGCACACCCTTGGCCACGCGGTCGAGACCGTCGCTGGCTACGGGACGATTCGCCACGGCGAGGCCGTTGCGATGGGACTCGTCGCCATCTGCCGATTCAGCGAGCGCCGCGGTTGGGCGGCTCCTGGGCTCGCGCGCCGAGTGGAGACGCTGTGCGCCGCGCTCTCGCTCCCTGTCCGTTTCCCCGGGGATCTCGATCGCCACGCGCTCGAACGAGCCGTCACGTTCGACAAGAAGCGCGACCGTGCTACAATCACCCTCGTTGTGCCCTCCGCCCCTGGCCGAGTGGAACTTCGCGGGTTGCCCCTCGCCGAGGTCCCCGCGCTCGTTGATGCGCTGTTCTGATATGCTCCCCTTCTATCGGCTCGCTCTGGAGGCACCTGTGGCCAATTTCCCTGTTCTCTCGTTGGCGCTCTGCAGCGTCGCTGCGCTCTCTGGCTGTGCGCCGGGCCCCATCGCGGCACCGTACGGTTCCGAGTTGGACATGCCCTCGGACATCGAGTTCGCAATGGATTCGGCCTACAGCGAGGCTGGTGATCTAACGGGCGGTCTTTTCTACACCTACATCGGGGTCCTCGGGCCGGACGGTCTCCCGCTCAACGGCATCCAGGTCGAAGTCACGTCTGGATGGACCGGTGCGTACATCATCGCGGAGAAAGCCGTTCGCGTGGTGTCCGACTACGAAGAGCAGTGTGACCCGCTCCCTGCGGATGAGACCGACCCCTGCCACGCCTGGTTCGACACCGAGGATCAGGAGTTCGTCGAGTTCGCCGGAGACTACTCGGAGCTCGGCGGCTTCGGGCCCACGTACATGTCTGCGCCGACCAACAACCGCGGCCTCTTGCCCATTTACATCTTCGTCGACTCCGCCTCGACGGACAGCACCGGCGAGGCCGTCAACATTCCGATCTTCGCGAGCATCGGCGTCTCGACCGAGTCTTTCCAGCTCGCGCCGATCCTTTAGCGCTTCAGTGGCCGACGCCGAGCGGCTCGCTCAAAAACTGCGCGAGGACCCTCGTTCCCCCTTGTTCGCCGCATACGCAGAGGCCCTTCGGAAGGAGGGGCGGGACGCTGAGGCGTGGGCTGCCCTCTTCGAAGGCCAGAAGCATCACCCAGAGCTAGCGTCCGCCGGGCTTGTACGCGCCAGGTTGCATCTTGCGGCTGGGCGGTGGGCTGTCGCGGCGGAAATTTTGGTCGAGGTCCTCCACGGCGACGCCGCCAACGACGCCGCCCGGGTCACCCTGGTACGCATCCTGCTCGATGCCGGCCGGAAGATCGAGGCGCGCCACCATGGTCGTGGCCTGGCGAACGTGGCCTCACCGGAGGCAAAGGAGCTCCTCCAGCGGCTGGTGCTGCCTGCCAGCCCACCTACCGGCGACCCTTTCGACGCCGTGTGGCTTGTGGATCGGTGTGTCGCCGGGGGTGACTTTCGGCGCGCGCTCGCGATCCAGGGGAGAGCGGGCGGAGGCGAGCGAACCGCCGACCTGGTGCGGGCGAGCAGTGGGCAACTCGTCGCGTGGATCGAGGCGATTCGACCTCGTCCGTACCGCGCGCTCCCCTACCTGCATGAGGTGGAGAAGACGCTGCACGAGGGCGACACGCCGTGAAGATCCTCGTGCTTTCGGGCCCGAATCTCCAGCTCTTGGGCGCCAGGGAGCCGGAGAAATACGGGGCGACGACGCTCCCAGAGGTCCACGCGGCCATGGAGTTGTTGGGTCGGGACTTGGGGGTGGAGGTGCATTGTTCGCAGTCGAACCACGAAGGGGTGATCGTGGACCAGATCGCTGCGGCGCGAGGGGTCTACGCGGGGATTGTGATCAACGCGGGTGCCTACACCCACACGTCCGTCGCGATTCGCGATGCATTCCTGGCCGTCGCGATCCCCTTCGTCGAGGTCCACCTGTCGAACGTGTCGGCTCGCGAGTCGTTCCGGCATCACTCGTACCTCTCGGATGTCGCCGCGGGGGTGATCTTCGGCTTTGGCGCGAATTCCTACCTGCTCGGGCTTCGTGGCCTCGTGGATCGGCTCCGCGGCGCGCATCTCGGGGGCTAGCCCCAACGCGGGGGATTACTCGAACAAGAACACGAACTCCTCCACCCGCCCCCCCTCCAACTCGACGCCGAGCGTGAGCTGCAGCGCGAAGGCGAACAGCCTGCCAGCGGGCGCGGGGAACAGGATCACGCCGGACGCGGCCTCGCCAGAGACGCTCGGGAGGTACGCGGCCCGGAGGCCTTCTGCGTTTCGAAGTCTGAGCTGCGCATCGGGGGGCAGGCCGAGCTCGGCTTCGTGCCGGGCCAGCCAGAGCAGGTGATCCAGCACCTGGTCGGCGGAGAGCGCAGGGGGGAAGACCTGTTCGGTGGTGTTCACCGCAAGCTCCGTGTGTGAAGGGTCCCAGCGGACGTCATCCCCGTGGATCTCGACTCGGACGCCGAAGGCGACCGTGTCGTTTAGAAGGCGCGCCGTGCCATCCGGCCAGGCGTTCCACGGCTCCGCCTCCAGCCGGACGGCCTGGGCGCGCACCTCGACCCCGCCGCGTGTCTGGGTCTGGGCGGTCAACGTGACCGCAGGTCCAAACGCGGCGTTGGACTCGAAGTAGAACCGCCGCGTGCTCTCAAGGTCCGCGATGATCTGCTCGCGCAGGGCGTCGTGATCGACCGCAACGCTCGCCGGTGCCGGATGGTGAGCACAGCCCGAGAGCGCGATCAGACAGGCGAACACGGCGATGTGGTGACGGACTTGCACGTTGGCGACGGCGCAATATAAGCGGCCGCGGCTACGGTGGATGTAGCTCAGTTGGTAGAGCACTGGATTGTGATTCCAGGTGTCGCGGGTTCAAGCCCCGTCTTCCACCCCACCTCTCCGTCCGTTTTCGGGCTCCTAGCTCAATTGGCAGAGCATCGGACTCTTAATCCGCAGGTTCCGGGTTCGATTCCCGGGGGGCCCACCACTACACGGGGAGGCGCCGGCCAGCGCCTCCCCGCATCCGCGAGAATGGCGGAATTGGCAGACGCACCAGACTTAGGATCTGGCGGGGTAACTCGTGGGGGTTCAAGTCCCCCTTCTCGCACCCCCACACCCCGAACCCCACGCCTCCGAGGAATCCATGTCCGTCCAGGTTGATCAAGTCTCCCCGACCCAGAAGCGCATCGCGATCACCGTTCCCCAGTCGGAGGTGAAGCAGAAGGTGGATGACGCCTTCAAGCGGTACGCCGGCAAGATCAACCTTCCGGGCTTTCGCCGCGGCAAGATCCCGCGGAACATCATCGAGGCGAAGTTCGGCAAGCAGATCCGGCAAGAGGTTGCGTCCGACCTGATGAACTTCAAGTTTCGCGAGGCGTCGGTGGACGTCGAGTACCTCGGCCAGCCCGAGGTGGAGACGGCTGCCGACCTTGTGGACTCGGCCGATTTCTCCTTCGCGATCAAGGTGCAGGTCCGCCCCTCCGTACAGGTCAGCGACTACACGGGGATCAAGGTCGATTTCCCACTCGCCACGGTCAGCGATGCACAGGTGGACGGCAAGATGCAGGCGCGCTTGAGCGGGGCTGCTCGCCTCGTCGCGGTGGAAGAGGATCGGGCCGTCGAGCGCGGCGATCTCGTCCTGACCGAGATCGCGGTCGGCGACCGGGTGATCGAGACCGGCACGATGGTGAACACCCAGGGTGATCGCTACTACGCCGGCGCAGAGGCGTTTCTCATCGGCCTGAAGAAGGGCGAGGTGGGGACGGGCAGCCTCACCTTTGGCGCGACCACCCCTGAGGCGGACCTTCGCGGCCAGACCCACGACGTGCGCGTCACGGTCCACGGCATCCAGGTGTCCAAGGTGCCTGAGCTGTCCGACGCAGCGGCGGCGGACCTTGGTTTTGAGGGCGGCGTGGAGGCGATGCGCGCAGCGGTTCGGATGCAGGAGGAGTCCCAGGCCACCGAGGCGGCCCGGAACGTCGCGCGGGTCAACCTGCTCCAGATCCTGCTCGGCCGGCACACCATCGAGGTGCCGCCGGCGATGGTGGACAGCCACCTACAGCTTCTCCTCGAGGAGCTTCGCATCCAGTCGGCCTACCGCGGCCGCGATCCCCGGAACATCCGCTACAGCGAGGCCCAGATGGCAGACCTCCGGGAGCGCGCTGCGTTCGCGGCGAGGTCCTCCATGCTGTTGGAGGCGGTCGCCAAGGCCGAGGCGATCGTCGTGACCGACGACGATCTTGAGGCGAAGTACCAGGAGATCGCCGACATGCGGGGCCAGCGCAAGGAGGCCATCAAGGGCTACTTTGCGAAGGACAACGCCGTGGAGGAGCTGCGGAAGCGCCTCTCCGAGGAGCGTACGCTTGACTGGCTGTTGGAGCGGGCGGAGCTCGTGACCGCAGAGGTCGCCGCGCCCGCCATCGTTGAAGAGCCCCTCACCATGCAGATCGCCGCCGAGCCCGAGGCGGCCCCGGCCGACGAGCCCGCGCCCAAGAAGCGCAAGGCCGCGAAGAAGAAGTCCACGGACGACGCGGCGGAGTAAGCCCGTCACGCATCCTGACCAACTTCTCACGATGATGCGCCCGCGCCGGTTCTGCGGCGGTTGGAGAACAGGGATGGACGTGCTACGCTGGCAGCGCTCGCGGGTCCGCCCGCGCCACCGATCTTGTACCCGCTGAGGTTTTGCCCATGTTCATGTTGTCCCTCGCCTTGCTGCAGTCGCCGGTCGTCGCCTTCGCTGCCGACGATGACGAAGACAGCTACCTCGAAGAGGGCGATGAGGACAAGGGCAAGAAGTCCAAGTCGAAGTCCAAGAAGGAGACCCAGGTCCGGGAGATCGTGCGTGGACCGTACGCCAAGGCGAACGCCGGTGTTGCGGCGTTTCTCCTGCCGCCGTGGTCTGGGGCCGTGAGCGCCGGAACGCTGGTATCGCTGGCGGGTGGCTACGACTTCGTGGACAACGAGCGGTCGTCGATGGCGTTCGAGGTCGCTCTCGCGCAGGGGCTGCACAACGGGCTGGCCTGGGAATGTCAGGCCGACCCCGACACCATCAGCGGCTGCCCCGCGGGACTCTATCCCCTCACCGAAGGCGACCTGCGCACCTACACGGGCATGGTCAACTTCGAGTACTCCGCCTACCTGAGCCGGCGGCTCGGCATCGGCGCGCGGCTCGGCGGCGGCGTCATGTGGAGCCCGCTCCTCATGGACAAGGACTTCTACAATTCGGATGTCGTTCCCGCCTACGGCGGCGATCCCGGCCTGCACAATTCGATCGTCCCGATGGTCTTCGGCGGCCCCACGTTCGAGTACTACACCAAGCTCTCCCACTTCTCGCTCGGCGTCGACATCGATGTCGC
Source organism: Deltaproteobacteria bacterium (assembly GCA_947483545.1). The sequence continues at coordinate 1,661 of CANKNP010000015.1, read as the reverse complement.
CTACTACATCGGTTGGAGCTTGGCAGTGAATGGCTCCGGTTCGTTGAAGTACACGTTCTAGCACCGGCCGGGCCATGCCGGTGTCCACGGAGATCTCCTGATGCGCCTCTCTCCCTGGCACCTTGCCCCGCCCCTCTTGATCCTGGCCGGATGTTTCGGCCTCGATGCCAGCAAGGCGGATCTTGGGCCCAACGTCTCGGACAGCGCGGACTCCGGACCCGTAGAAGTCGGGGCCTTGAGCGCCGATAAGAGCGCGATCGATTTCGGGACTATCGCCCCAGGTGACGATGCCGCAGAGGCCGTCGTGCTCACCAACGGGTCCGACGAGACCCTGCGCGTCGCCGCTTCCGTGACAGGCGATGCCGTCTTCGACCTCTCCGACGCCGACATCGCGCTCGCCCCCGGAGGAGCCAGCACGCTCACCGTCACGTTCTCGCCCTCCGGCGAGATGACCTACGGCGGCAATATCGGCCTCGCGTTGGAGGATGGTTCTTCGCTGGAGGTCTCGCTCACCGGCACGGGCGGAACCGGTGGCGATGACGGTGGGGACGACGGCGGCGACAACGGCGGCGGGACCGGCGCGATCGCCTTCTCGCCCACGTCCCAAGACCTCGGCACCGTCGATCTGGGCGACACCAGCTCTTTCACCTTCACCGTCGAAAACACAGGCAGCGACGATGTGCTGATCGACTCCGTCAGCACGTCGGACACCGCCTTCAGCGTCAGCGGCGGCACCCTTTCGGTACCCCAGGTCCTATCCTCCGGGTCCAGCAAGACCATCGCCGTCACGTTCACCCCTTCCGCGGAGCGGGCCTACAACGCCGACCTGACCGTGCACACCGACCTCGCGCCAGCGACCTACACCGCAGCGCTCACCGGCACGGGCGCTGAGCTCTGCGGCGTCTGCTCCCCGCTCATCTCTGTTGATACCGGCGGAGATCCCTACTCGGTCACCGACTTCACCAGCGTCTTTGGCCTCGAGGACGAGCGGACCTGGACCATCCGGAACGACGGCGATGAGGACTTGACCGTCACGTCGGTCTCCGTGAACAACGACAGCCTCATGACTTGCGGGGCCTTCTCGATCTCCAGCTTCAGCGGCCCGGACACGGTGACGCCCTCCGGCAGCACCTCCTTCAAGATCGCCTACCAGGCGTCTTCGGTGTGTCTGGACGTCCCCAACGCCAGCTTCGACGAGAACGTCGTCCACATCCTCTCCAACGATCCCTCGCAAGGCGACTACGTCATCGAGGTAGGTGGCGTGGGCTTGAACTTCTGATCTGATGCACGACCCATCGGACTTCGAGAGCCCGCCAGTTCCCGTCACTCGGATCGTCACGTTCCTTTGCGCGCTTGGCGCGGCAAATGGGGCGCTGGTCGGGGGCGTCGAGGTCCTGGCCCTGTCCCAATCGCTCACGTTGCAGATGACCCTTCGGGAGATGGCCGAGCTCTCCGCAGCCATCCTCCTCGTGGATGCGGCAGTCGGCGCGCTGGTCGCGTTCCCGCCTGCGCTGTGGGCCAAGATCGCCGATTATCTGCCGGGGCGCTTGGGTCGAGCCGTTGGACTCGCCCGTCGGTACCAGGTGGCCTTCACGCTCGGCGTGTTCGCCCTGGTCACCACCTTTCTGGCCCCGTTTGCGGTGGATCTCTGGCGAACGGAG
>CANKNP010000014.1 GCA_947483545.1 Deltaproteobacteria bacterium | reverse complement strand
GGGCCCATCGACGTCGCGACCGACTCCCGCAGCTCGATGCTCGCGGCAGCGTCCACGCGCGCGTCCCGGAGGACCCCACGCGCCAGCGGCTCCAGGACGTGCGCCGCGCCTGCGTTCGCACACCCGAGCAGCAGGATCCAGGCAAGCACGCTGGGCGCGAGATCGCGTCCCCGGGCGCCGAAGGATCGCACGCCGAGCCAGCTCCCGTCGCCTCGAAGCGCTGCGAGACCGGCGAGCGGGCCCGCCACCGTCGCGACGCCGAATCCGAGGGATGCGCAAGCGCCCGCGACCCCGATCACGATGCGCAGGGCGCACGCCCAGGACGGGATGGACAGCACGGCCAACACCTGCGCCAGCCCGCCCGCGACGAGCACCAGCCACGCCCACAACGCCGCTCTCCCGCCTGTTCGGGCCATCGCCCGGCTGAGCAGCCGCGCCATCGTGCTCACGGGTGGAAAAGCCTGCGCAAACGGGTTAGCCGGCACATCCAGTACACATGCCGCGCTGCGCGGCCCGAGGTTTTCATGGAATTCAACGTCGGCGACAAGGCCGTATACCCTGCCCACGGGGTCGGCATCATCCGCGATGTCATCTCTGTAGAGGTCGATGGCTTGAAGGCGGTCTTCTATATTCTCAAGATCCTGGACAACGGCATCACCATCAAGGTGCCCGTGAGCAACGCGCGCGCCAACGGGATGCGCCCGGTGATCCTGCCGGAGCACGTCGAAAAGGTACGGGAAATCCTGCAAGATCGCAACGTGCCAACCGACAACCAGACGTGGAACCGCCGGTACCGCGAGTACATGAGCAAGATCAAGACGGGCGATCCCATCGAGGTGGCGAAGGTGCTTCGGGATCTGGCGCTCCTCAAGTCTGAGAAGGCGCTCTCGTTCGGCGAGCGCAAGATGTTCGATCAGGCCCGAAGGCTTCTGGTGCAGGAGATCGCTGTCGCCCGTGACTCCGACGAGAAGGTCGTTGGGGAAGAGATCGACGGGCTGTTCAACGCGATGGCCACCAAGCCGGCCGTCTGATGTCCGAACCCGAGCAGGCCTCCCCGGCGCCGATCCACGTCTACAACACGCTCACCCGCAAGATGGAGCCGCTGGTAACGAAGGTGCCCGGCCACGTCGGCATCTACGTTTGCGGCATGACCGTCTACGACTACTGCCACATCGGCCATGCCCGCGCGATGCTCTCGTTCGACGTCGTGGTGCGGCACCTGCGCCACCGCGGCTACAACGTCCGCTTCGTTCGCAACCACACCGACGTGGACGACAAGATCATCGCCCGCGCCAAAGAGAAGGGCGTCTCGCCGTTGGAGCTCTCCGCGACGTTCATCGCGCACCTCGAAGAGGACCTCGCGGGGGTCGGTCTACAGCCGGCGGACATCACCCCGAAGGTGAGCGACCACATCGACGACATCGTCCGCTTGATCGGCGAGATCATGGAGAAGGGCCACGCTTACCAGGCCGACAACAAGGACGTCTACTTCGAGGTCCAGACCTTTCCCGCCTACGGCAAGCTGTCCGGCAAGAAGGTCGAGGATCTGCGGGCTGGCGAGCGGATCGCGGTGGAGGCCAGCAAGCGGCACCCTGCCGACTTCGCGTTGTGGAAGGCCTGGACCGGAGACGACGCCGAGCCGCACTGGCCCAGCCCTTGGGGCGAGGGCCGGCCGGGCTGGCACATCGAATGCTCCGCGATGGCCCGGCACTTTCTGGGCGACAGCTTCGACATCCACGGCGGGGGCATCGATCTGGTGTTCCCCCACCACGAGAACGAGATCGCGCAGTCGGAGTGCGGCACAGGGCACCCGTACGCAACGCACTGGCTGCACAACGGGCACCTGACCCTCGACAACGAGAAGATGTCCAAGTCGCTGGGCAACATTCGCCGGATTCGCGACATCCTGGCCGAGGTGCCCGGCGAGGCGCTGCGGCTCATGTACCTGGAGTCGCACTACCGCTCGCCCTTGCCCTACAGCAGCGACCGGCTCACCAGCGCGCTTGTCGCGTTGGACCGGCTCTATTGCTGCAAGGAGGTCGCGTTTGGCGCCTCTGGGGACGCACCCGCGAGCGCCTTCGGCGAGCCCGGCCGCGATCTCGTCGAGGTGGCGCAGGGCTTTTCTGCCCGGTTCTACGCCGCGATGGACAGCGACTTCAACACCGCCGAGGCGATGGGCGCGGTCTTCGACCTCGTACGCGCAGTCAATCGCCTCGGGAACGACCGGGGCGCGCGGACCAAGGCCGGCGCGATCCTGGCTCCGGCGCGAGCCGCCCTCACGCTCATCGCCGAGGTGCTCGGCATCGGGACGATGTCACCCCAGGGCTTCTTTGATGAAGTGAAGGTGAAGCGGCTCCTGGCCCAAGGCCGGTCCGTGGAGGAGATCGAGGCGAAGATCGTGGCGAGAGGCCGGGCGCGCGCCGAAAAGGACTGGGCGGAAGCCGACCGGCTCCGGCTCTTGCTCGACGCCGACAACATCGTGGTGATGGACAGCCCCACGGGGTCCACCTGGCGGATGCGGGTCGGGGATTGAACGACACCCCGCGCCGGCCGCGACACGCGGCCTCCCCCCTCCTCGCGGCCTGACGGGCCACGGGGTTGCCGCCGGGCGTCTGCGCCGGGTCAAGATTCGCGCACGGCACGAGGAACTCTGCGGGCTATAGAACAGTCCCGGGGGGCCCTGTGGTATCCTGAGGCCGATCTGAGGTCCCGGATGCGCCTGTTTTCAAGCCATCGGCTCGCCCGACGGCGCCAACGTCAAGGCAACTACGCGCTGATGTTCGGGATGGGCATGACGGTCATGCTCGGCTTCGGTGCCTTCGCCATCGATCTTTCCTACCTCCGGCTCGCGCAGGACCAGGTTCAGGACGTGGCCGATGCCGCCTCCCAGGCCGCGATGATCACGCTGAAGCGTGGCGGGACCACGGATCAGGCCACGACCGCTGCCGAGCTGATGCTCGCCCAGAACGTTGTCGGCGGGAAAAGCCCAACGTTGCAGTGGATCACGTTCGGGGTGTGGGACGAAGATGAAGGCACGTACACGGAGGAGGACATCGCCCCCAACGCCGTCCAGCTTCGCGTGACGCGGGATGGCGACAACGCCGTGCCGATGTTCTTCTCCAAGATGTGGGGCCATGACTCCATCGCGGTCTCGGGCAACTCCACATCGGCCGCCCGCAAGCTCCACACGATCCTGTTGATGGACATTACCGGGTCGTGGAGCCAGAGGAACGATGCGTACCGCACCGCGTGGGGTCTGCTCAACGTCGCGAGCAAGTCGGGTACGGGCAGGACGTACCCGTCGGAGTGTTCGACGAACACCACGAACAACTTCACGACCCCCACCAACACCTCCACCCAGAAGGGGGGCTGCTACCCGTACATGCCGCGGGAATACACCGACGAGCCGGGTACAGACCACACCACCGGCATGTACATGGCGCAGAAGATGTTCGAGGAGGAGAACGCCGCGACCGTGTACAACGCGATGGTCTTGCTCACGGACGGCATCCCCAACGGGATCGCATCGGGGCATGGCACGATCCGGACGCAGACGGCCACGAAGTACACCGAGGGGCGCTGGCGTGAGTACTTGGGCACGCGGCCGCACACGACCTCGAACATTCAGAACGACGCGAAGTCTCTCGCGACGGAGATGTGGGACGAGATGCGGGTGAACCAGTGGGTCATCTCCTTTGTGCAGGACGGGAGCTTCATGCACGACATGCCGAAGGGAAATGGCACGTTCACCCTGACCAGCTCCTCGTCGCAGATCATCACCGTATTCCAGAGCATCGCCCGGTCGCTGCCGCTCGTGATCGTGCACTGACATGCTGGCCCTGCGGCAGAGGCGGGAAAGGCGGGGCGCGAACGCCATTGAGTTCGCGCTGATCCTGCCGATCTACTGCGCGCTGATGAGCGGCATCTTCGATTACGGCTGGATGTTCTACTACAAGAGCGCGATGGACTCCGCGGTGGCGTACGGGTGTCGTCAGGGGTCTGTCATCGATCCCGGTCTCGCGGAGGTGGATATCGACACGGTGCTGGACACTGCCGAGACGGAGATTGTGGCAGGCGTCGCGCAGTACGGCGCTGCCTGTGACTCCTCGTGCGAGGCGACCGTCGAGGTGTACGGCACGAACCCCTCCCGGGGCATCCTTTGTCGGCTCACCCGGACCTGGACGCCTTTGTTCGGCTACGGGACCGAGTCGCTCACGATGGCCTCCACCACCGTCATGCGCCTCGAATGGCAAAGGTGAGCCCGATGTCCTCCGTCGTTCTGAACCCCCGCGCCCGTCGAGGCAACGCCGCGATTGAGTTTGCGCTGTTGCTCCCGGTCGTCATCGTGATGTTCGGGTCGATCATCGATCTCTCCCTGTTCTTGACCCGCGCCCACATCGTTCAGCGCGCTGCGCGGGACGCCGCCCGGGTCGGATCGGCGACGCTCGAGGGGGGCACGTCCGCCACGGGGGATGACATTGAGGCCGCAGCGACCGCGCAGGCGACCGAGGCCTTGCTGCAGGCAGGCATCCCGTGCGAGGACGGCTGCACGATCACCTCGGAGTGGCAGGACATCGAGGGGGTCATGGTCATCACGGTCAACGTGAACTACCCATTCTACCCGCTTACCAGCGTGCTCTCGTCGGCGTTGCCGTCGAACGTCGAGGCCGAGTTTACGATGATGACGCAGCAGCAGGACTGAGCCCGGCCACCGCCGCCCGCAGCTCCTCGCAGCGCATGCCACCCCACCGGCGGGTCCGATCCACCTCCGCGCGGACGAGGCTCTCGTCCAGGGCGCGCGCTCGGGCCCAGGCCGGCAGCACACGCGCGTTCATCCAACGGCAACGATCGGTAGCGATCCACGGGGCGCCGAAGGCGTCGTCCCAGGAGAGCACGGGCGCGATGGGCGCCAGACCGAGTCGAAAGCTGAACAGCGCGCGAAGGGGCTCCCGAAACGCCGGGTCGAGCGCGTCATAGGCGGGCTGCAGGATCTCCCGCTGTTCCGCCTCGCAGATCTCGGCGAGCCCGCGCTCAGCCAGGGTGAACGCCCCTGGATCGACGGGCCGATGGCGGAGCGCGAGGTCGGCGAGGCGGACCTGGTTGAACCCCGGAGACAGCGGCCCCGGGATGGGGGCGCCCGCTCGGAAGAGGAGCCACGCGGGCACAAGCGCCATGTAGATCGACTGGTTGCCGTCGCCCATGAGGTCGCGCCACACCGACGCGGGCCCCTCCAGCGCGTGGTGGACCCGCCGCCCGACGTAAGAGGCCAGCCCGACCCAGGCGCCCACGAAGGGGTCTTCGAGGTAACAGCACGCATAGATCGCGGATATTCTTCGAGCGCGGGAGATGGGCTCGTGGGCGGTGGACCCCAGCAGGTCATGGGCCGCGGCGCGCGCGGTGTCAATCGGGAGCATGAGGCGCTCGGGAGAGGGGGCGTCGCAAGCCGCGAGCGCGGGCGAAGAGCGTAGCCCGCTCCTTGCGGTCGGCCCCGCCCAGGGCGAGCGCCGCGTGGTGGAGCGCCCACCAGGCGTCCCCGGGGAGACCGGCGGAGAGCGCGGTGGTGTGCGCCTCCTCGAACGTGCGCTCCCCGGCGATCCGGTCGCCCCGGGCGGTGGCCTGCCAAGCCAACGCGACGGTGACCCGGGCGCGCCACCGCGGGGACCGGCGCACCAGGAGCGCGAGCACCTGCCGGTAGCGCCACACCCCCCGCAGGCCCGCGGCCCGGGCGAGGCGCGCTTGGGCATCGGCGATGAGGAGGTCGATCGCCACCGCGTCGGTGAAGTCCATCTGCATCCGGAATCGACGGCGGTCGGCCCAGGCGTGCAGCAACAGCGCGCTTGCTTCGGCGAACGCCCCCTTCTCCAAGAGCAGCTCGGCCAGGAAGCGCCGGGCGAGCACCGTGGTGGACTCCTCGCGCGCCTCCGCCTCGTCGACCCACACCCGCGCCCGTTTCAGCGCCTCGTCCACGGCTCCCTCCATCCAGGCGATCTGGGCCTCGGACGCGGTGACCCACCCCCCGGCGCGGCTGTCGCCGGTCCTGTGAACCAGCTCTGCGAGGCGGTCGCTCACCCGCGCGAGCGGGCCCGGATCTCCGAGGTGGAACGCGCAGACGGCCAGCGTGCCGACCGCCAGGGCGGCGAGGTAGGGATCCCCCGCGCCCAGCAGGCGCTCCGCGGCGGCGAGCGCGTCCACATGGGCGTCCGCTACGTCGCCGGTCCAGCTCCGGGCGATCCCCCGGTGCAAGAGCACCACGGCGGCGCCCGTCGGGTCCGTGTGCTCGGAGATCTCGCTCCAGAGCGCGTCGTAGCGCATCCCCGCGTCCGCGCCCCGGCCGAGCGCCGCGCGCCAGACGATGTCCATCGCCCGCACGCGGATGGACCCAGGCGCCGCCTCCTGCCACAGCGCGTGCAATCGAAGCATCGGACCGTGGTCGTGCGTGAAGTGAAGGTCGTGGAGGCGCTCAAAGACCCGCGCCAGACGAGGGTCCGGGCGCGGCGAGGAGGGGCGCCCCCGCCAGACCCGGAGGGCTGCCACCACGTCTTGGACGAACCCACGAACCCCGAGGTGGAGCGGGCGACCGAGGCACGCCGCGACGCGCCGGTACGCCGCCACGGCGGGCACGATCTGCCCTGTGCGAAACGCGAACTCCGCCTCCACCTCGAAGCGGTCCGCATCCAGGACGCCCGCGGCCCGCTGCACCCGGCCGAGCAGGTCGGCGGCGACGTTCATGTCCCGGGCCACCACGGCGATGTGAAAGGCGCGCAAGAGGCCGGGGGCGCTCTGTAGCGATCGGTCGGCGAGCAGCAGCGCCAGCGCGACGCTGGGATCGAGCCGCAGTGCTTCTTCGACGGCCGCCTCAAGCACGGTCGCAAGGCGCTCCTGGTCCTGGCCGATCGACGCGAACCGTGCGACCAGCAGTGGATCCTGGGCTGGGTCGAGCCGTGCGGCAGCCTCCTGCGCGTCGCGTTGCGCCTCCGCGGGGCTGGCCGGCTCCGTCGAGCGTGCCACCAGCTCGGCGCCTGTCCAGCGAGCTGCACCCGCAGCCTCCGCGTCCAGCGCGTGGGCCGCGACGGCCTCCTCGGTCAGCGCCGCCGCAGTCGCCAGATGCCGCCCATACGGGAGGCCCAGCGTCGTCGCGCGGCGATGCAGGTCCGCGCCTGCTGGGTCCAGCGCGACGACGGTGGGGCTCGGGGCGGGGGGCAGCGTCACCTCCCTGGAGAGCCCGTGCGGCGCGTCGGGCTCTGCCGAGCCAACCACCACCACGTCCCGGAGCGCGAGCCCGGCGAGGAGGCGCCTGCTGGATCCATCGATGCGATCAAGCCCCTCCGCGATCACCAGGAGCGGCCTTGGGCACGCCGCGAGGAAGGTGACAAGCGCGAGGTGGAGCTGCGTGGCGGTCCGCGCCTCGACGTCGCCTGCCCTCAGCCAGGCCCGGGTGGCGGGCGACGCCGCGAGCAGGTGCCCGCCCAGAGGCCCCAGCTCCGCCTCCACACGCGCGAGGTCTGCCTCTTCGAGCCCCTCCGCTGCGTGGCTCGCGAGCGCCAGCACCCCCGAGAGCGGCGCGTCCGGCGCTCCCCAACCGGCGCGGGTCCAGAGTACGGTGCCGCCCTCCATCACCCACCGCCGATGCAGCCAGCCGAGCACGCGTCCAGCGATCTCCGGGTCGCCGACGAGCGTGACGTGGGCGCCGCCGCGGGCTGCCCCAAGGACCCGCTCCAAGAAGGCCGGAGGCAGCTCGGCTGGCCTTGGTGGTGGGACGGGGAGATCGCGCCTGCCGAGCCCGTAGCGGGCGAGGGCCAGCCAGCTGACCCGGGCGTCGGACAGCCGTCCGGTGATGCCCGCCTCGATCAGCGGGTCCAGCTCCTCATTGCCGAGGGGCTGGTAGGCTGGCAGGGGCTGACCCCCCGAGAGTTGGGCGGCCGAGAAGGGGCGGGCCCCTGCGAAGCACTCCTGCAGCATCACCCAGGTGGCGAAGCAGTCGGTCGAAGGCGTGGGCGACCCGCCCCGGAACAAGCTGGGGTGCATGTAGGGCGGGGTGCCCGGAAACACGGCGCCATCCCCGTAGAGGTGGTGCAGGCGCGCTCGACCGAAGTCCACGAGGCGGACGAGGCCGTCATAAAGGACGTTCTCAGGCTTCACATCCCCGTGCGCGAAGCCCCCGCGGTGGAGCGCGTCGAGCGCCGCGAACACCTCCATCCCCAGGGCGACGGCCTGCCGGGGCGTCAGGCTCCCCCTCTCCAGGGTGGTACGGAGATCAGGCGCGTTCACGAAGCCGAGCGCGAGCCACGGCGTGTGATCGTCCAACATCCCGGCGTCCACGAGACGGAGGAGGTTCGGGTGATGCTTGTGCAGGGCAGCGGCGGCCTCCCGACGGAACTCGCTGCGCGATGCTTGGAGCCGCGGGTAGAACTTCAGGGCGGCTTGTTCCCCGAGCGGGTCCTCTCCGAGCCACACTGAACCGCTGCCGCCCTCTCCCAGCGGTCGGATCGTGGTCCAGCGCCCCGCGCGGGTGCCGACTCCGATCACCCTCGATCCAACGGATCATTTCCGGAGTACCATGTCGCCGGCGGCAGGACGCGGATCGGGGTGGGGGTCCCTTTCGGCACGTGACCGAACGCTCGCGTCCACGAGCCCTCGGCGGCGCGCATGGCCGAGATGCAGGCGGCCTCCATGCAGACGACGTCGAGGCCGTTGCGGGTCCAATCCCCGGCGGGGAAGACTCGCGTGGTGCCTGTCAGCGCGAGGCCGGAGACCGGGCGACGCCCCCAGTCCCCGACCCCTGGGTTGAAGAACCGGCTCCGGCGGTTCGCGTTCCGCATCACGACCCAGCGGACCTCGGACAGGAGCGTCGAGGAGGGCGCTGCCAGCTCGCCCTCCGGGACCCCGCGGGGATCGACGAGGCCCGCGTAGTAGGCAAATTGCCGGGTCGCGAGCGCGCCCAGCGCCTGACACTGCGAGAGCTGGTTCAGGTACGCCCACACCATCCAACGACTGGCAAGGAACCAGCCCGCGAAGGATCCCTCCATCTCGCTCTCTCGCCACGTGCCATCGGCCACTCGGCCCTTCCAACGCCCCGAGTCGTCGTGCGGCCAGGGTCTGAGGTCGCGTGTCTCGAACCGTGCCGGGTCGTCGAGCAAGCCCCGGATGGCCTCCTTGGCTTCCGTCGGCCAGCCGAAGGCATCGTCGCGATCCTTCGAAGCCCAGAGATCGGCATAGCCGCCGCAGCTCTCGATCACGGCGCCGCGAAAATCCCCGGTGCCGAACGGATCTTCCGCCGCAAGGGCGGCGTCGGACCAGAGACCACAGCGGTAGTCCGCCAGCAGGCAGAACGGGCCTTCCAAGCCGGTGATCGCGGCGGCGCGCAAACCCTCCCGGGCGGCGGGCGCGTAGGTGATGGGCTCCCGCGTCCAAATCAGGAGCTCGGTAGACATCGTCGCGAGGCCAGCAAGCGGCGCAAGCTGGGATCGCGCCGGCCCGAACGCCTCCTTGCTTAGGATGTCGGCGAGCAGGGCGGGCGGCATGGCGGGAATGAACGCGTCGAAGGTGCCGAGATCCTGCAGGTTCTGCGGCGCGATCGGCGGTCGGAGGTCGGGCTGGTGCGGGTAGCCGAGGTCTTTTCCCTGGGAGCGGGGGCCGTGGCCGCGGGTCTGCCCGACCTCCAGCCGGACGCCCGCGGGCGCGTCGATCACGGCGTGTACACGGCCCTCGTAGACGGTGAACGTGACGTGCGGAAGGCGCGCGGCGGAGGCCCGGATCTGTTCCCAGAGCCGGAGCCACAGCGCTTGGATCCGGCCGCCGTCGGGGGACCACATCCGAGAGGCCTTCGGCTCGAGGAAGCAGAAGGCGAGCGAGCGGATGGCCTGGGCGGCGTCGAAGCTGTAGGGCGAGGCGAACGTCGCGTCGGGCGCGAAGCGGAAGTGAAGCGTGCGCCAAACCGGGTAGTTGCCGCTGGCGAGTCGATTCGCGGCGGCGGGGAGCTGGTCCAGGATCGTGTGGATGGCCCCCCAGACGACGCGCACATCGGAGGGGCTGTCCAGCGCAGGTCCTCGCGCGCCGTCGGCCAGCACGCCCAGGAGCGCCACAAGGGCGCCGACTTCTCGCGCTGCCCCTCTGAGCGGCTCGCCGACCGCCGCCGCGTGCAGCTCCGCGAGCCATCGGCCTGCCCGATTGCGGATCAGCGCCTCCGCCCACACGTCGTACTCGACGTCGCAGAGCGGCCGGGCCATGCCGTCCACCACCATCGTCTCGCGCTCCGGATCGCAGCCCCTCGCCTCGATGGCCGCGACGATCAGCGCGAGCCGCATCTCCAGGTCCACCTCCCCCGCGAACAACAGATCCGCAAACGCCAGCGGGTCCAACCCGTCCGTGACCGCGCCGAACAGGGCTTCGAACAAGAGGAAGAACGGCCGGATGACGGGGGATCTCCGCAACCGCAGCAGGGCTCGGGTGGCCTCGCGGGTGGCGGTCTCCGGCGCCTCTGGATCACACAGCCCCATCAGCCCAACCCCCGGGCCCCCCGGCGTCGGATCATCCAGCAACCCCTGAAAACTCGCGATTACGCCGGCACCGCCCGGTGGCCTCAGCATCCCGCCGAGGTCCGGCCCTTCCCCCGGGCGCGTCAACATCCGGCGCAGGTTCGGGTACCCCCACAGCACGTGGTATCCGTGGGGGATCGTGCCCCTGTGCGGCATCGCCGGCCCGTAGAACCTGTGCCGGTCCATGTTTTCGTGCGCGGCGTCATAGCGCCCCGTAAAGCTGCGGCTCATGGCCTTGCCCCCGAGGCCGCTCCCCTCCCCGCCGGGAGTCGGCACCAACGGCGCGATGAACACGATCTCGACCGGTTCGCGGCTGTGTTCCGCGATCTGCAGCAAGTGCAGCGCGGCCGAGAGCCCCGCCACCCCGCCGCCCGCCACAGCGAGCCGCTTCACGGCGGGCGCACCGGAGGCGCAGGGCACGGCTCGACCCCGGCCCCCGGGTCGATCACCACTGTCACGGGCGCGTGGTCCGACAGGTCCGCCTCCCGCTCGATGGTGGCCGAGGTGACGACCACTCCAGGCGTTGCAAGAACGTAGTCGATGCGCCACCCCACGTCGTTGGCCCGCGCCGCCCCCCGCTGGGACCACCACGAGTAGGCGTGCGACTCGGGGTTCAGCTCCCGGAACACATCCCGCCAGCCCGTCGCGAGCAGCTCGGTGAACCAGGCCCGCTCATGCGGCAGGAACCCGCTGTTCTTCTGGTTCGACTTCCAGTTCTTCAGGTCGATGGCCTGGTGCGCGATGTTCAGGTCCCCACACACCAGCGAAGGGCGGCCCGACGCGAGGATCCGGTCGAACCACGGCCGCACGTACAGGAGAAACTCGTCCTTCCAGGCCTGCCGCTCGGGGCCGGAGGAGCCGGACGGCAAATACAGGCTCCAAACGTCCATAGTTGGCGTGTGCATACAAACCGCCCGGCCTTCGCTATCGGCACGCGGGTGGCCGACGCCGGACGTGATCGGCGCCCTCGCCCGCCCCACCAGCCCGCTCCGCGCCCACACCGCCGTACCCGAATAGCCTTTCTGCTCCGCCGGGTTCCACGCGACCTTCCACCCCTTCGGGCCCCACAGTTCGGCGCCCAGGCTCTCCTCGTCGCACCGGATCTCTTGCATACACAGCACGTCCGGCCGTGTGCGCTTGAGCCAGGCGGAGAAGCCCCGGCGTTCTGCCGCGCGCAGCCCGTTCACATTCAGGGTCGTGACCTTCATCGGCGGGCTCGCGGGTGGGGGGAGTGTATCGGTTACCGTGAGAATCCGCCGGAGGGGGAACTGCCTGTGGACATGAGTGCACGCTCATGGGGTGCATCAGCCAGCTGACACTCCACGTCACGGGGGCCGGCAGCGCACCCGGGCTCAACGGCACCGTTACGGTCGCAGGCAACACGGTCGCAGGCGACACGTTCACCGTCGACCGCGACGGCACGAGTCAGACCAACTACTACGCGGACAATGACGGCGATGGGTACGGATACGGGGCTGCAACACCGTCGTGCGATCCGGTCCTCGACACGGTGGTCAACGCGACCGACTGTAATGACACGAACGCGGCGATCAACCCGGCAACCGGGGATTGTGACATTTCCCTCGCGGACGCGGATGCGAAGCTGATCGGGGATGACCCCTCCGACTACGTTGGGATGTTTTTGACTGCGGCCGGGGATACGAACGGGGATGGGTATGGGGATTTTCTGGTCGGAGTGCATGGGGAGGACCTGTCCGGGGCATCAAGTAGTGAGGGGGTGGCGTATGTCATGTGTGGGCCGGTGGCTGAGAGCGCCACGTTCGCGGATAGCTGCGCAGACATCTACGGCGCGCGTGCGGCGACTCAGGCCGGTTCGGGGGTCGCGGACCTCGGTGACATCGACGGGGACGGCTACGACGATGTCGCAGTCGGCCTGAACAGCCCCACGAGCGTGGCGGTATTCCAAGGCCCGCTCTCTGGCAGCTATTCAAGCGCCGCGGCTGACGCGACGGTCACCATGCTCACGCTCGGGGACATCGCGGGGGCCGGCGATGTCGATGGAGACGGGTCCCTCGACCTGCTCGTCGGTGTTGCATACGACGACGCCGCCGCCACCGACGCCGGTGCCGTGTATCTGATTCCCGTGCCCACGACCGGGACGGTAGACCTGGCGTCCGCGACGGCGAGCATCTACGGCGAAGCTGCAAGTGACTACGCGGGCTCGGCGATCGCCGGAGGGGCAGACTTCGATGGGGACGGGCTCCACGACATCGCCGTGGGGGCGCCGTATGTCGACGTGGACGGGACGGACAGCATCGGCGTGGTCTACGGGCTGTTGGGGCCCGTCACCGGAGCGGTGGGGCTGGCAGACGCGGACGCGCGGTTCGAGGGCGAAGTCAGCAGCGACAACGCATATGGATACCCGATCGCCCAACTCGCTGGCGTTTCCATCTCCGACGCGGGCGATGTGAACGACGACGGATACTCGGATCTCCTCATCGGGGCTTCCTACGCCGGATTCAACCGGAACGGTTGCGCCTACCTGCAATTGGGTCCCCTTTCCACCTCCGGCGGCTTGGCGGACGCCGACGCGGTGATCGAACACCGCGACGACGGCGCTAGCTTCGGCGACAGTGTCGCCGGAGTGGGCGATGTCAACGAGGACGGGTATTCGGACATTCTGATTCACGCCGCAGACGCGGGGGAAGCCTATGCATATCCGGGCGCCAACTACGTCTTCTTTGGGCCCATCTCTGGGGTCATTGACGACGGCGACGCGAACGGGACGCTCACAGGTGAAGCCTACTACGATGCATTCTTCGGCGTGGTCGCAGGCGCGGGCGACGTGGACGCGGACGGCCGAGATGATCTCCTGATTGGCGTCAGCCGGCACGACGCTGGTGGCACCGACGCTGGCGCAGTCTACCTCGTCCTCGGCTCCAACTTCTAGCCGCCCCCGGAGCCCCCATGCCCCTCCTCCTCCTCCTCTCCCTCGCCCTCGCCGCCCCCGTCTGCCCGATCCCCACGCACGCCGCCGAGCTCTCCGCGAAGGTCGAGTCCGCCGAGCAGGCCTACGCCACCTTCGAGGTCGAGACCTTTTCCCTGAGCCTCGACGAGGCCTCGCTGATCCTGCCCTGCATCGATGACGTCGTACCCGCCGACGTCGCCGCGCACTACCTGCGTGTGCTCGGCCTCCGCTACTTCATCGAGCGCGATCCCACGCGCGCGGATCAGGCCTTCGCGGCGGCCCGCGCCCTCGACCCCGCGTACGTCTTTCCCGACACGCTGATCCCGCCGGGCCACTCGGTCCGCACGCACTACACCGCGATCGACCTTGCATCCGTGCTCTCCAGCGTGATCGCCGCCCCCCGAACCGGCGCGGTCCTGTTCGACGGCTCGCTGGCGCTCGTCACCGAGGCGGGCACCCAACGCCCCGGGCTCCCCACCATCGTGCAGATCCAGGACGCCGCGGGTGTGGTGACCGCCACCCGCTACGTGCTCCCTGGCGACCCGCTCCCCGCCTACGATGCCGTGCCCATGGCCATCGCAGCCGGCACCGCCGTTCGTCGCCCTCTGAGCCCCAAGGTGCCGCTTCTGATCGGCGCTGGCGTCGCGGCCATCGCCTCCGGCACGCTCTACGCCCTCTCCGCGAGCTCCCGTCAGGAGTTCAATGCGTACCGGGAGGACGACTCGATCCAGGAGCTGACGTCGCTGAAGAACCGCACGAACACGGAGTTCTTCGGGTCCATCGGCGCGGGGGTGTTGTTCGTCGGGTGTGGGGTCGGAGCGCTCGTGATCGGGGAGTGGTAGCCCGGTGGTTTGGCCTGCCAACGGACGGGTGGCGAGGAGCCTATCGGTTACCCCTCGGGGATGCCCAGCCTGACCAATGCGTTGCGAGATCGTGTCCTGGGCACCGATCTCGCGAGCCAGACGGGGGAGGCGTTGGGGCGCGCGGTTCGGCACGGCAGCGAAGCCCTCGCGGTGCGCGCCATCGAGGAGCTCGGGAGACGCCCGGAGCCCGACGCCCGGCTCTTTCTGGAGGCGCGGCTCACCGATCCGCGGCAGGCGGTAGCGCGCGGCGCTGCGGTGGCGTTGGGGCTCCGCGCCGACCCTGCCTCATTGCCGGTGCTGTTGCGCGTCGCTGGCCGGACCGACGAAGGTGCGCTCCAGCTCTCGGTCGCCCGCGTCCGCTGTGGCGGGGACCGCGCAACGGAGACGACCGCCCTCGACGCCCGGGACCACCGCGTGTTCGTCACCGAAGGCGGCTCCCGTCGCATCGCGTTCGACGTCCCGCCGCTCTCAGAGCGCCTCGCCGGGGCGCTCGACTTGCCCGCGCGGAGCTTCGATCAGCTCGTCCTTGACATGAAGACCGCCGGGCGGCGCGAGCAGCATGTGATCCTCACCGCGCTCGGCGTCACCGGGGATCCCCGGGCGCTCCCCCTCCTGGTCGATGCCCTCCGCGCCACGGACGTCGATCCGGGCCGCGGGTTCACCCAGCGCCGCCTTACCGCCACGGCGATCGGCCGCCTCGGCCTTCGCGCCGCGACCCCGATCCTGACCCGCGCTCTCCAGGATGAAGCGCTGGATTTTGAAGGCCGCCCGGGCGCCGGCATGGGCATTCAATACCCCGTGCGCACGAACCTGCTGTGGGCGCTTGGCGAGCAGGGCGACCCCGCGTGTCTCCCCACCCTGCTCTCGTACCTCGGCAACACGTCCGGCTCGGCGTTCGGCGGCTTCTACCTCGCCGCGATGGACGCCCTCTGGAAGCTCGGCCCCGCCGCCGAGCCCGCGCTGCTCACGACGCTCCGCACCGCCGAAGACACGCCTGCGGCCCACGCCCTCGGGGTCCTCCGCGCGCTCGGCCACGATGCGTCCCCGTGGATTGCCGACCCCCGCGCCGGCGTCGCCCGGGTCGCCCGAACCCCGCTGGCCGCATGAACCCGTCGTCCGATCCGCGCTTTCAGGAGGGCATCGCCTGCTTTGATAGCGAGCATTTCTTCGACGCCCACGAGGTGTGGGAGTCGCTGTGGCACGCGCTCCCAAAGGGGCCGGGCTCGGAGGTCCCCGGCGGGGATCGCCGATTCGTGCAGGGGTTGATCCAGCTCGCGGTCAGCTTTGAGCATTGGCGGCGGGGAAACCCGCGGGGGGCGCGCGGTCAATGGGAGAAGGCGCGCGACAAGCTCACGCCGTGCGAGAGCCCGCGGGATGGGATGGACGTGGCGGCGATGCTCGGCGCCGCCGAGGCTTTCTACGCAGCGCGGGATCTGCCGGCGGCGGAGGCGGCGCAGCGGGCGGGGGCCTGGGGGGTGCCGAACGAGGAGGGGTATCCGCGGGTGGTGCGGGGGTAGTCAGCCTGTGCGCCACCTGCGCCACCTGCGCCACCCAACCGCCTCACCCCCCCTGCGGAATCCTCCCAAACGGGTCCCGCACATCCAACGCTCCCGCCGGCGCCACAGCCTCCGCCGGAGCGGTCGTCGCCGCAAGGCCCACCGCCTGGAACGGCCGCGGGTCGTCCACGCCGCAGATGACCAGGTTGAACCGCCGAAGCAACAGCGCGAGCACCACCGCCCGCTGGGTGCCCGCGCCGGTCGGAGCCGGGCCGTCGAGCAGGTGACCCCAGGGCGCCTCCCCCGCCCCGAGCACCCGCGCGAACGCCAGCTCGCCGCTTCCTTCGCCCATTCCTTCCGGACAGCGTGCCTCCAGGAACAGCGTCGCGCCGGGGCTCAGGGGCGGACGGGCGGACAACCCCAGGTAGGTCGCCGCGCGGCTGGCCTGGTAGAAGTTCACAGCCTTCGTCGCCGGGACCCGGAGGATCGCGGCGTCGTAGAGCCCATCGACGGCCTCCCAGCAGTCCAGGCTCGCCGCCGCGCGTCGGAGCGTGTCGATGGGCTCGCCTGCGAACCAGCGGGCTTCCGCCCCGGCGCCGGTCTGCAGCAACGTCCACGTGCACCTCGCCGCCCTCCCCAGGCCATCCACCGCGGCGCGGAAGGGGTTCCCCTCCAACCGGCCGACCTCGACCCCCGGGGCGATCACGCGATCGCGGTGATGCAGGGCGTCCAACGTGGCCCGCGCCCCGCACCCGACCGCGACCGCCTTGTGCCCCCCCGAAAACCCCGCGTACTGGTGGGGCTCGACGATCCCGATGCCCAGCACGACGTCGGCCTGCGCGATGGCCCGACCCACGCCGCCCGGGATCCCGTCGATCACTGCGGTGCGGACTGTGTCGTCGGGGTCGTGCTGCACGATCGGCCAGGGCGATTCGGGCAGCTCCTCCGGCCGCATCTTGCGGTGGAGCCCAAGTCCGACGACGACGGTGACATCGCCCGTCAGCCACTCGGCCAGCGCGGCCAACGCCTCGGCCACGAGCACCGGGCGGGTCCCGTCGGGGATGGCGATGGCGATCTTCTGCGCCTCCGGTGCGCCCGCCGATCTTTGCGCGTCCGTGCTCGCCCCGCAAGGAGGCGGGCTCGCCGCGATCACTGCACGGATTTGGGCGCTCATTCCATCGGGTTCCAATTCCCCCCCTTCGGCTCGGGGGCCGGCTGACCGTCGATCGTCAACGCGAACGAGGAGGAGCTGAACCGATGCCCGTCCGGGTAGCTCGAGAGCACGTCCTCGCCGACCCACCCGCGGCCGCGGCAGTAGTGGGTCCCGATCACCACCGAGGCGGTCGGAAACGCCGTGTGGCAGCGCACCTCCAGCCCGTCGGCGCAGACGCTCTCATCCGCCAACACCTCGCACGTCCGCTCGCTCACGCCGCCGCGTTTCTGGTGGATCGCGCTCCAGCGTGCGCCGACCCGGGGGTTCGGCGGCAACAGGATCTGGGGCGGTGACCACCAGTCCCACGCCCCTTTGAGCATGCTGGCGACGTTCCCGTAGCCGCCCGCGCCCACGAACACGAGCGTGCAGGTCTCTGGCTTCTTGCTGCCAAGTCGTCGCTCGCAGTCCTCGTACACCACCCGCCCGGGCTCGGTCGCGAACACGCGGCGCTTCAGCCGATACCGGGCGATGTCCTGGGGCAGCGCGTCGTATTGCTCGACCCGGGCCAGCTCGATGACGCGAAACGGGGGCAGCCACTCGGCCGCGGGCTCGGGCTCGCCGGCCGTCGCCAACGGAAACAGGCCCAAGAACAGGGCGGGCGCACCCGAGGCGCGGAACACGAACGACAGGGCGCGCATCTCCGCACGATAGCTTCCCCGGATGTCCGGGAACAGTTTTGGCACGCGATTCCGGGTGACGACCTTCGGGGAGTCGCATGGCGGCGCGCTCGGCGTGGTGATCGACGGCTGCCCGGCGGGCTTTTCCCTCGATCTCGCGGGCATCGCAGCCGATCTGGCCCGGCGGCGCCCCGGGCAGTCCGCGCTGGTCTCGCCCCGCAAGGAGCCTGACGCCTTCGAGATCGTGAGCGGCTTTTTCGAGGGGCGGACCCTCGGGACCCCGCTCACCCTCCTGTTTCGGAACGAGGACGCAGATGCACGGCCTTACGCCGCGATCAAGCACGTCTTTCGCCCGTCACACGCCGATTTTGTCTACGAGGCAAAATATGGGCATCGGGATTGGCGGGGCGGGGGCAGGGCGAGCGCGCGGGAGACGGTCGCCAGGGTCGCGGCGGGGGCTGTCGCACGCCAACTGTTGGCCGCGAAAGGGGTGGAGATCGTCGGGTGGGTACACGCGGTGGGGGGGGTGGAGGCCGAAGCGGGAGAGGTGGACCGCGCGCGCGTGGAGGCGAGCGTGGTGCGGTGCCCGGATCCGGCGGCAGCCGCGGAGATGGAGGCGTTGATCCGGGAGGTGCGGGCGGCGGGAGACACGGTGGGCGGCGTGGTGCGGGCGCGCGCCACCGGGGTGCCGGCGGGGTGGGGCGAGCCGGTGTTTGACAAGATGGAGGCGCTGCTGGCCATGGCGATGCTCAGCATCCCGGCTTGCAAGGGCTTTACCTCTGGATCCGGGTTCGAGGGGGCGCGCCGCCGGGGATCGGAGAACAACGACGCGTTTTTTGGGGAGGGGGGGCGGATCCGGACGCGGACGAACCACTCTGGCGGGATCCAGGGGGGCATCTCCAACGGGATGGACATCGACATCGCGGTGGCGTTCAAGCCCGTCGCTACGCTCTTCCAACCGCAGGAGACCGTCGACGACCAGGGGCGTCCGGCCACGATTCTGCCACGCGGCCGGCATGACCCCTGCGTTGTGCCGCGCGCTGTGCCGATCGTGGAGGCGATGATGTCGCTCGTGCTCGCCGATCTGGCGCTGCGGGCGACGTCCCGTGTTTGAGCTCCTCGCCGCCGGGGGTCAGGGGTGTGCTGCGTGTGAGCGCGCAGTAGAGACTGTGGCGGAGGGGCTCGAGGGCCGGCTCTGCTTGCGATGCCGGGAAGGGCTGCCCCAGGGGCTCTCGGTCGTGAGCTCGCTCCCGGAGTTCATCGACGCCGCCTGGTCCCTCGGCCCCTACTCGGGGCTCCTGGGCGCGCTGCTTCGGCGGGCGAAGTACGGTTCGCGGGACACGCTCGTGCACGCCGTCGCCGGACTGCTCGTCTCGCACGTCGCCCACGCCGCGCTCCCCCGGTTCCAGGCCGTCGCGACGGTGCCCAGCGGGGTGTGGCGACGGCTCGCGCGCGGCTTCGACACGGTCCAGATCCTCGCGAGGGGGCTGCCGACGGTCGTGGAGGCGCCTTTGCGGCCGGTGCTTGTCCGGCGTGGGGGCCAGACCCAGGCGGGGAAGGCCCGCGACGGGCGGGCGGAGAACGTTCGCGGCGCGTTCGCGGTGCGAGCCGGGAGCGAGGTCGCTGGGGACTGGCTCCTTGTCGATGATGTGCTCACGACTGGCGCGACGGCGTCGGCATGCGCAACCGCGCTGCGGGAGGCGGGGGCTCGGTCGGTGTCGCTGCTGGTGGTCGCCTCTCGGGGGTGAGGTGTCGTGATTTTATGACAATGTTCCGGTTGTCGCACGACCCTTGGGGCCGCATGTTCCGAAAGACGGCAAAAGCGCAATGGCACCGTTCTTGCTTACGTTGTTTGTGCCCTCACCCTCGGAGTCCACGATGACCACGACCCTCGGCGACCTCATCTCCACGCTTTACGCGCAGTTTCTCCTCCAGTACGGCGATGAGGAGCTCGCGAGCGTCGCCACCGCCGCAGTCGTGAACGATTTGTTGTCGAAGCCGAGCCCCAGCAAAGAAGCCGCGGCGTAGTGCTCACACCCCGAAGTTCCTCGGCTATGTTGCCCGGGCCTGAGGCCGCCATGTTCTCCCTGCTCCTTCTGCTCCCCGCGACCGTGTTGGCGTCGGATCCGCCGCCTCCGCCCATTGTGAACGGCGACGCCACCAGCGACTATCCGCAGGTGGTCACGCTTTACGCCGCCGACTCCCGCGGCTACGGCTACAACTTCTGCTCGGGCACGCTCATCGCAGAGGATTGGGTGCTCACCGCCGCGCACTGCGTCGTTGCCATGGACGAGGAGATGCCAGGCTACGGCCTCGATTATCTCTACATCATCGTCGGGTCGGACTTGAACTCGTCCTCGGGCATCGACGAATACGCCGAGGCCAAGTCCTGGGAGGCCCACCCCGACTACGACGACATGTACTTGACCGATGACATCGGCATCATCGAGCTCGACACGCCCATCACGAGCATCGACTTCATGCCGGTCAACAAGGACTCGATCCGCAGCTCCGACATCGGGGAGGACATCCGCTACGTCGGCTGGGGCATCACCAGCGACAGCGGGCAGGACTCCAGCAAGAAGCGCACGGCCGACATCCCGATGGAGGACTACGACAGCATGTTCATCTACGGGTACGACCCGGAGGATCAGGAGAACGTCTGCTCCGGGGACTCGGGCGGTGCAGGCCTGGAGATCCTCGGCGGCAACTCTTTTGAGCTGCTGCTCGTCAACAGCTTCGTCTACTCGCCGAACAATGACAGCACGCCCTGCGACGGGGGGGCCACCGGGGGTGTCCGTGTGGACGCACAGATCAGCTGGATCGAGCGCTACACCGATGTCTACTCGTCCGAGGAGCTTGGAGACTCGGACACCGACTCGGACACCGACGCCGACACGGACTCGGACAGCGACTCGGATACGGACACCGACTCGGACTCCGACAGCGATGCGGATACGGATACGGACGCGGACACGCAGCCCCCACCGGACGTGAGCGGGGACCCGGCTCGGCCGAACGAGGTGGGCGAGGATTACGAGTCCACAGGGCTCTGCACGACGGCTTCTGGGGAGACGAGCGGGGCGCTCCTCGCCGTGGGGCTGCTCGTCGCCCGTGCCCGCCGCCGGACGCGGCAGGCCTGATCAGCGCCGGGTGAGCTTCGCGGCTGTTTGAAGGGCGGCGCGCGCGCCTTCAAGGTCGCCGTGCGCCCGGGCCATCTCGCCCTTGTAGCGCCACGCGACCGCACACTCCGGGTCGAACTGCAGCGCGAGTCCGATGAACTCGCCAGCTTCTTCCTCGCGTGCCGGCTTTTTCAATTCCGGGTTCTTGAAGCGCGCCCAGGCCAGGTGGGCGAGCACCGCCGGGTCATTGGGGGCGAGGCGCCGCGCCGCGGAATATTGCCGATCGGCCCGCGGGAAATCGCCCCGCTCCAGGGCGACACCGCCCGCAGCGGCATGCTCGGCGGCCACCGGATCGAGGTCGTCCATCGTCCCCGCAGCCAGGAGCGATTGCTCTGCGTCGGACACGTGACGGAGGATCTCCTGGGCGTAGGTGCGGGCGTCGGGGTTGGGATCTTTGAGGAGCTCTTGGTACCGCTGGCGCTGGCGCGTTGCGGCCTTGCCGATCAGCTCGCGGGGGGAGCCGCGAGGGATCCCGAGCGCGGTCCAGCCATCGGAGTGGCGCAGGAGCTCGGCCTCGCGGCGAAGGCGGGTGATCGGGATGGTCGGCGCTGCGGGCGGGGGCGGGGGGGCGCCGAGCGGGCGGAAGCCTGAGGCGGAGGCTGGCGCGACCGGTGCACCCGCTGGGCGGAGGGTGGTGGCCGACGCTGTCGGCAGGGTGGTGCCGACCGGGCGGGGCACGGAGGCTGGAGGCAGGGTCTTTGCCGCCAAGGTGGACTTGGGGACCAGGAGCGGGGGGGCGGCGGCTTGTCCCCGCCGCTCAGACAGCGTGTGCGACTCTTTGAGCGTCGTGATGCCGAGCCAGGTGGTCACCGCGACCTCTTCGACCACGATCACAGCGTCCACTTCGATGATGTCGGCCAGGGCCGCCAGGGTGGTTGGCTCCCGCACCTCCACAAGTATCGCGGCGACATTGCAATCCATGGGGGAGTTCAACAACGACGGGCTCGCTCCAGGCATCACCACCAGGGCTTCGGACAGCGGCTCGCCTTCCGTCGCGGTCCGCGCAGCTTCCCAGAGCAGGTCGGCCAGCGCGGCCCGGTTCCCCGGTTCGTCGGCGTCCATCGGATCGAAGGACAACGCCCCGCCCCGAAGCGCGATGCGGATGCCGTCCAGGCCGTCGTCTCCCACCGGCCCCCCCGCTGCGAGCAACACCAGCGCAGACTGCGGGACGCCGTCGATCTCCCCTTCGATGCGGAGCACGCCGTTCGCGCTGCGGGCCCACCACCGCGCGAGCGCTCGTGCGTTTGGTGCGCAGACTCCTCCGGGCATGGAGCCACCGGCCTCTGTGGCTCCGTCGGTGGGCTGGCTGGCGACGCGTGGTGTCTGCACGTTGCCCTCTGAATCCTCGGGGGGGGAAGGTCCGAGTAGCGTGTGCACGGGTGAAGTGCCAGTTCTTTCCCCTTCGTGATAGACCCGCTGTGTATGGTGCCTGCCCTTTCCCTTCGCGCTCCCGACGCCGCCCGGCTCGCCCGGTCTCGCGCTGCCCGCACGTCGGTTCGCGAGGACGCATTGCGGCTCTTCCTGCGGGACGGGTACGCCGCGACCACGGTCGAGCAGATCGCCGATGTCGCCGGCATCTCCCGGCGCACCTTCTTCCGCTACTTTCACAGCAAGGAAGATGTCGTCTTTGTCCGGGCGGAGGAGGTCGGGCTCTGGATCGGCGAGATGTTCCGCGCACGACCGCTCTCCGAACCGCCCCTTCAGGCGATGCACCACGCCATGAAGCCCGTCGTAGCCGAGTATCTGCACGATCCGGCCCGCACCCGCGCGCTGTTGCGGTTGACCCAGGACACGCCCGAGCTGCGCGCCCGGTACAAGGACATCCAGGATGCTTGGATCCGCGCCCTGAGCGGGGATGTCGAGCGCCGGCACCCCGAGGAGGGGCCAATGTTTGCGCACCTGCTCGCTGGCCTCGCTCTCTCCGCAATGAACGTCGCGGTTGGCGCGTGGCTCCTGGACGGCGGCGATCTCGCTGCGGTCCTCGACCGGGCGTTCGGCTTGATGCCGCGGTTGGTCGCCGAGCCCTCCCCCTGAGCTTGAAGGGCGAGGCAGGCGGGCGCCACGCGCTGTTGGTCGCCGCGGGGATCTTCGCGTCGCGGGTCGCCGGGTTTGTACGGCAGGCGGCGTTCGCGCACTACTTCGGGACGTCTCCGGCGGCGGATGCGTTCAATGCGGCGTTTCGCATCCCGAACTTCCTTCAGAACCTGTTCGGCGAGGGCGCTCTGTCGGCCTCGTTCATTCCGGTGTACGCGCGTTTGGTTGCGGGCCCGGATCCTGCCAGGGCGGACCGGATCGCCGGCGCCATCGGCGCGATGTTGGCGGTCACCACCGCGGTGATCGTGGGGGTCGGCGTCCTCGCCGCACCCTGGCTGGTGGCGGGCATCGCCCCGGGCTTCACTGGCGACACCGAAGCCTTGACGGTGCGGCTGGTGCGGATCTTGTTCCCTGGCGCCGGTCTGCTCGTCATGTCGGCCTGGTGCCTCGGCATCCTCAACAGCCATCGCCGGTTCTTCCTTTCGTATGCGGCGCCGGTGGTCTGGAACGCGGCGATGATCGGCGCGCTTGTCGCCTTTGGGGCGCGTAGTTCGCAAGACGTGCTCGCGGGCTGGCTGGCAGGCGCGAGCGTGCTGGGGAGCTTGCTCCAATGCCTTGTCCAGGTTCCGATGCTCCGTGCGGTGGCGCCGGCGCTGCGGTTCGGTTGGTCGTCGGTCGATCCGGACGTCGCGTTGGTGGTGCGCAACTTCGGGCCCGCGCTCCTCGGCCGTGGCGTCGTGCAGATCAGCGCGTACGTGGACCAAATCCTGGCTTCCTGGCTACCGGCGGGCTCGGTCGCCACGCTCTCCTACGCCCAGACCCTGTACACCCTGCCGGTGAGCCTGTTTGGCATGGCGGTGTCGGCAGCGGAGCTGCCCGCGATGTCGGCGGCGGGCGTCGATCACGAGGCACTCCGGATCCGGTTGAACGCTGGGCTCGCGCGGGTCGCCTACTTCGTCGTGCCCTCCGCGGTCGCGTTCCTCGCCCTCGGAGATGTGGTCGCGCAAGCGCTCTTTCAGACGGGCAGCTTTGGCGTGGACGACGCCCGCCGCGTCTGGGCGGCGCTCGCCGGGTCCTCCGTCGGCCTGCTCGCGGGCACCCTCGGGCGGCTCTACGCCTCGGCTTTCTACGCGACGGGCGACCCGAAGGCGCCGCTCCGGTTCGCGGCGATCCGCGTCGGATTGACCACGGTGCTCGGCGCACTCGGGGCGCTCTGGCTCCCCGCCAGGCTGGGGCTCGACCCGAGCTGGGGCTTGCCTGGTCTTACGCTCGCTTCGGGCCTGGCCGGCTGGGTCGAGTTCGCGCTCCTGCAGCGCGCGCTCAATGGCCGCATCGGCGCCACGCAGGTGGGCTGGGGCAGGCTCGCCGCGGTTTTCAGCGCAGCGACCGCAGCGGCGATGGCGGGCTGGGCCGTCAAGCTCGCCGTCCCGGTCCAGCAGCCTCAGCTCCTCGCCGTGGCCGTGTTTGGCGCCTATGGTGTCATCTACCTGGGGCTGACCTGGGTATTTGGCCTGCCCGAGCCGCTACAGGTCCTCCGTAGGCTGCGCAGGTAGGGCGGCTCGCTCCCCTTGGCCACAGGTCCAGCGCGGGCCGTGGAACGCCGCTTCAAACCTGCGTGGCGCCGCGAGGCCCTCTGGCGGGCTTCGGGGCCGCCCATGTCATCCCCAGCGTAGGGGCGGCCCCCCGTGGCCGCCCTTTTCAACGCCGCGTCAGGGCGGAAAGAGTCGGACGAACCACGGAGACACGGAGACGCGGAGGGGGAGATGGCCCGCCCCCCGCAGATTCGGAGAGAAGCGGGAGCGCCCCCGGCGGCAACGAAACCCGCGCCGATGGGCCCCTTCCGCTTCCGCAGCCCGTAGCCCGTGACCCGGAGCCCGAAGCCCCGTTCTGTCACCGCTCCGGGTTCGGCGGCCCCGGCGGAGGCATCGGCTTGCCCGACCGTGCTGCGACCAGGATCGTCTCGATCGCCTCGCGTCCCCCGATCACGCGCACCCACTGGTCGCCGAACGGCCCTTGCAAGAAGATGCTCGGCGTGCCGTTGATCTTGGCGGTCCCGCCCCCTTCGACATCTGCGACGACGGCCTGCGCGGTCGCGGGGTCGATCATGCAGCTCTCAAACGTCTTCGATTCCAGGCCGACTTCCTTCGCCATGAACCGAATGTCGTCCGGCCCCAAGAACTCCTGGTTCTTGAACATCTGGCCCGAGAGCTCCCAGAATCGCCCCTGCAAACGCGCACATTCGGCCGCCTTGGCAGCAGCGCAGGCGTTCTGGTGGCGCTCGCCCTGCACGAAGCGGTTGCAGTTCTCGGAGATCGGGTAGTGTTTGTAGAAGAGCCGCGTGTCTTTGTTCGCCGTGAGGATCTCCTCCATGATCGGGAACATCACGGCGCAGTGCGGGCATTCGAAGTCGGCCCACTCCACGAAGGTGTAGGCCGCGTTCGGGTCGCCTTTCATCGGCTCGGTACCATCCAGCGTGATCTGCCCCACCGGCTGCTCGTAGAGCGTCGCGAGGTCGAGCGCCGCTGCGGTTCCGTTCTCTGACGCGGCCGTTCCCGGCTTCGCGCCGGTGCCGCCCTGGTACGCGAGCACCCCGAGGATCAGCGCCGCGAGCCCGACGATCACGGTGCCGCCGGCCTCACTCTGGACCGCGGGGAGTGGGCTGTGGCCGCCGTTCGCCAGCGTCGAGCCCACGAGCAGGAGCACGTTGACTGCCCAGGTGGCCGTGCAGAAAAGGCAGATCGCACCGAGCGAGTAGCTCGCGTAGGCGAGAAAGATGTCGTAGCCCACGGCCAGCACCGAGAGCACCATGATCATGCCCACCGCGCGCTCGCTCTTTCCCCGCACCGCGTTGAGCGCCAGGTAGGCGATCGCGGCGTAGAAGGCGAACCCCAGGATCGCGATGGGCACGCCGGCGACCTCGGCGTAGCGTGAGGTGTTGACCACGTCACAATTGATCACGCTGGAGATGTTGCAGATCGAAGTGCCGCCCGTGAGCGCCTCGCGGTGCTGGTGGGCCAGGTAGATCGCGAGGAGCGCGCCGTATTGGGCGGTGATCAGCAGGCCGAGCGTGCGCTTGAACGCGATGAGCGCGCCGCACAGGACCACGCCGAGGGTGAGCCCACCGATCAGCATCGCAGGCGGCAGATCGCCCTCTGCGGCGAGCGCTGCGCCGGGCCAGGAGAGCGCGGCCACGAGGCCAACCGTGAGCGTGGCGCGTGAAAACGGCTTCATTCGGGCTCCAGCCGCGGGCTCTAACGCGGGCTACGGGGTGGGCACGCGCCCTTCCCTGCTCGTCCTCGTCGTCACCCTCGCGTCTTTCGGGACCGCGGGCTGCTCGACGCATCGCATGGGCCTCGTCCTTTCGGGCACCTCGCCGGTCACGCTGCGCACCGAGCAGGGCGACGAGACCAGGCTCGTGACCCAAGGCGAGGGGGCCCCCGTCGCGTTTCTGGGCGGCTGCATCATCGAGGTGGATGGCCCGCTGATTCTCGGCGCCCTGCACGTTCGGGATTGGCGGGTGCTGGACGCCGGCGATGGTTCCGGCAACTTCGTCGGCACGCTGCGGGCTTACGGCGCCCGCCTGATCCTCGACGACCGGAATTCGGGCACTCCGGTGATCCTCGACGATCTGACCGCGGCCCCTCTGAGGCCCTACGTGGGGCTCCCCATCTTGATCATCGGGCATGTCACCGGCGCCGGGTATGTCGTGCCCGTGGCGTTTCGGGTGTTGGCGGCGACGGAGTAGGTCCCCGAGGCGTCAGGGGGCGAAGAAAGCTGCGAGCACGTCCAGGCTCGCCCGAGCTTCGGACTCGTGAAGGACGCCGAGCGCCTTCACGATCCGAGCGCGGTCGATGACCCGAAGCTGATCCAGCACGAGGAGCCCCGGCTTCCCGTCGAACCGACAGGGCACCCTGCTCGGCCCCGGGCTGCTTCCTGTCGTGAGCGGAGCGATCACGCACGTTTGCAGCCTGGAGTTGAGGAGATCCGGCGAAAGCACAACGCATGGACGCGTCTTCTGGGTCTCGTGCCCGACGGTTGGATCGAGACGGACCAGCAGCACGTCAAACCTGCGAGGGATCACCATTCCCACTCCTCGTGGTCAAAGCGATTGGGCCCCGGAATCATCGTGTCCAGGTCATCTAAACGCTCCCCGCGGGCGGTCATCGCATCCAGCTGCTCGGCCCAGCCCGCTCGCGGGTGCTCCTTCGGCGATGGCTTTCGCAAGACGATCTCTCCATCCCGCACCTCCATCGTGAGCTCGTCCACGATGCCGAGCTGGTCCAGGACCGGTTTGGGGATGCGGACGCCGCGGCTGTTGCCGAGACGAGCGAGGCGCAATGCGATCATGAGGAACTCCGGATCACATTGTATCCTAGTCTGGCCTCACTCGTAATACATCCACAGCGGCCCTGGGTAAAGCCACGTCAACGCCTCCCGCAACCGATCCCGCCAGTTGATCCAGTTGTGCCCGTCCGGCACCTCCGCGTAGCGAACGCCCTGGCTCACCTTCTGAAACACCGGCACCAGGCTGCGGTTGTAGTAGATCAGCGACTCGAACGTGCCGCAGGACAGGTAGATCTGCGCGTCGATGGGCGGCGGGGCCTCCCGAAGCTGGTTCACGAAGCTCACGATGGGATCCCACATCGGCCCCCGCGTATGTTCGCCGATGTCTGTGAAGGCAAAACTGCCGCTTTGCAGCAGCAAGCGGCCCCAGGTGTTGGGGTGCCGGATCGCCGCGTGAAGCGCGCTGACCGCCCCAAAGCTCGCGCCCATCACCCCTCGGAACTGCGGACCGTCCAGGATCGGCTGGGTCGTCGCCAGGTGGCCGAGCAGGTCAAAGCGTAGGAAGTCCGCCTGCTTCGGATTGGCCGCGTACTCCCAATTCCGCCGGACCCCGCTCGTGAAGCACACGATCAACGGCGCGACCTCGTGCCGATGGATCAGGTTGTCCAAGAGCGTCTTCATCTCGGCGTAATGAAGGAAGTCCACGCCATCGTGCACGATGAGCAGCGGGTATTCCTTCCCCGGACGGGCTTCGGCGGGCACGTAGAGCTGGTATTCGCGCTCGTCGCCCCAGGTGCGGCTGTGAAAACGGTGACGCTGCATCGTGCCGCGACGCGAATGCGGATCCGGAAGGCACCACTCGGGGTCCACGTAGCTGCCGGCCGGACAGACAGAGTTGGAACCGAACGGGTCGAACGCCCGTCGCGCGTTCCGCGGATCGTGCATCCATCGGCCATTGCCGCCCCGGACGACCTCAAACTTGTACTCGACGCGCGCGCCGCGAGGCAGATCGAGCGGCAGGTAGAAGGCGTCGGTGTTGCCGATGCGCCGGAACTCCTGGTGCGACGGGAGCCCGAACACCCAGTGCTGCAGGAACACGGCCTCCGCCGGCTTGTCGTCCCAGTAAAAGAACGTGGCGTTGTCGTTGTCGTCCATGAGCGGGAACTCCCACTTGGCGACGAATTCCGCGAGAAGGCGCTTCGCGTCTTGAGGCTGGCGCTCCAACCTGGCGGCGAGGTCAAGCACGCGCTGCATCGGACCCCCCTTGGTCGGTGACCACCGTGAGCCCACCCTGGATCGTGAGCTGGCGGACGGCCTCAGGTCGGCCCAGACGCTCGCCATGAGGGCCGATGCCCCCACCGTTCTCCAGCGCGATCGCGCGCAGCGGGGCGACGCGGGCGGCGAGGATGGCCACGTTGTCCTTGCTCTCGAGATCGAGCCGCTCGCTGGCGTGGGGCAGAAAAACGACGCCTGGGACGAGGCCGAACCCGCGATCCAGGTACTCGGCGAGGCCCACGCCGTGGGTGGTGTGGTCGTGGTACAGCAGGATGCGCTCGGCGAGCACCATCGCGCCTGCGGACCAGGCGATGATCGGCTTCTGGCCAAGCTCCGCGTCCAGCCCGAAGAACGCGATCCGGTTGCGCAGCACGCCGACGTGGCCGCCGGCGATCAACACGGCGTCGCAGCCCGCGAGCGTGTCCGCGATGTGCGCGCGGGCTGCGCGGACGGCCGGGTGCGAGAGCGGTCGCTCCGTGGCGGCGAACTGCTCGTGAAGGCGGTCGGCCTCGGCGAGGAACAGCGCATCGACCTCTTGAAGGTGTCGCACGGCCTGCTGGAACCAAGGGCAGTGCGGGTCCTTGCGGTCCGCCCAGACCTTCTGGACCCCTGCGAGCGAGGACACGATCGCCTCGCGGTACAGGCGCTTGATGCCCTTGAGCACGGTCTGTTTCCGGGCGTGGGCCGCGACCAGGTCCGGCGCTTCACGTTCGATGTCGCGAAAGGCGCCGTAGAGCCGCAGGTTGTGAACGGTCATGCCGATCGCGGCGCGCAGCGGCTCGTCACGGTCCTCGTCGTACCGCCAGCCTGCGCTGATCAGGGCGACCGGGCCGCGGATGCCTTTCAGCGCCAGGGGCAGGATCGGGTCGGGCCGTTCGGGGCCGAGGATGGTGACGGTCAGAGCACACTCCCAGGGGGAGCGCGAACGTAGCGCGGGTGGGCG
Source organism: Deltaproteobacteria bacterium (assembly GCA_947483545.1). Next base: position 199 of record CANKNP010000014.1, on the reverse strand, counting down.
GCGCCGCACCGTCCTTGACACCGTCTTGAAAATCCGTAAGGTGCGCGCCGGCCGCGAGTCGCGTCCCGGAGTCCGTATGTCCCGTCTGTTTGTGCTGTCTGCTCTTCCCGTCCTCGCCCTTGGTTGCTCGAACAGCTGGAAGGACAACGGCGACGAGCCGATCTCCGCCGGTACGGATGACACCGGAGACACCGATGTG
>CANKNP010000013.1 GCA_947483545.1 Deltaproteobacteria bacterium | reverse complement strand
GCCGGGGGCCCGCGCGACGTTGAATTCTGCGGCTCCGGGAGCAGCCGCGGCGCCCGCTGCGAGCCTCGCGGGCGGCGCTCCCGGGGTATGCCCTACGGACTCCTAGTCCGGGGCGACGACCGTGCTGCCATCGATCCCTACGTGGGTTTGCGCGAGCAGCCGGCCGTTGACCGAGGCGCCCGTGCGCAGCGTCACGGACGTTTGGGTGAGGACGACACCCTCCAAGTGCGCGGTGGTCCCAAGGTCCACCAAGCCCGCGACCTGCCAGAAAATGTTCTGGGGCAGAGCACCCCCTGCGAGAACGACACTCACCCCGCTGCTCATGGTGAGGTCCTGTGCGATCGCAAAGATCCAGACGTCGGTCGCACTGCCGGTGAGGGTCACGTCCGTCGGGATGAGGAGCCCGGTGCCCCACTTGTACACGCCCGGGGGGAGGGTCATGCCGCCGATGTTGCCAGCGCCGAGCTCGGTCACGTCCGGCGCTCGGCCAGCCGCATCCGTGAAGGCCAACTCCATGTCACCGATCGCTGCAGTCATTTCAGCGGGTGTGGGCGGCGCGTAGTCTGCGGCGTACACCTTTCCGGTCACCTGCGGGGAGGTGGAGAACGTATTGCTTGCGTCCGCCGTCAGACCGAAGCCGGTGATGAACGTGGCCGCCGCGGGGCTCACCCCGATATCGCCTGTCACTGCCGAGGTTGGCACGGTCGAGATCCCGCTCTTGGCGAGGATGGCGAACGTGCCCGAAGTGCCGAGGTTCACAGGGAGGCCGGGCTCCAACGTCGCGCCGGTGGTGAAGCTCCACGTCTCGTCCGACAACAGGGCGATGCCCGACGCGCTCCACGCAGAGGCAGAAATGGTCGCGGTGTAGGCCGTGTCCGCCGTCAAGTGGGCCGTCGGCCAGAACGACGCCGTCGATTCGGCGCAGATCACCGTGCCCGGGATCGCCACCGCGGGGTCGCCCGACGAGAGCGTGAACGTGTCCGAGGTGAGCGTGGTCGCGTCCATGACGTCGCTGAACACCGCGTCGATGCTGGTGTTCAGGGGAACGTCCACCTCACCGCTCGTCGGCGAGGTGGAGAGGACCGTGGGCGCTCCGGCGTGGGTGTCGAATTCGTTGGAGTCGGTGCCACCGCCACCGCCACTGCCAACACAACCGACGGCGAGGAGAAGCGGCAGGAGCCGCGAGGATCTGAATTTCTGGGTCATCGGTCACCTGGGTACGGTCCCCGATGCACAGCGTGGGCCAATTCCTTCGGCGAGTAAGTTCAGTAACTTGGCGAAAAATGTGGACGGGGAATTGCATCAAGGTGACGGGGGAGGCGGTCAGAATGAGGGGGGTTTCCACCGCGCAGACAGCTGCATCACGGCCAGTCGTCGTTCCACGCGCTGAATTTCGCCGAGGTCGAGCCGAGGAGGCGGCGCAGCCGCGACCGGTGCGCGCTCGACGACGGGTTCGTGAGCCCGGCGTCGGATCGGGGCTGGTTGGCCGGCCCCCGAAATCCCTCCAATCCCGGGGGCCGGATCCGCGTGGTGTGGAGCTTGAAACTGGTGCCGAAGACCGGACTTGAACCGACGACCTGCTGTTTACGAAACAGCTGCTCTACCGACTGAGCTACTTCGGCGACGCCGCCCGTTTAGCTGCTCGCCTCCGCGTCGTCAACGGGTCTTCCCCCCGGCAGCTAAACTCCCCCCGTGCTCCTCCCCCTCGCCCTCGCCTGCTCCACCCCCTCCCCGTCCCCTCCCCTCCCCGCGCCCGCCGAACCTCTCGCCGTCCCCTTCACCCTGATCGGCCTCGCGGACGACAGCCACCTCCCGCTCCCCGCGCTCCCCGAGGGCCCCGCCCTGCTGGGCCCCGCGTGCTTCAGCATCAACGAGCGACTGACCGCATTGGACCCCAAACATCCCGGGGTCGGCCCGCCTTGCGGGGTCGAACGCTGGGCCACCCCCACCGAGCGCTTCGACCTCCTCTGGGCCGCCGAGGTCGCGCTCATCTCCCGCCCCGGCACACCGGACCGGGGCGCGTTGAACACATGGCGCAGCCTCGACGGTGTGCTCCTGGCCTGCCTCGGACCGCCCTTGAACCTGCCGCCGGGCGGTGACCCCGGCGCGGCGCGATCCACGGACGGAACCCGCTGGACGCTGACGTTTTCCGGGCAGAACCGTTGTTCGATGGCGGGTCGTTTGGACCTCTGGATGTACGCCGATCGCTCCGATCCGCGTGCGCTCTCGGTCCACGCGGCGCCCTGGCGCGAGGGCGGGCGCGGCGCCGCCGAGTCGTTGCTCCTCGCCGAGCCGTGAGGGTCCCGGAACGCCTCGCCGTGCGATAATCGCGCGCATGGCCCAACGTCACGCCACCCGCCGCTACACCGACACGCTCGGGTTCCTCAAAGACTGGCAGGAGCAGCTCTCCATGGACGCGCTGCTGTTCGCATCGGGCGCGCTCGAGGACACGCCGGCCGCCGAGATGAAGGTCGATCTGGTGCTGCCGGGCGGCGCGCGCGCGGGGCCGATCGTCGTGCAGCTCATCAACCGCTTTCCAGATGGCTCGAGCGCGTTTCGCGTGCTGGATCTGCCGCGGACCGTGCAGGAGGCCGGAGCGGCGGCGATGGCCGAAAAAGACAAGTGGAAGGCGTACCTGCTCGGGAACGGGGAGCTGAGCACAGGCACCGAGGGCGGGCCGGAGCTCGCAGCGGCAAAGGCCTCGCTGGAGGCGGTCGCCGGGGAGGCGGGAGCGCTCCGGGAGCGACTGCAGCGGACCGAGGTGGAGCTCTCGCGGGCTCGTGCCGCGGCGCAGTCAGCGGGATCGCGGAGCGCCGGGAGCCAGGCGCCGGCGGCGGGGGAGACGACGCGGGGCCTGACCGTGCCGGAGGTGGGCCACCTGCCGGTGTGGGCCACCGGAAAGCTGGGCGACAACACGCTCCGGGACGCGTTCATGCGGCTCTCGGTGGAGAAGCCCACGGGGCTCTTGACCCTCGCGCTGGCAGACGGGCGCACCCGCTGGGCGTTCTTGCAGAAGGGTGGGCCCGTCGGGTTTCGGAGCGAGCCGCTCGACAGCCAGGAGGTGCTTGGCGTGCTGCTCTTCAAGGCCGGCAACTTGACCAAGGAGAACCTCGCTGAGTCGTTGGAGGTCATGGAGGCGCGCGGATGCCGACAGGGCGAGGCGCTCATTGAGATGGGCGTGTTCACTTTCGCGCAGCTCGTGCTGGTGCTCCAGAAGCAGTGTGAGTTCGTGTTCACCCGGCCCATCGCCGAGAAGTCCGGCACCTGGACGATCCACACGTTCGAGGAGCTGCCTGAGAGGTTCATCGCGCCGCCCATGCGCGTGGCGGCGCATCTGTTCCGCGACCTCCGCGTACGCGCCAAGACCCTCGCGGCGGAGGAACTCGCGAGTTTCCTGCGGCCCAAGTACGACCAATACGTGTACGTGCGCGCCGGGGTGGACCGCACGCTGGAGGAGATGCGAATGACCCCAGACGAGCAGGCGTTCATGAAGATCGTCGGCGGGACGAGCTTTCGCGTTCGGGAGCTGCCCAGCGTCTCCAATCTCTCTCGCGGCGCGACCGCGTCGATGCTCTGGTGCTTGACCGAGCTCAATTTGCTCGACTTCCGCGGAGATCAATCGAACGCTCGGACCGAGGTGAAGGCGGCCTCGCTCATCGCCTCGCGGAAAGCCACGATCGACAAGGGCAGCTACTTCGACCAACTCGAGGTGCACTGGATGTGCACCGAAGAGGACGTGGAGAAGGCCTGGAAGCGGTTCAATCAGGACTTCCCCGCGGACCAACCCGGCAAGTACGGGCCCGCGCTGGAGGCCGACGTCAAGCGCATCATTCAAGGGATGAAGGTGGCGTACGACACGCTGTCCAACACAACCAAGCGGCGAGAGTACCGGCTGACCAAGATCGAGAAGGTGATGGTCGAGCAGAGCGCGATGATGCTCGCCTCGCGCGGCGACATGTTGATGATGAAGGAGTCGATGGCGGAGGCCTGGGATTGCTTCAGCAAAGCAGCCGAGTTGATGCCGAACGTCGGCGAGTACCGAGCGGGGCTTGAGCGCACGAAGTCGGGCCGCCAATGACCTTGCTCTGGATCCTGGCCTCCGTCCCGGGGGCCCTGGCGGTCGATTGCCCCGTGGACGCGGCGGGTTTGGTGCGGCTCGTGGAGGCGAGCGAAGTGGCGTTCGCGGCGCTGGACGGAGCGGCGCTCACCGCCTCGATCCAGGACATCGACGCGGGGATGCTGTGTATGAGCGACGTGGTGCCGGCAGCCCTCGCTGCCCGAACCCACCGCGCAGCCGGCTTCGCGTCCTTCGTCTCCGGCGACCGGCTCGGGGCGAAAGAGGCATTCACCGCCGCCCGAAACCTGGAGCCGGGGTATCAGATCCCCGCGGCCCTGCTGCCCGCGCGGCACCCACTCCGACTCCTGTACGCAGAAGCTGACAAGTTGGGCGGCCCGCAGGCACCGCTCGTCGGCGACTGGGTCGTGGACGGCATCCGGTCTTCTTTGCTGCCGCTGGACCGCCCGGCGGTGATCCAGCGGCTGGGGGCCGATGGGAGCGTGCTGTTCAGCGCACGCAGCACCAGCGTGCGGGCGGCCACCGTCGTGCTCTCCGCGGCGGAAGCGGCGATTCCGGCGGCATTGCCCGACCGCCCCGAGGAGGGTCGCGCGTTGCTGGAGTCCCTGGACCACGTCTGGGCGGCGCAGCAGGACTGCCCGACAAAGGCGAGGGCCCGGTATGACCGGGGGGTCCTCCTCGCTCGCCTGGGAGATGCGAAGGAGTCGCAGGATGCGTTCGCCGAGACCCAGAACTTCGCGGAGAGCTGCTCGCCCGAGTACGCCCAACGTGCGCGCGTCGCCCTCCGTTCCCTGGGTCCTGCGCGGCGCTCGGACGTTCGGGTGAAGCCCCGGTACGATCGCATCTCGCTCGGCCTCGCGGTCACGACGGAGCTTGGTGCCCACGACCAGTCTCGGTACGCGGCCGTGCTCGTGGATGAGACCGGGGATCAGATCGCGACCTCGACGACCCAGCGTCAGGTTTTCGGCGCGGGCGTCGGGGTCGTCACCGACGTGCGCATCGGCCTGGGACCCTGCGCATCGGCCTGGGACCCTACGTGGAGGCCGCGGCAGGGCTCGGCTACGCGCAGGTGAAGATCAACACAAAATACAGCCTGGACTGCACCTTTGAGTCGGACTGTCCCGAGACGAGCGAGGACTCCGACAGCCGCGGCATGTTCCAGACCGAGCTCTCCGCTGTGGTGCTGCTCGCCCGCCCGACTGCGAGCGTCAAACCAGTGCTTCGGCTCGGCGGGATGGTGCGCTTCATCCCCGCGACCGAGGCGACGAGCACCTCCGCGAGCTTTGACGGCACGGACCTGACGGGGCTGTTTCCGGCGTTCGGCGTCCTCCCCATCGGGGGCTTCGTGATCTCCCCCGGGCTCCGAATTCGCCTCGGTCGCTACCTGCGGCTCGAGTTCGAACAGGGCTTCCTCTACATGCCCGACACCGAGCGGGAGAGCATCGACCCCGACGTGAGCTCGGGCGGGTACGACGGCGCCAAGGCGATCAACCTCGCCGTGCGCCCCCAGGTGATGCTGCGCTTCGCCTTCTGATCAGTACCGGACGATGCTGTCCACGGCGTACTTGCCGACCGCCTCGCGGCCCGGAAGAAACGTCAACTCGATCACGAAGGCCATGGCGACGACAACGCCGCCGAGCCGCTCGACGAGCTTCGCGGTGGCGAGGGCGGTGCCGCCGGTGGCGATCAAGTCATCGACGATGAGCACGCGATGGCCAGGCAGCACTGCGTCGATGTGCATGTCGAGCCGCGCTGTGCCGTACTCAAGGTCATATTCCTCGCTGATCCGCTCGTAGGGCAGCTTGCCGGGCTTGCGCGCGGGAACGAAGGCGGCCCCGAGGGCCAACGCGATGGGCGTGCCGAAGATGAACCCGCGGGACTCCATGCCGACGACGGCGTCGATCTTTCCGGCGTAACGATCCGCGTAATAGCTGGTGATCTCGCCGAGAAGCTTCGGATCGGCGAGCACCGGCGTGATGTCCTTGAAGACGATGCCCGGCTTTGGGAAATCGGGGACGTCACGGATGACAGACTTCAGACGGGCTTCGAGGGACATGACGGACTCCTAAGTTGCGAGCGACTTGCGGCTACCAAACCACTTGACGAAGAACCAGCCGGCCCCAAGCCCAGCGACGAGCAGCACAAACCAGATGAGGTCGTGCTTGAGCACCTCGACCATCGCGTCCGGGTTGTCCAGCAGGTCCGGGCGCTGGCCAATGGTCTTGGCGCCGAACCAGGACAGGATGGCGCACCAGATCGTAGACCCCACGAACGTGACGCCTGCGAAGGTCAGAAAAGGCATACGGACGAGCCCCGCAGGGAACCCGATGAGGTGGCGTACGACCGGGAGCAACCGGGCGAGGAACACCCCACCGGTCTGGTAGGTGGCGAGCCAGCGCTCGGCCAGCTCCAGGCGCTCCGGAGGGAGCAAGAAATATTTGCCCCACCGCGCCACAAAGGGCCGCCCCAGCGCGTACGTGAACCAGTAGGTGAGCGAGGAGCCGAACGTGGACCCCGTCCCCCCCGCGAGCACGACGCCCGCCATGTTCATCTGCCCTTGGCTCGCCCAGTACGCGGCCGGCGGCATGATGACCTCGGAGGGCACCGGCACGATGGTGCTCTCAAGCGCCATCATGATGAACACGCCGAGGTAGCCCCACTCGCGGGTGAATTCGAACCAGGCCTTGACAAGGTCATGCATCATGGGGTCGATCCCTCGATCTGCCAGTTGGCGCGCAGGTCATCGAGGACGTCGAGCGCGGTGTGGTCAAGCTGTAGCGGGGTGACCGTCGCCCAGCCTGCCTCACACACATGGCCGTCGCTGTCGGGAGCACCCTCGAACCGGTCGTGGTCCCCGCCAATCCAGTAGTACGCACGCCCCCGCGGGTCCTCCCGTGCGTCCACCATCGGCTGGTAATGGCGGCGTCCGAGCCTGGTGACCCGCAGGCCCCGCGGCTCCAGAACATCCGGGACGTTCAGGTTCAACAGCACCCCCGGTAGGGGCGGCCGGGCCAGCAGCTCAGCGGCGACCTTGCGCGCGAGCGTGCCCGCCGTCTGCCAATTCGGCGCCCCCCCCGGCTGGATCCAGAGGCTGACCGCCAGCGCGCGGAGCCCGAAGCAGGCGCCCTCCCGCGCCCCGGCGACGGTCCCCGAATAGTACACATCTGTCGCAAGGTTGGACCCGGCGTTGATCCCCGAGATCACAATGTCCGGCGGGGTCGGCAGGAGCTTGTTCACCCCAAGATACACGCAATCGGCGGGCGTGCCGGTGACCGCCCAGCCGTGGTCCCCGCGGGGCAGCGCCCGGATCGGCTCGCCCATGGACAGCGCGTGGGATTTCGCCGACTGCTCGGACAAGGGTGCGACCGTCCAGAGCGTGCCCAACCCCAGGAGCGCAGCCTCCAACGCCCGGAGGCCCGGCGCGTCGAAGCCATCGTCGTTGGTGAGGAGAATATTCACGCCGGGCTGCTAACCGGTCGCCCCCCAACTGCCCTATCGAATTACATTCCTCTCCCCCCTCCGGCTTCCCCAGCCGGGCAGACCAAGGCACCCCATGCGCCCACGCTACGCCGACCTGTTCCAACGGATGCGCGACCCCGATCCCATCCTGTCCGACGCCGCCTTCGACGCGGTGCTCTTCGACCGGGAGGAGGCGATCCCCGATCTCGTCGAGTGCTATGACCGCGCCCGGAAAGATGACGAGCTGCGCTTCTTGGCCGTGCAGCTCCTTGGCTTCTCAGGCTCCCGCAAGGCCATCCCTGCGCTGATCGCCGCGCTGGACGACTGGGATCCGAAGGTTCGGGCCGAGGCGTGCCGCTCGCTCGAGGACATCGACGCACGCGAGACCATCCCGGTGCTGGAGGCGCGGCTCGTCGATCTGGACGAGCTGGTGCGGGTCGCTGCCGCAGAGGCGATTTTGGAGCTGCGGAAGACGGCCTGAGAGCCCCGCTCACACCGCCAATCGGTACCCAACGCCCCAGGCGGTCTTGATCGCGTCGCCGTCGGTCCCGAGCTTGCGGCGCAGGCGGCTGACGTGGGTCTGAAGCGCCTGCTCGCTCGCGTCCTCGCCCCCGAGGATCACGACCAGATCGTCGCGACGGACGGTGGCGCCGGCGTTCTCGACGAGGATCTCCAGCAGCCGGAATTCGGTCGGGGTCAGGTGCGCCTGCTCCCCGCCCACGGTCACGACGCGAGCGCCCAGATCGATGATCACGTCGCCGAAATTGTGGACCCGCTCGGTCCGCCCGGAGACAGGGCGACGGAGCCGGGCGCGCACCCGGGCCAGCAGCTCGTCGCTGCGGAAGGGCTTGGTGATGTAGTCGTCCGCGCCGAGGTCGAGCCCGGTGACCTTCTCCTCGCCGTCATCGCGCGCGGTCAGGATCACGATGGGCAGGTCGCTCCGGAGGCGCATCTGCGCCAGGACCTCAAAACCCGAGACGGCGGGCAGGATCAGGTCGAGCAGCACGAGATCAAAGTCCAAGGCGATGAAAAGCGCGAGCGCCTCCTCGCCATCGCGGGCGATCTCGCAGGTGTAGCCGTGGAAGGTCAAGGCATCGAAGATCACCTGGGCCGTGAGTGCGTCGTCCTCAACAACTAGAATGCGTGCCATCGCATCAACGTAGCCAGAAGGCACCCGCGCGGCCAGCGAATTCGCGCGTCAACAGCCGTCATTTGGCGCCCCGGGCGTGCCGGCGTCTGTGTTTGACCCGCTGATGGCAGAAGTGGCCTCGCACCAGTTGGATCCACTGTCGTTCGAGGTGCCGTCCAGCGCGGACGGATCCAGCGAGAGGCTCGCCCCGGTCGGATCGGGGAACGCGCCGCCGCCGTCGTAGCTCACGCCATCGATGAGGTTGCCGCTCTCGTACAGCCGCAGCTCGTCATCGCTGTTCGCAAGGGAGAACGTGCCGAGCCCGCCGTACACGTAGTCCGTCGCCACACCCCCGTTCGTTGCGGAGGCGTTCCGGGCGATCACCGCGAACCCGCCCGCAGGCACGAGGACCACGTCGGTCGGGAGCATCGTGATCGTGTCCGTGCCGAGGTCTTCGAAGGTCCACTGGCACATGCGGATGTCCACGGACGAGGCGTTGTAGACCTCAAACCACTCGCCGTTGGTGTCGCTCACGTAGCTGGGGTCCGACATGATCTCGGTGATCACGAGCTCTCCGGCCACGATGAGGCCTTCGTCGCAGAGCGAATCGCAGTCATTGTCCAAGCCGTCGCGCGACTCAGCCGCACCAGCGGCGACCGCCGGCTCCAAGTCGTCACAGTCGGTGCCGTAGGGCTCTGCGTCGTCGCCGTCGAGGTCCTGGTCGTAGTCGGAGCCGCCGGAGCAGTCGGCGTCGATGCCGTCGTACCAGATCTCCGTGGCGGCCGGCGAGATGGCCATGGAGGTGTCGTCACAATCGGCGCCCCCGGCGTCCACGGTGTCGTAGCCGTCCTGGTCCGCGTCGTAGTCGGAGGCCCCATCGCAGTTGCTATCGATGCCGTCATACCAGGTGTCCAACGCACCTGGATAGGTCGTCGCGCGTGTGTCGTCACAGTCGGTGCCGCCCGCGCTCTCGGCGGTGAAGCTGTCGCCGTCCTGATCGTCGTCGTTCGCCTCGTCGCAGTTGCTGTCGATGCCGTCATACCAGGCGTCTGGGGCGCCAGGGTAGGTCGCGGCTGCCGTGTCGTCGCAATCCTCGCCACCGAACGCGCTCGCGCCGTAGCCATCGGCGTCCTGGTCGTAGTCGTCCGCGCCGTCACAGTCGCTGTCTACGCCGTCGTACCAACTGTCGGTCGCCGCGGGGTTCACGGCGGGGAGGGTGTCGTTACAGTCATCGCCGGCGTAGGCCTCCGAGCGGAAGCCGTCCGCGTCGGCGTCGAAGTCATCGGCGCCATCGCAGTCCGAGTCAACGCCGTCGTACCAGTCATCCGCGGCGCCGGGGTGAATGTCGGCCTCGTCGTCGTCACAATCCCCGCCGCCAAAGGCCTCCGCATCGTCGCCGTCCACGTCGGCGTCGTAGTCGGAGGCGCCGTCACAATTGCTGTCCACGCCGTCATACCAGGCGTCCGCAGCCCCGGCGTAGGTAGAGGGCGCAGTATCATCACAGTCATCGCCGCCGTAACGATTGGACCGGTGAAGGTCGGCGTCCTTGTCAAAGTCGTCGGCGCCGTCGCAATTGCTGTCGATGCCGTCGTACCAGGTGTCCGGAGCGCCCGAGAACACCCGCACGCTCGCATCGTTACAGTCCAGGCCCCCGTAGGTTGTGCTGTCCTGGCCGTCGCCGTCTTTGTCGTAGTCCGAATCGCCGTTGCAGTTGCCGTCCACGCCGTCGTACCAGGTCTCCGCGACCCCGGGATTTACGGTCGCATCGGCATCGTCGCAGTCATCGCCCCCGTAGACCGCGGAGGAGTAGCCATCCCCGTCGGCGTCGTCGTCCACCGCCTCGTCGCAGTTGCTGTCAACCCCGTCATACGGGTCGTCCACCGCCCCGGGGTAGACGGCTGCGTCTGCGTCATTGCAGTCCTCGCCGCCCCAACTCAAGGACTGAAACCCGTCTGCGTCGGCGTCGAAGTCGTCGTCGCCCGCACAATCTGCATCGATCCCGTCGTACCAACTCTCGGGCGCACCCGGGAAGATCCCGTTGTCGGCATCATTACAATCATCGCCACCATAGACGGCGCTGTTGAAACCGTCCAAGTCTGCGTCGTACTCATTGGCACCGTCGCAGTTGGAGTCGATGCCATCATACGGCGTGTCCGGGGCGTCCGGCTTTACCGCGGCGTCTGTGTCGTTACAGTCCCCTCCCCCAGCCTCGATCGCCGTGTAGCCATCGAGGTCGGCGTCATTGTCATCATCCCCGGCGCAGTCCGAGTCCACATTGTCGTACCAGGCGTCTGGCGCACCCGGGTAGATCGCGGCGTCTGTGTCGTCGCAATCGGACCCGCCCACGTCGGCCGACTCGTAGCCATCGCCATCGTAGTCGTAGTCCGTGTCGCCAAGACAATCGGCGTCGAGCCCATCGTAGGGGGTGTCGGGCGCGCCAGGGTGGACGGAAGGATTGTTGTCGTTGCAGTCACCGTCCAGCTCGGTGTAGCCGTCGCCATCGTCGTCGTACAGGTCTGTGCCGTCGTCGACGATGCCGTTACAATCATTGTCCGCGCCATCGGACACTTCGGTGCCGCCGGGGTAGCTCTCCGCATCGTAGTCATCACAGTCGGGGACGCAGTCGGTCACGCCATCGCCATCATTGTCGAGACAGGCGTCCATGTGAAAGCTGACAGTGCAGGTGTCCACGGCGCCCGAGCCATCGGTGATCGACAGCGAGAGGAGCTGGTCACCCCCCGACAAGCCCGACAGCTCCAGCCCGATCTGCCCGTAGGAGTCGGGGTTTCCGCTCCAGAGCACGCCGTCGATGTTGGAGGAGAGCGAGCAGTTCAGCGTGTTGGCGTCGGACTCGGAGTCCGTCCCGGAGCCGGTGAACGGCACGACGTCCGAGGTCAGGTAGTAACTATCGGCGATCGGACTCACGATCGCGCAGCGCGGCGGTGAATTCTGCAGCGGCGAGACCGTGACCTCGTCGGACCCGGACTGGCCCTGCGAGTCGATGGCGTTCAACGAGAGCGTCTGCTCCTGGTCCGAAAGATCCACGAGGATCGCGAGATTCCCCCCATCGCAGGCTTCAAGTTCATCCGTATCGTCGGGGCTGTGTTGCCACACCAGGGTGTCGAACGACCCTTGAAGGGTGAGATCCAGGCCTTCCAAGCCGTCTTCGTCATCGACCTGGGCGCAGATCTCCAGCGGCTCCCCGGGCGTGAAGGATCCGGTCGTAAAGGGCCGGATAAACACGACTTCCGGCGGGCCATCGGTGCTCTGGATCCGCGAATCCCCGCAGGCCGCGAGGAGGAGGGGGAGGAGGGTGCGAGGGGACACGGAGCCTTCCTGAACGCGGCGCAGATACCATGGATCTGGGAAGGCCGTGTGACAGTTCGGGGGCAAGAGGCTGGAGGCTGGAGCGAGTTCAAACCCGGAACGGGAAAGGGCGGGCTTGGGGCCATCGTCTGGGCGGGCGGCGGGCCGTGGGACGCCCGTTCAGACCGCCGACAGGAGGGCCCCAGATGCGCCAGGAGGCCCCATCGTTGGATGGCTCCCTCACAGCGTCCCTCCATATGGACATGCCCAGGAACGGCGTGCATACTGCTGCCATGACCCGCGAATTCACCGTGATCTTTCTGCCCGAGGATGTCGGGTTCAGCGTGTCCGTGCCGAGTCTCCCGGGCTGCCACTCCCAGGGAGACACCATGGCCGAGGCGACGGCGAACATTCAGGAGGCCATCGCGCTCTTCCTTGCGTCGTTCGCGGACGACAAGTTCCTGGGACGCTGAAACGTCGCGCGTGACCGTTTCAACGCCCGTAGCCGGGAGCCCGCGGCCGATGTAGGCCCCTTCCCCCAGTTACGAGGCCCGCATGGCCATCCCCGAGACCTTCCGCCCCGACCTCTACAAAGACCACGTCGTGGTCATCACCGGCGGGGGCACCGGCATCGGGCGGGAGCTGGCCCTCCGACTCGCCGGGTTGGGGGCGGACATTGTGGTCGCCGGCCGGCGCCCTGAGCCGCTCGAAAGCACCGCGGCGGAGGTTCGAGCCCTGGGCCGGCGGGCCTTGGCCATCCCGACCGACGTTCGCGACGCCGCCCAATGTGCAGCGCTGATCGAACGCACGGTGACCGAATTCGGGCGGTTGGACACAATGATCTGCGGCGCGGCGGGCAACTTCATCTGCCCGGCGGTGAGCCTGACGCCCAACGGGTGGAAGAGCGTGGTGGAGATCATCCTGAACGGGACGTTCTTCTCCGCACAGGCCGCCGCCCGCTATATGATCGATCACGGCGGTGGGAACATCCTGGCGTTGACCGCCACGTATGCCTGGACCGGAGGACCGGGGAACGCACCCTCGGCGTCTGCCAAGGCGGCGGTGAACACCCTGGTGCAGACCCTCGCCGTGGAGTGGGCGCCCGCGAGGATCCGCGTGAACGCGGTCGCCCCGGGCCCGGTGGACACGGAGAAGTCCAGGCAGAACCTGTGGCCGGACCCCGAGATTCGGGAGCGCATCCGGTCCTCGATCCCGCTGGGGAAGTTCGGGGGGCCCGACACGGTGGTGGAGGCCTGTGTGTTCCTGTTGTCCCCGGCGGCGGGGTTCATCACCGGGGAGATTCTGGTGGTGGATGGCGGACAGTGGCTGAACAAGGGGCTGCTGTCGTTGTAAGCCTCATTTCGCCCGAACAAAATCAACCACGTACCGCCCCCCGCCCCGGTCCCCCGCGCTCCATCTCACGGTGCCGTCGGCCTGGGACTGGCGCGCGGCCTGTTCGACCTCGGGGAGGTCCTTGAGCCAGGGAGCGCACCAGAACTCCTCGCCGTGCGTCATGCGCGTCATGCCCTGGAGGATCTCGCAGCCGTCATCTCGCCGGCGTGACCCCAGCCCCGAGCGGGGCACGATCCACCAACGGCACTCTTTGCAGGCCTGCATTCGGCCGAGCGCCACGACCTCTGGCCGCATCCGCTCCCGCTCCCGGTCCACCTGATCCGCAGCGGCGTAGAGCCCGAAGCCCACCCACGCGAGCAGGGCGGCGCTGAACACCGGGCGGGCGCGCGGGAAGCGTTGCCAGACCTCAGCCACCCCGAGGCTCGCCGGGAGCAGCGCGAAAACCACCGGGAGCACAATCATGCGCTGGGTGGCGTTCTCCATGCCGGCCACCCAACACAAGGTGGCGACGATCTGGCCGGCCAACACAAGCCCGATGAACGGCACGCCGCGGGCACGCCAGCACATCCCCGTCGCGGCGATGCCCAATACAAGGGCGATCAAGCCGCCCGAGTGAAGCAGGAACTCCCCGAGCGATTGGACCTCGGCGAGCCACACATGCAGGTCGAAACGCTGGCGGATCCCGCTCCAATCCTCAAAATAATCGACGGGCGAAGGGTAGAAGCCCTTCACGCCCGCGAGCTTGAGCAGGAGCCAGGCGGTGATGCCCCAGAGCGCCCGAAGGCCCAACACCTCTCGCCGCCAGACGACATACACCAGCGCCACGGGCCACCCCTCGTAGCGCACCAGACACAGCAGCCCGAACAACACATCCGCGGCCAACAGCAGCTGGGCCGGCCTGCCGCGCTGTCGAACCGCGGAGAGGCCGATGCCGCCGCGGAGAGCGAGTGCCAGAGCAGCAAAGAACACCGCAGAGAACAAGCCCTCTTGGTAGAGCAGGCCGCTCCACATCAAGAACGGGCCAAACCCAGCGAGGCACGCGAACACCCAAGCGGCCGGGCGCCCGGCGATAGCGCCCGCTGTGAACGTACCGGCACCGACACCCAAGGCCGTCAAGAAGGCCAAGACAAGGCGTGTGACACGAACCCCACCGCCCAACTTGGCGGTGGCGTAGATCACAGCCTGGGTCGCGGGCAGCCAATCCTGGACCAGCAGGTGGTCCCGACCGGCCCATCGCTGCCAACCATCGAAGGCGTAATTGTTCGGGAAGCGGAAGATCAGCCAGGCACGGGCCAGGAACGCCACCAGAACAGCGACCGCGACGGGGTGGCGCACAAGCCCCCGGAGCCGAGCGAGCATCGGGATCACAGGCCGGGGAAGCCGTCCAGCAGCCCGGTGTCATAGGCCCCGGACGTGAAGCGCAGATCGGCGAGGATCTGTCGGTGGAGCGCCGCCGTGGTCGGCACGCCTTCGATGCGCAAGCCCGCGAGCGCCCGGTCCATCGCGGCGAGAGCGGTGGGGCGATCGTGGGCGTGAACGATGAGCTTTAAGATCAGCGAGTCGTAGTGGGGGCTGATGGTGTCGCCCGCGTGCAGGTGGGTGTCCACGCGGAGGGTGGCGGAGCCCGTGGTCTGCGGGATGCCCAACGCGTGTACGACACCGGGCGCAGGGCGGAAGCCCAGCGAGGGATCCTCCGCGTTGATCCGACACTCGATCGCGTGTCCTGTCGCGGGCACACCGCCCACCACCCAAGCGGACGGCAGCCGCTCCCCGGCGGCTATCCGAAGCTGCCACTCCACAAGATCGACGCCCGTACACATCTCGGAGACGGGGTGCTCGACCTGCAGCCGTGTGTTCATCTCCATGAAGTACAGCGATCCGTCGCTGTCCATCAGCATCTCCACGGTCCCGGCACCTCGGTAGCCCGCCCTCGCACACGCCGCGCGCACCTGCTCAGCCATGGCCGACCGTCGCGCGGCGGTGACACCCGGCGATGGGCTCTCCTCCACGAGCTTCTGATGGCGCCGCTGGACCGAACACTCTCGCTCCCCAAGGCACACGACGCTCCCGAACGCATCGCCGAGCACCTGGAACTCGATGTGCCGGCCGCGCTCGATGAGCTTCTCCAGGTAGAGCGCGCCATCTCCGAACGCAGACAGCGACTCCGCGCTGGCTTGCATGAACGCAGAGGGTAGCTCGTCCGGGGCGTAGACCCTGCGCATTCCCCGACCCCCGCCGCCCGAACGGGCCTTGAGGAGCACGGGGTAGCCCACCTGCTCGGCGACGCCGAGCGCCTCGTCCACCGACCCCAATGGCCCGTCCGAGCCAGGGATCAGTGGGAGGCCCAGGCGACGCATCGTCTCCTTCGCCACCGACTTGTCGCCCATCGCGCGGATCGCAGCGGGCGTCGGCCCGATAAACGTGATGCGCTCGGCCTCGCAGCGGGTCGCGAACCGCGCGTTCTCCGACAGGAAGCCCCACCCCGGGTGCAGGGCAGAGGCGTGGTGCTCCCGCGCCGCAGCGAGGATCGCATCCGCGTCGAGGTAGCTCTGGCGGCCGCCCAGGATCGCCACACGGTCCACCAGACCCGCCTCGGGCCGCAGCCAAGCGAGCTCGCGATCCGGCTCAGACACCCCCGCGACCACGTGAATGCCCAGTCGCTTGCAGGTCCGCGCCACGCGCGCGGCGACCTCTCCGCGGTTGGCGATGAAGACCGTGCGGAACAAGGCTAGGAGCCTGCCGCGCGCGATAGCTCCTGCTCGATAAGCCGCTTGCAGAGGGCGCCGTCCACGTCGGCCTTGTGGGCCTTCATCACAGCGCCCATCACCTTCCCGGCCTCCTTCACGCTGGTCGCGCCCACGCCCGCGATGGCGACCAGGACCCACGTGAGCGTGGTCGCCTCATCGGCCAACTGGGGAAGGTAAGCGTCGATGATCGCCAGCTCCGCCCGCTCGGTCGCGGCGAGATCCTCGCGGTTCGCCGCGGTGTAGGACTGGATCGAGTCCTCGCGCTGCTTCTTGAGGCGGCGGAGGGATTCGATGCACCGCTCGTCCGTCACGGCCCCCTTGCCCTCCTTCTCGAGCTCGATGAAGGCGGCGCGGATCATGCGGATGCCGGTCGTGCGCGCAGCGTCCCGCGCGAGCATCGAGGCCTTGAGGTCAACGGAGATCTGTTCAAGCAGAGACATGGGAATCCAGGCGTGCGGGCGTGTATCAAGGACGGACCGGTGGCCCGCGAGTCTCCCCACAATTGACCAGATCTGACAAACTCACTTTTGGTCATTGGGGGCGGGCGCGACCGGATCCGCGCCCCTGATCGCCCCGATCATCAACGCGACGAGGCCGACCGCGAGCCCCGCGAACGAGAGGAAGACCAGCCCCTGGTCGAACCAGGTCATCGTCACGCGGGTGCCGGCGATCTCGGGCCCGAGCGTGCCCTCGTGCGTGGCGACCCGGCCCAGAGCATCGCCCAAGAGCGCGAGGTCGAACGAGGGGGCTTGGGCGCGGCGATTTCCGTAGACGAGGCGGGCACCGCCCTCTGGCACCCGCACCCGAAGCTCGCTGCCGCGCGTCCACGCCTTGACGGAGGTGACGGACAGCGGGGGGTCGTCGCCGTTCTGGATCCGCACCATCAGCGCCTCGCCGAGCTCCTCGTTGAGCTCGAATACAAGCCGGTGCGGGCTCCCGCTGCCGACCCACTCCACGCTGCGGATCGTCTCGGTGAACGTGCCGCGATCCCGGACGATCTGGACGGCTCGAGAGAACACCTCGGCGTCGGTCCCCAGCTCGATGCGGCGTACGGCGCCCAGATCGGGGGGCAGAGACAGGGTCAACTCCGAGGTCGCGCCGTCCTCCTCGCGCTTGAGCTCCCCGAGCGTGATCTCGACCTCCCGCGGCGCCGCCCGGAGCTCAAAGGGCAGGCTTCTCCCTTTGGAATCCACCACCCGGAGGTCCCCCAGGTCGCCCCGCGCGTGAACCAAAACCCCCGCGTCGAGCACCACCCGGGTCCACCCCGGCTCCGACACGATGGGCCGCTCCCACTTCCACAGCGCGAGGTTGATCTCCGCGGCCGGACCGTCCAGACCATCCCGTGTCGGCTTCGGCACATACCCCGGGTTGATCGCGGGCACGACCGCGCTCGCCTCCACCCGCTTCGCGATGCGGGCCAGTTCATCGGCCGCGATGGCGACGTCGTACGCAACATCAGGCTCCGTACCGGCAAAGTAGAGCGTCTGCGGGGGGAGCCCGCTGTCCGGCGCGAGCAGCACGGCGCCGATGGATTCCACGGTGGCTCCCGTGATCGTGAGCGGCTCCTCCCGGCCCGCCAGGACGTCGATGATCAGCCGATCGGTGACGAGCTCCAGGCCGGTGATGCCCGTCTCGTCGATGCGCACCTGCCCGACCCTCGCACGCTCGATCAGGTAGGTGCGGCCTGTCTCGTCGGGCTCGCCGGCCGAGACGGTGAACGATCGCGAAAAGATCTCCTCGTCGATGTGGAGCCGCAGCCCTGAGACCGCCCGCGGCCCGGGCAGCTCGATGGTGTAGCGCGCCAAGCCCATCTCCGTGAACACGGGGCCTTCTACCGTGACTTCTTCGTTGACGGGGCGGACGTGCTCCGCGGGGAAGGCGAGCGCGTCGATGTCCAGGATCCGCGGCTCCCGCTCGCCTTCCAGCACCAGCTTGAAGGGGCCTCGCCGGTGAGGCAGGTCGATCTCCTGCCGGAGCGAGACCTCGCCGTTCGCGCGGTGAAAACTGTAGAGGAACTGCTCCTCGCCGACTTGTTCCCAGCTCCCGGTGGCGCCTTGCAGGTACACCGTGGCTGTCCACGGCCCGATGTCCATGCTCTGCATCGTGAGCGAGAGCCCGTCGAGGGGCACGTCGTTCTCGGCGATCAACCACGCGCGGCCGGACGTCACCAGCACGGGCTCCCAGGACACGGGGACGTCCTCGGGCGAACCGGACGCCCGGGTCGTCAGCACGGTGAAGGGCACGGCGACGCCCGCGGCGTCCTGCAGGTGCAGGGTCTCGCTGAGCTTGCTGGCGTCTCCCGCGACCACGGAGGGCGGCAGAGCGAGGGCGACGGGCCCCTTGGGCAGGTCCAGCGTCGCCATCATCGGGTAGGCCTCCGGATCCGCTGCCCATGCAGGAGAGAGGCACAAGAGCACGATCACCAAGGCAGGACGCAGGGTCATGGTGACTCCGTAGAGGGATTCGACTCTGCCTTGCGCAGAACGTACACAAAGACGAGCGAGGCGACGAGCAAGACGCCCGCGAGGCCGGCGAGGCTTCCGATGCGGATCCAGCCAGGCAACGCGACGACATCGACGATTCCAACCTTGGCCGCGGCCAGCAAAGCGAAGCCGAAGCCGAACAGGCGCGCGACCTTGGACTGCCAAACCAGGCCGATGCCCATCACCACGATGCCGAAGACCCCCCAACTGATCGAGCGCGTCATGCTCTCGAGCAGGTGCTCACTGCGGAACGAGAGCTCCCCGTCCCGGGCGAAGGCGTGGGCAACCTCCAGGTTCACCAGGGCGAAGAAGATGAACGTCGCCGCGATCCAGAGCGCCCGCTTGCCGGCCTCCGGCGATTTCAGCAGGGCGGAGGCCACGAGCAGCGCGGTCCCCGGAACTCCCCAGGTGTAAAGCGTCCAGTTGAGCAGGATCCAGCCTTCCCCATTGCCGTAGTTGAGCGCCCAGGGGTTCAGCAACAGGCGCGCGCTCACCACAACGGCGAGCAGCCCCATGAACAGCTTGATGCCCACGTGGTGGTAGCGCCGCGACAGGCCAGCCAACGCCGCGACCTCGACAGCCCAACCGACCGTGAGCCACCCCCGGTCCAACTGCAGCGGGATGGCGAGCGCGGCGAACCCTAGAACGCCGATCAAGAGCGCCGCGAACTGGCCGGATTCGGCGGAGACACCCCGGGCGCGGGCCATGCGAGCTGCGAGTGCGACGTACACGCCGAGGACCAACGCCAGGATCCCCTCCCCTGCGCCGATCCCTTGCTCCCACAGCCGGTGGAAGCCCCAGAACGACAAGGGCCCCACCAGCAGCACGGTGGTCGCCGCTCCGATCTGCGAGGGCCCGAGCCGGAAGGGCATGACCACCGCGAACGCCTGGAAGGCGACGACGGCGGCCATCAGCGCGTACCCACCCTCCGGCAAGAACGGGGTCAGCCGCGCGCTCAGGTTGACGACGAGCGGCAGGATCGCAAACGCGGCAGCGAGCGGGGCCGCAGCGTCCACGAGCAGGGCAAGGGCGAGCGCCGCCACTGTCAAGCAGAGGGACAGGCCGAGGCCCCAGCCCGGGGCGACGTCGCCGACCCCGTACAGGATCCCGAGCAACGTGGACGCCGCCAGGATCGGCCCCGCGAGCAGCTCAGGACCGCGCAAGCGCCCGGCCGCCGAGGAGAGGAGGAGCAGCGCGCCAACCGCGACGACGACCGCGTCCCAGCGGGGCTCAGCGGCGAAGCCCCAGCCGAGCCCGAACGTGAGCGCGCCAGCCCCGAGCACGAGCGTGACGACGAGGCGCAAGCCGGACGCTGCAACCTCCCTCGCCGAGCCGGAGAACACGCTGAGCAGCACCGTGACCGCGAGCAGCCAACCGGCGCCCTGCTCCGCAGACGATCCGAGCGACCACGCGAGGGGGAGGCCGCTGCGCGCATCGTAGAGGAACGGGTCGGCGGGGACGAGGAACGGCATGCCGGCCAGGAGCAGCACGATCGCGCCGTAGAAGGCCGCGCCGCGAACCAGGCCCGAGGCCCCCTCCCTCGCCGTGACCAGGAACGCGGTGCCCAACACAAACGAGGCCACGAACGCCGTGAGCACCTGATCCGGCGCACGATACTGAAAGCCCCATCCCAGGTGAAGAGCTGCCGTGATCGTGCCCGCGATGGCGACCAGCCAGAACCAGCCCCGACGGCGAGAGGCGACGAGGATCCCGAAGTTCAATAGGAACAAGTAGGTAAAGAACGCGACGGCCTTGTTCTCGCCCGTGGACAAGAGCAACGGGGTGGCGAACCCACCCAACGCTGCGATCAACGCCCACAGTCCCGCGTCGTGCCGTGTCGCGGAGAACATCGCGACCGCGGTGATGACCACCATCGAGGCGCTGGCCACCGACTGCGGGACGAGCCCGTAGCGCGCGTGGCCTGCATAGATCGCGGCATAGGCGATCGCCGTGGCGCCGCCGGCCAGAGCGTTCGCGGGGATGTCGAACTTGCGCCAGCGCAAGAACCCGGAGAAGGCCCAGGTGCCGAGAGCGACGAAGATCGCGGCGGCGAACCGAAGCGACGGGCCGAAGAGCCCCGCGGCGATCGCCTCGCGCAGGCCGAACAGCACGGCGACGACCAGAACGAG
Source organism: Deltaproteobacteria bacterium (assembly GCA_947483545.1). The sequence goes on along the minus strand of CANKNP010000013.1, from coordinate 9,477 downwards.
TCCGGCGAGCGTGGCGGCCAACCAGACGGCGAGGGTCTCGATCCCGGGAAGCTTGAGGGGGGCGGGGGGCTCGCGGTCCGCGGGGAAAGGGGCCTTCGGTGGGGGAGGCTTCGGGGAGGCAGGATCAACCGGAGGCACGTTCGGTGCCGGCGTCGGCTCAGGACCAGCGCTCTTGGGCTTCGCGGGGGCCCCGGGCGGCCGGACCGTGTCCCCGAGCGCGTTGCGGATGTCGTGCTCCTCGAGGTCGTCCACGCCGGCCTTGACGACCTTGACTACCGGCGGGGTCCCCGGGACGGCGGGCTTCGCCACCCCGCGGGCGACGGCGCGGACCCCGGCGACGGCCTGCTCCTCCCTCGGCTCCACCGCAGCGCGCACCGCCGCCTCCACATCCTCCTCCGCCGCTCCGGAGGGCATCCGCGCCCCCATCGACGCCGGCCGCAAAGCCTCCCCGCGAAGCGCCACGTTCGCGATCTCAGCCCTCGCCCGGGCGAGGTCGTCCGCCAGCGCGACCCGCGCGTCCCGCTCTATCCGCAGGGCGTCCGACATCGACACAACCCGCTCTTCCACCTGGCTCAGCTTCTGAAACAACGCCATGAGCGCCATGCCCACGACGAGCCCCCCCATCATCAGGACGGGGAAGGCGAGGCAGACCATGCCGTCCAACTAGTGGACTCGCTGGGGGTTTTCAGCGTGGGTTCGCTTCCAAATCCGCCCTGCTGTGGGCAAGCCCCCCACGCCCCCCGCGAGGAACGCCGCCGGGTGAACACGAGTCTCCCCGCCCGAAAGTCGCTCGCGAGGACCATGAGCCACCGTCCCCCGCATCTTCCCCTTCTCCCTCCGGGAGAAGGTGCCGCCGTACTCGGCGGCGGATGAGGGCTCCCCGGCGGTCTGGGGCAGATGGGGGCTGCTCAGGCTCACCGGGGAGCCATCCTCTCCGTGCCTCCGTGCCTCAAAGGACGGCATCTTGCCTCCGGTTCAGCCAGCCCAGCAAGCCGCCGCCAACCAGCAACATCAGGATCGCACCGTATTGAGCAGGCGTGAGGCCGAACCAACGCACGTCCGCAGTCTTCAGATCGGTGTTCCGCAAGAAGTCCAGCCCGAACCGGGCGGGCGCGTACATCACGCACCAGAGGGCCAGGAAAAAGCCGGGCCGGCGGTCGGAGCGCCCAGCGGCGTAAAACGCCGCGGCGATGACCATGGTCCAGAGCGCTTCGAGCAAGCCGAGGTCAAAGCGCGTGCCGCCGGGAAACTTCACACCCAGGAAGAAGTCGGTCTTGATGCCGATGTGATCATGGGCGAGAAAACAGCCCAGTCGGCCGAACACCCAGCCGAACGGGAACCCGTACATCACGGCGTCCGCATGGGCAAAATAGTCGCGCTTGCGGATGAGCTTGTAGAACACCACCGAGCCGATGACCGCGCCCAGGAACCCACCCATGCTGGAGAACCCGGCCCACAGGCGCAGGAGCGCCATGACCCCGTCCGTCTCCAGCTGCTGCGGGTTGTACGCGAGAACGTGGACCAGGTGACCGACGACGAACCCCGATCCCACGATCGCGACGATGCCATCGACGACATCGTGCACCTGCAGCCCGGTCTTGATCCCGCGCGCCCGCGCCATCTCCAGGCCGACCACAAGCCCGATGCAGACCAGCGTTCCCCAGGGATCGAGCGGAATCGGACCGATCTCATAGACGGGGATCTGCAGGTAGGGGATCACCGGGGCCCGGTATCAAGAAACGGCGGCTGAGCGGGGGCTCGCTGGCAGTTCACCCCAACCGCGCGAGCACCGCCCCGACCACAACCTCCGGCGAGATTCGGGTCAGGCAGGTGAGCCCCAGGATGCAGGTCTTCCGGTAGCAAGGACCGCACCAGATCGGCCCGCCCGTCACCGCCCCGCCGACCCCTGTCAGGGCCGGATCCGTCGAGCCGTGGATCACGAGGACCGGCACGCCGACCGCATCGGCGAAGTGGGCGGCGCCGCTGTCGTTGCTCACGAAAAGCGCGGCGCCAGCAAGAGCCCGGGCGAACGCCAGGAGCGGAAGCCCCGCCTCTACCGCATGCGGCCCCGCGAGCGCGCTCACCGCGGCCTCCTCCCCCGGACCCGCGAAAAACCGCACCTCCAGGCCGTTCGCGACGAGCTGGTCTGCCAGCGCGCGGAAGCCCGGCCAGCGCACCGTCGAACTCGGCGACCAGGGATTCAGCGCCACGAACCCCGACCGACGCGACGAAGGAACCGCGCCTCGCGCCACCTCCGCCCCAGCGGCCCTCGCCACGCGGTCGTACCCGTCCCGCCGGTGCTCGTTCGCCAGGATGGGCAACGCATCCGTCAACAGAAAACCCCTGCCCTGCTCGGAGATCCCGATGCGGCGGGCCAGGTGTCGCCATCGCCAGGCCGCACCGAAGCTCGGCTTGAGCAATACGCCGGTCCCCTCCCCCGGGACCTCGTCCACCCCGCGAATCTCGACCCCAACCAGGCCCACAGCCTCAAACAAGGCAGGTAGAAACCGGGGACCATGAACCACTCCGCCGAGCGCGGCCAATCCGCGAATCGCCGGGATCGCCATCGTGGCGTCCCCGAGGTGATCCGGCGCCCGGATTGCCAAACCGGAGCGCATCGCCCCTCGGTTCACGCCGGCTTCAGCGCCTTCTTCACGTTGTCCACCATCGCGCGAAAGCCCTGCTCCAGCCGCTCTCGCATCCCCATCTGTTCGGCCAGCGCCCCCAGGGCTCCGCCCGTGTCGATGTCCGCGTGCAGGGTGACCAGCGTATTCGTCGACGGCTTCTGGGTTCGAAGGCTCCAATGCAGCTTGCCCGTCGTCCGCTTGCCGCCGAGCGCGATGTGTACCCGCCGGCCGCCGTGATCCTCGTCCACATGATCGAACGTGTACGTGAGCGCGCGGGTGCGCAACGGCGTCGGCACGGTGACCTCCCAGGCGCCCGCCCCGGTGGACTTCATGCTACCCCAGGCCCCCGCGAGGATCGCCTCGTGGTGCGCGGGATCCGCGAGCCAGGTCAAGACGTCGTCGCGGCGCATGCCTTCGATGAGCACGTCGGTGGTGTAGACAGACAAGGGTGGCTCCGGTCCCGGGCAACGTAGCCGGTCGGGGGGCCGGAGGCCCGAGACCGGAGGCCGGAGGAGTCCCGGGCCGCGGGGTGACGAAACTATGCGCTTCCCTTCTCCCCATCGGGGAGAAGGTGGCGGGTACGCCCGCCGGATGAGGGGGGGTCAACGGCAACCGGATCTGCTCCCCAACAGGAAACCGCGCCGATCTCCACGGGCCTCCCCCGGCAGGCGCCCGCCACCCGCCAGATGGCCCAAGCCCGCCACCTCTCCGCTCCCTTCCGCAGAGAGCCTCAATACGCATACAACTTCCCCCCCGCCGCCCCCTCACACGCATGGCAGGCGTTGCAGTTCGTCGTCTCCACCGGGCCCGGCATGGTCATCGATCGGCCGCCGTAGGACACTGTCGCCGTGAGGGGGCGCACCAGCGACTCGGACCCGGAGAAATTGCCCGACACGCCCGTTTGGAAGGTCGCAGTTTGCCCCTCAGCGTCCGTCAGGGTGACGGTCACGCCCCCCAGCCCCGCGTTGCCATCGCGGTCGGTGAACACCGTTCCGGCGGTCGTGAGGTTCTGGTGGCAGTCCAGGCACGCCGCGCCCGGCAGCATATCGGCGCCCGACCCCCCACAGTTGGACGGCGTACAGTCTTCATTCGTCGCGTCGCAGGCCGCGACGACCGGGGCGGTCTCGCCCTCCGTGGTGATCACACACCCGAGCAGGAGCCAGATCAGAACAGCTCCGGGCGCACGGCCTGCAGCGCGCGGTAGGCCACGATGGCGGCGACGTTCGACACGTTCAAGCTGCGCGTGGCCCCCACCATCGGGAGGGACCAGCCGCCGCGGCTGTCCACCAGGGACTGCGGGAGCCCCACCGACTCGCGGCCAAAAACGTACACATCTCCGCGCGCGAAGGGGATGGCCGCGAAGCTCCGCTCGGACAGCGACGTGAACAGGTAGCACCGCCGCCCTTCCGCCCAGCGCCAGAACGCATCGCCGTCCACATGCTCGACCACATCGACCTGGTGCCAATAGTCGAGCCCTGCACGCCGAACTGCCTTCGCGTCGGTCTGAAACCCCAGCGGGTGTACCAGGTGCAAACGGGCCTGCACGCCCAGACACAGCCGCCCGACGTTGCCGGTGTTCTGGGGGATCTCCGGCTCGTACATCACGAGGTGAAAAAGCGGCTCCGGGCGTTCGCCCTCGGTCACTCCCCGAGCGCCTCGGCCAGGAGGACCCGGGTCATCTGCTTGACGTCCCGCGCGAGCTGCCGGGCGATGGCGTACTGGAACTTGTCCGCCAGCGGAGCGTTCGACTGGTAGAGCAGGTCGAAGGCGTCTCGCGGCATCTCAGCGACCCGGCCCACACCCCTCGCGACGCAGGTCGCAGCCCGACGGCCACGATCCAAGAGCGCGACCATGCCGAACATGGCGCCGGGCCCGAGGATCGCGAGCACCCGTTCGCCCCCATCCGCGCTCCGGCTGACCTCCACAGCGCCTTCCAGCACGATGAACAGCCGATCCGGCCGCTCGTCTTCCAGCACCAGCACTTCGCCGGAGAACACCTGGCGCTCCCGCATCGCGTTCGCGAGCTGGGCGAGCTCCTTGCTGGAAAAATCGTCGAAGATCCAGTCGTTGCCAAGCAGGCGGTCGAGCATCATGTGGCATCCGGGGGCGTGTACTTCGGCGGCATGGTGCCGAGCGGGTTGGGCATGTCAGGCGGAAAGGTCGCACCGCCGAGCCAGCCAGACGCCCGGCGCAAGGTCGAGGTGTGCTCGCTCGTGCCGGCGGTGGGGCCCACAGCCAGCTCACTCGCGCGCAGCCGAGACGAGAGATCGGAGATCAACCCGCCAAGAAACACACGCGCAGTGTGCGGGTGCTCCCGGCGGAGCGCGAGGAAGTCGCCGTAGGTCATCTCGACGGCAGACCCGGCGGTGCGCCCGAACACGTCGAACTCGGCCTGGCCGGGCTCGATGAGCGGGATGGCGTTCGTCCACCGGCCGGGCTCCAGGATGCCCAGCGTAGCGGTCACGTCGGTGGCGGAGACCCGCAGCTCGACCTCTCCCCGAAGGATGAACAGCGCGCGGGCAGCGTGGGCGCCCTGACGACAGAGCTGTTCGCCCTCCGCGAAGGGCCGCGGCCGGAAGCTCTCCAGCACAGGGGCGAGCGCGGCATCGGTCAGCAGGCCGCAAAGCGTGGGGAAGAGGGCGCGGAACCGCCCGGCGTCGATAGGCATCTGCCCTCGTATCCAGCTACGGGCCGGAGTGGGGAGCCAGAAAGCAATTCAACGGGGCGATGATCTGCTGGATTCTTCCGCGGCTCTGCGGGGTTACCCCCACCCCATGTACGTCCGCGTCCCGGCCAAGCTCCTCCAGACGGCGCTCCGCTCAGCCCTCCGGCTCGCCTCCCGAACGACCGGCGCTGCCGCCTGGAAGTTCGACGCCGGGACGCTCACGATCGACTGGGCCGGCGGATCGCACGGCTTCGGCGGCGAGGGCGCTGGGCAGGGCACGGTGCGCGTCAACGACGCCGACATGCGCTCGTTGGCCAAGCTGCCCCGGCGCAAGGGCACGATCGAGGTTGGGTTCGCCGAGGGTTGGCTGCGAGTCGGCGGCTCGTCGGTGCGGGCTGAGGGTCAGCCGGGCGACCCGAACGCGTCCGACTTCGTCCCACAACTGCTCGCGGTCAACCCTGCACTTTCGCACCTTGTGCGCCTGGAGTACCAGCACACCCCGGAGACCATCGCGGCGGCGGGGTTGGAGGCCGTGGCGGCCAAGGCCCGCAAGGATCGCCTGGAGCGGACCGAGCGGGCGGCAAAAGCCCTGGGCCCGTTGGGGATCCCGCCAGCAGTGCTCGCCGCGTGGATCGATGGCCAGCTCGGGGGGGCCTGAGGGCTACGGCGGCTTTGAGCGCCGGAGAATCGGTGCGAAGGCCGCGTTTCCCTCCCCCGCCCGACAAGCATCCCCGCCCTTCCGCGCCTCAGGTGCGCCCGCCTTCAGCCAGCTATAAGCCCCCATGCTGAGACTCGTCTGGTTTTTGCCGCTGTCCATCGCGTGCGTCCGCACCCTCCCCGATGCGAGCGTGACCGTGGACACCGAGGTGGTCACCCGCGCCCTCGTTCAGTTGGACGCCGGCGAGGAGATCACCGCGCATGTGACCTACGGAGACGCCGATGCCGACGAGGCGCTTTGGCTCTCCACCCCAGAGCAGACCGGGAGCGCGCTCGCGTTCACGGTTTACCTGCACGCGGGGCTTGAGAGCGCGTTTCGCGTCGAAGGCGTGGACGCGAACGGTCGGGAAGTGACCGGCCCTTTGCAGACGGTGACCGCCGGGAGTTTGCCCAGCGGCGTGCCCGTGTTCGACACGACGATCGACGTCACCGTCGCGGATCTTGGCCCCTGGCTGCTCACGACCGGAATGAGCGCTTCCCCCGAGGACACCGCCGTGGTCATCACCACCACCGACGGCCGCACCGTCTGGTACTGGCAACCCGGCGATGCCGTCATCCCCTCCGCACGCTTTGACCCCGCCACCGGCACCATCTACGGCACGGCGTTTGACCTGCTCAATGAGGGCTACGGCTACCTGTTCAACCTCCCCGTGGCAGGCGGTGACCTCGTCACGCATCCCCTCACCTGGGCCCATCACGACGCCGTCCTGTTGAGCGATGGCACGCTCACCACCTGCGTCAGCGCCTTCGCCGAATTCGAGGGCGAGAGCATCGCCGGGGACACCCTCGTCGAGGTCGCACCCGACGGCACGGAGCGCACGATCTGGAGCGCCTTCGACCACCTCACGCCCACCGTCAACATCGGCTGGACCATCTCGCAGTTCCCCAACGGCGAGCCCGACTGGACCCACTGCAACGGCATCGACTACGACGAGGATCAGGGCGCTTACTACGTCTCCCTCTGGGGCCCCGAGCAGGTCGTGAAGATCGATCGCGCCACCGGCGACACCGTCTGGTTCCTGGGCGGCCCCGAAAACCAGTTCGACTTCGGCGACGACCCCGGCTTCGGCCCGCAGCACGCCCCCGAATTCCACGGGGGACGCCTCCACCTGTTCGACAACCGCGACGGCGAAGGCTCCCGGGCCGTCGCGTACGCCCTCGACGAAGCCGCCATGACCGCCACCCTCGATTGGTCCTTCGAGCCCGCCGATCCGCAATGGGCCTTGGTCCTCGGCGATGTGAGCGAGCGCGCCGATGGCTCCCACTTGATGAGCTGGGGCAGCGGTGGCGACATCTTCGTGACGGACGCCAACGAGCAACTGTCGGGCTTCCTCCGAATGGACAAGGCGCTCGCGGTCGGGCAGGTCTCCGAGATCGGGGAGATGCCATGAGGGGCGGCTTGGGACCGCGCCCCGCGCCGGCCAACCGGGCCGTGGAACGCCGCTGGATCCCCGCGCCGGCGTCAATCGGACCAACCCAGATCTTCCCCTTCTTCCTATGGATTTCGAACGGTGGCTCCCCGCCGGCCCCAATTGGTGAACGAAAGGGAGGGCCTCCCGATCCGTCATTCCGTGAACGAAAGGGAGGGCCTCCCGATCCGTCATTCGGCAAAACCCAGGTCTTCCCCCGCGTACTCGGGGAGAAGGATGAGGGCTCCCCGCGGGTCTCGAACGACTCTCCTCGGCCCGCATGTACACCCCGAAGCCCCCGTTGACCCCCGCCCGCCGCACCGCCATCGCTGCCGTCGCCCTCGTCGGGGTCTGGGCCGTCCTCTCGGTGAACCACACCGCGCCCCCCGCTGGAAACCCGCTCTACAGCGAAGCCCTCGTCGTGCTCGACCGCGTGCGGGCAGCAAGCGAGCCGGTCGGTCGCATCCCGATGGAGTGGGCGGCCCCGACGATCACCCGTGCGGGCCTCGAAGCCTGGATCGCCACCCTGCCGCTTGAAAGGCCCGTCTACGACCGGGTACTCGCCAGCATCCACGCCGACAACCTCGTCGATGAGCTGATACCCTTCATGTTGTTCCTCAAGGATGCGTACGCCCGCTCCGAGGGCCCCGCCCCCCAGGGTTTTGACGCCTGGGCGCGGGCCAACATCGCGCCCGGTCCCGGCGTTGAACACTCGCTTTTTCAGCTCACGCCGGCATCCTCGACGCCCGCCGACCCCGAATCCCCGGGCTTTCTCACCCCTGAGCGCATCGCCAGCCTCGTCGCGCTCTATGACGCCGCCTGGCTCTCGACCGAGCGGCCCGGCGCCCAGCTTGGAGATCGGCTCAACTGCACCGCCGACGGGCCGGACATCCCCCGCGAGGTGCTCGCCGCGCGTGTCGATGCGACCCGCCCGCTCCTCCGGGCGCTCTTCGCGGAGGCCGCCGGCCAGATGGCGCCCGGCGACATGCAGGCCACAGCAAAGGCCATCACCACCGACGAGGTGCGGCAGCGCGCGATCTCAGCGACCCTCCTGCAGTTCGTGGACGGCGAGGTCTGCAAGCACTACCGCATCTTCGCCCGGCGGCTCGCGACCGAACGCGCCGTCCAGACCCTGCTCGCGGACGGCATCGACCACCCCGAAGATCCGGCCATGTGGACCTGGCTTCGCTACCAGGAGGATCGGCACCTGGGCGTGCAGATCGTCGTGGATGGGCTCCAGGGACGCCTGGTCCGCGCCCTCGCCAGCCCGGGCGGGCAGGATCCCTACCTGCTCTCGTTGGCACGGGATCCGGTCGCGCCGCCCACCCCCTCCGCCGTCCGCGGCCCGACCACCGAGCAGCGTTACCTCGCAGACTTCCAGGTTCGCGGCGGGCATCCCCTGCCCTTTCTCGAGCGGATCTTCTCCGTCGTCCAGCCCGGGATCGCGCTGCAGGGCATCTCGACCACGCCCACGATCTCCGTCCGCAACCTGCCCATCGCCAAGACGGGCGCCCCCGTCGCCGGGGACGGCGCCACCGGCATCCCCAACTTCCACTTCGTGGACCGCACGATCGGCGAGGGCGGCCGCGCCTACTACTTCTACGGCAACGACGCCCTCGATCTGCCGCTCCTGGCGCGCACCTCCGGCATGAAGTCCATGTTCCAGCGCTTGGAAACGCTCGAGACCATGAGCTGCGGCGCCCAGTACGACGAGCGCGCCGGGTTCAGCTTCGACGCCTTCTTGAACCTCGCCATCGGCGAGCACATGCGGGACTTCGGCGAGTCGCTGTGTATGTCAGAGCTGCAACTTCGGGCCGCAAACGAGAACAAGCTGCGGGAGCTGCGCGCTGCGCTCTTGGCCCGGGAGCCCGTGCTCGCCGTGGTGCACAAGCCCTGGGAGCTCTGGGACCTCTGGAACCAGCGCAACGAGCGCGTCCACGCCCATGCGCTCGCTGAGCAGATCGCGGCGCTCGCCCCTGCGTCGATGCCCGACCTGTTGCAGTGGTACAACCCCTGGCCCGACCACTTCGCGCACGCCAAGGGCCCGCTCTCGGACGAG
>CANKNP010000012.1 GCA_947483545.1 Deltaproteobacteria bacterium | reverse complement strand
TTTTCGCGCTGCTCCTCCTCCGGCTCTGGCTCCACCTGCGCGGCGACCTTCACGACAGCCCGGCGAACGATCTCCGCCGCGATGCTCGCATACGCGGGGCTCATGTCCGGCGCCGGGCCCGCGCCCACGCTGGATCGCACCTCGGCGTACAGTCGGACATCGTCCGCATCCGCCCCCCAGACCTGTGCGAGCAGGTTCCCCTCGGCGTCGAGGGATCCGGTGACCACCCAGTCCACGTCCAGCGCATCCCGGACCTGGTCCACCTCCTGGCGCGAGAGCCGCGTGTGGGCGGCATCCGCCTGGGCGGCTTCGAGCAGGGTTCGGGCGGCCGCAGGCGTGTCCACCGCTCGCTCCTCCAAATAGCGTGGGTACAAGGCGGCGACGTGGGCGAACGCATCTTGCGCATCATCGGTGAGCCCGATGCGGGTGCAGGCCAACCCGAGCAGGAACCACGCATCGGCAAACTCCGCGCGGCGACCGACGTGCGAGAGCGCGACATCATGCTCGGCGATGGCCGCTGAGGCAGTGGAGATCGCGGTGGCATCGTCTTTCTGGAGGTACGCGCGGCGAGCTTCGGCAGCGTGACCGCGGGCGGCCCGCAGCTCGGACTCCGCGGCGGCGGAGACCCCGTCGGCGATGTCGGAGCCAGGCAGCGGGTCAAGGTCTCCAGCTTCAAGCAGCGCAGTTCGAACACCGTCCGTGGCGCGGGTCGCATCATCGGAGCTCACGTCCCAGGCGTAAAAGTCCACGACGGCGATGCTCTCGGCGCGGGCGAGGGTGAGCCAGAGGGCTAGCAAGCGTCCTCAAGCGCTTGATCCGCGTCTTTGCACGGGTAGTCCCCCTGGTCCTCGTAGGGGTGCTGAAGATAGATCTCGGCATCTTCGCAGCTCAGTTTCGACACGCAGTCCAAAACGCCCACCTGCGCGTCGTAGCAGGCCGGCTCCATGAGCTCCTTCAACTGCTGGTAACTTGCGACGCAGCTCTCCTCGCACGCCTCCACCTCCCCGCCCTCGCATTCGCAGACCGCCCGGCAGGCGTCCTGCGTCGGTGGCCTACAGCCGAGCATGAGCCCGAAGAGCAGCGAGCGGAGGACAAAGGGCAGGGGATCTCCGGGAGAGGTGCCCCGATTCTACCCGTCCAACGCGCGTTGTCAACGGCGAGCGAATCCCGCCGGATGCGGGGGTGAACGCCTCCCTCCGCTCAATACACCCCCGGCAAAAACCTCCGCGTGCGCCGCATCAACGCCCGATAGTCGTCCCCGAACGCGGTCAACAGGATCGCCTCCTCGGCCCGTGCGCGCTGGTCACCCACCCAGGCAATGCCGAGCACTCCGCCCCAGGTGAACGCGTTCGGCACCCAGAGGGCGGTCCCGAGCGCGAGCAGGATCATCGCCGTGTAGATGGGATGCCGGACGAGTCGGAACGGGCCTTCGGTGCAGAGCTGGTGGTCCGCGCCCAGCTCCGCTCGGAGCCGCCAGGAGCGGAACACCCAGAGGGTCCAGAGCGAGATCGCCGCGCCCAAGGTGATCAGTCCGATACCCGCCGCGGCGGAGACGCCCTCCGCGATGCCGGGCGGATCCTGGAACACCGCGCCCATGCCCAGGTACATGCCCAGCGTCGCGATGGAGTGCTGGGCGACGAGGCGCTTGGCCCCCGGCGCCGCGTGAACCGTCGCGCCGTCCACCCGGCCGCGCATGCGATCGACCTGGCCGCGTACCAGGTACGGGAGCCAGAAGAGGAAATGCGCGAGGTAGGGCGACCAGGCGGGCAACTGTGCGCCTTATTCGCCCATGGCCGTGCAGATCTCCACGAGCGTGCCGTTCAAGTCCCGCACGTAGGCCACGGTCTGGCCCCAGGGCTTCTGCTCGGGCGGGGAGAGCGGCGTGGCGCCGGCTTCGACCGCGCGGGCGTAGGCTGCGCCGACGTCGGTGGTCGTGAAGCCGAGCTCAAACCCGGGCGGGGGCGCGGTCGGGCGGATCGCCGCGTAGGCGAACCCGTGGGAGGCGGCGACCTCGTGCTGGACAAAGCCGAGCTTCGTCGCGCCGGTGGAGAGCTCCCCGTACGCGTTGCTCTCGTGGAGAAAGCCGCGGACGAGGCCGAAGGCGCGCTCGTAGAAGTCCAGCGCGGCGGGGACATCGTCCACGTAGAGGAGCGTGTAGGCGAGGTTCATGGGGGCGGGGGTATCCACTTGGCGGTGGCCATGGTACCGATCGGACATGTCGTTGGCGCGCGCTGGGGATCCGCGGCGTTCTGCGGCCCGAGTGGACGGCGCAGCGGTGGCGGTGAGCCGCCCAAGGCGGGCGAAGTCATCGCCGGATAGACCGCGCCCCGAGGTGTGCCACGTCCCAGATCCGATCGATGGCCGCAGCGGTGATCCGCTGGCTTCTCGGGGACCTTCCCGAGCGGGAACGTGAGGAAGACAGCGGCTTGTTGGTGGTCTGGGTGTGTACGATCGCCGCGATGGGCATGTGGCTCGCGCTGCGGGAGGGCATCAAGGGCGGGCCGATGGCGGTCGGGGCGTGGCGGATGGTCGCGCACGGGTGTCTCCCGCTCGCGGCGGTGGGGCTGTGGGAGCTGCGGGCGGCGTGGCGGCGGGGGGGGTTTCGCTGGGGTCCGGGGCTGCTCGCGCTCGCCGGGACAGGGGTTCTGCTGCTCCCGGTGGGGATGCGGTTCACGAAGGGCGGAGGAAAATGGCTGGTTGCCCAACCGGAGTTGCACATGGCGCTGCCCGGGGCGATCGGGGCGATGGTGCTGCTGATGGGCCTGTACCGGCTCGGTGCGAAGCCCGAGGCGTGGGGCATCGGCTTCGGCGACTGGCGATGGTGGCTGCCGCATCACGGTGTGCTGCTGGTCGGGTTGATCCCCGTCTTGATCGCGACGACCTGGCTCGTCCCCGCGATGTCGGAGCACTACCCGATGCACAAGGCGGCCCGCACGTCGCTCGACGCGCTCGAGGTCTCGCTCTCTTCACTCGCGCTCGACTTTGTAGGCTGGGAGTTCCTTTTTCGTGGGTTCATGCTGTTCGGCATCGCACGCCGGGGGGATGCGCTGGTCGCCATCCTGTTGCCGTCGATCCCGTTCTACCTGTTGCATGACGCGAAGCCCGATCTCGAAATGGCCGCTTCCTACTTTGGTGGCGTGCTCGCCGGGTGGTTCTGCCTCCGCGCGCGGTCATTCTTCCCGCTCTACATCATCCATGTGGTGACCATCTCGACCGTGAGCTGCACCGCCTATTGGATCCGCAACGGCTGAGGGGCGGCTTGGGGCCATCGTCCGGGGGGCCAGCCCGAGCGCTGGACAAACAACACCGCCCTAACCCCCTGGAAGTGCTTGACTTGGAGCCGGGCTGGCCGCTAACCGCACCGTTCCAGGTGGAAGGCGGCGGGCCCGGCGTCTTCGCCGGACCGTCGCATTCCACCGGTAGGAACGGTGCAAAGAGACCGCCGAGCCGCGCGCGCGGTTCGCCGAGCGCGCGGATCGGCGGCCAGCCCGGGCCGTGGAACGCCGCGGGAGATCTCAAAGACGGGGTTTTGCGTGCGAAGCGTAACGGTCACGCTCGCGGTCCCTTCCTCTGGATCACCCGCAAGCGCGGGGCACACCACACACCCGAGGCTCGCCATGTCCAAATTCATCCTGCAGTTCACCCCCTTCGTCCTCCTCACGCTGAGCGCTTGCCGCACCGCGGACAAGCTCCCTTCCGACAGCGGCGACAGCGGCACCGCCGACACTGCCGACACCGACGGGAGCGGCCCCGACACGGGCGACACGGGCGGCAACAACACCGGCACCGACACCGGCGGCAACGACACCGGCGGCACCGACACGAGCGACGCCGCCAAGACCCACCCCTGCCTCGTCGCCCACTGGCCGTTCGACGAGGGTAGCGGAACCACGACGGTGGACGCGTCAGGCAACGGCAATGATGGCGTGCTCCAGGGCGGCGCGGCCTGGACGGCCGGCGCAACCGGCAACGCGGTCCAGCTCGCCGGCAAGACGGACTTCGTCGAGTTTGGTGACATCCTGAGCTCGGTCAGCCTGCCTGTCACGATCTCGGCTTGGGTCTGGATCGACGGCGATTCGAACTTCGAGATCGTCAACACGGACGTGGATGACGCGCGCTACTACGGCGTTTGGCTGCAGGTGAGCCCCAACAACACCTTCTCCGCCTCGTACGGGGACGGCACGGGCGGAAACGGGTCGCAGTACCGGCGTAGCGTGACCTCGACCGACGGCGTTCCGAGGCAGACCTGGATCCACCTGGCGGCCGTGGTGCGCGGCGCGGAGGACATGGAGCTGTACGTGGACGGTGCTCGGGTCACCGGGACGTACGACGGCACGGGGGGGCGCTTCGCGCGCTCCACCGGATCGTTTGGCGTGGGGCACGGGCTCTCCGACGGCAGGGTCGCCTACGCGGAGGGTGCTATCGACGAGGTTCGCGTCTACGACTGCGATCTCGATGCAGCGGAGATCGCAAAGATCGCGGTGCGCTAACCAGGAGCGCGGGAGGTCGCGCTCGTCCCCCCTACGGGGCCTGCCAGGCCACGACCGCCGCCGATGGTTCCCCAGCCCGGGAGCCTTGAAACCGGACCACACCCTCCCGGGCGCCGCCCGGCGGCAGGTAGTCGATCTCCTGGCGGACGGCCGGGCCGCCCCACTCGACGTCGATCAACACCCTCGTCGCGACCGTCGCCCCCCTGTTCTCCACCCGCCAGGGGACATCGATGCCGTCGGCGGCCTTGACCGGCGCGGCGAGCGCGACGACGGGCGCCGCAGCACCGTCGTCCGCGGTCACCTCGAGCGTGATCAGCGCCCCGAGCGTGCCTACGACGACGAGCAGCGCCACCGCGAAGGTACCCCCGCGAAGCAAGCGCTCGGCGGTCATGAGATCAACCGTCCGGCGGCTGCGCCCACCGCCGTGGGAAGCGACAGCACGATCACCATCGCGAGCGCCTCCCGCGGCGCCACCTCCCCCTCGGCGAACCCGAGGAACGCCAGCAGCGCGGCGGAGACGACGAGCGCGATCCCGAAGCTCCCGACCGTGTCCATGCCACGCGCGAGCAGGCCGTGCCCCTCGCCGGCGACCCGCACCGACTGCCCGCGAAAGCCCGCGACGAACACCAGCACGTAGATGAGTGTGACCGACAGCACGACGATGCCCGCGAGGTGGAGGCCGCTCAGCCGGCCAGCGATGAGCCGGATCTCCTCCGTCGCCGCCGCCGGGAAGCCCAGGACGACCGCCCCCGCCATCGTCTTTCCCAGGCCCAACAACTGCTGGACATGCCCATCGTGCGTCCCCTCCCCTGTGCCCTCACGCTCGCCGAGCTGAGCCCGACTGACCGTCGCCCCGACCGACACCGGCACCGCCAGGAGCAGCACCTGGCGCACCGCGGCGATGGCCGAGCTGCGTGCGTCCAACTCTCCGATCAGCAGGAGGGTCAACGCGGAGCAGCCGATCCCGATGGCCAGCGCCTCGACGGCGTCTTCCGGGGCCCGCCAGGGCGTGCGTCCGTCGTCCGTCGCGGTTGTCAGGTTCAACAGCCAGCCGAGCACCAGCCCCGAGGATACGTAGAGGAGAACAAGCCAGCTTGAAAGCGTGTAGCCGAGCCACCATGACTCCATCGTGTACAGGATGGGGATGGCGAACATGAACCCGCCTGCCACGGCGCGGAGCCTTGACTGGCCGGCGCTTTCGTCGATTGTTGCGACGGCCGCGGGCACCCTCACTCCGCCGGCGTCGTCGCTGCTTCCGGTCCGGAGGGTGGGGTGACCACCGGCTGGAGCGGGGCCTCGCCGGGTGCAAGGACCAACACGGTGATGTCGCCGTCCTTCGTCTGTTTGACGACGCCCCCGGCGATCTGGTCGCCCAGGGTCGCCGGGTCGATCACCAGCGCCCCGCCGTCCTGCGCCATGAGCCGGACCGTGGCCCCGAAGTGCACGCTTTTCTGGCTGCGCCAGGCGCCCCCTTCGAGCACGAGCCCACCGGGCTCCTTGGTCTCCGCGCGTCGCGTGAGCTCGCCCAGCCGCGCCACGATGTCGTGGTCCCGCACCTCGACCGACGTGAAGGCCGCGTGGATCTCGGGGGGCCCGGCGAACGGGAACGGGTTGATGATCAACCAGTCCTCATCGACCTCGAGCAGGTGCCCCTGCTTGTTGGCAGCTTTCTCGATCGGCCCCTGAAGCGCGCCAAGGAAATTCTTGACGCCGATCCCAAGCACGCGGACCTTCTCCAACTGCAGGCCGAGGCTCCCGCGTGGGGTCACCCGGGGCTCCGCGCGAAAGGTGAACGGGAGACCGAGGGGCCCCGTGTGGCCCGTCAAGACGATGGAGGCGCCCTCGGTCCGAACGACGAGGTCGCGAAATACCGACTTTCCCGGGGGCTTGTTCCCCAGCGCGTGTTGGAGGCTCTGCTCTGGGATCCGGACCTCCAGGGCGTCGATGGTCACCTCAAAGCTCGTCGGCGCCGCGAGATCCACGATGTCGCCGCCCGGGTTGGGGGTCAAGTGCCCGGAGAGGTAGGGTACGCGCACCTCAGCGCCATCCATCCGGAGCACGAGGTCCCGGGCCTCCAGGCCGACCGGCTGGCCGACGGCCTCGCTCAAGCCTGCGGGGGCGTTGATGGGCAGGGTCGCGGCCGTTTGCGGCGGCGGAGGGGCGGGCGTCGTCGACACCGGCTCCGGCGAAGCGCAGGCTGCGATCCAGGCGACGAGGAGAGGGGTAGAAGCGCGCATCCCTCTACGTGGGGGCGGCCTGGGACATTGCAAGGGCGATCCCCCGTTCCGTAGGGCAGCCTGCCGCCTTCGCAATGAGCGCTGTCCGGGCGCGGTTGGTGCTTAAGGCCGGGGGAGGGGCTCGGGGCGGCCATCCCGCCAGACCCGCGCCACCGCCGCCGCGCCGATCAGCGCGCAGAGCCAGGGAAACAGCCACCCGCCGTGTCGATAGATCGTCTCGACCGGCGCGATGGGCACCGCCACGACCTTCAAAACGTCGGTCCCAGGCAGCGAGTAGTGGCTGATGTCCCCGTTGGGCATCACGACCATGGAGATTCCTGTGTAGGCGATGCGGACCATCGGGCGCCCGTTCTGGACGGCCTGGGCGGCCGAGAGCATCGCGTGCTGGTGCGGCGCCGGCGTGTCGCCAAACCAGGCATCGTTGGTCACGTTGATGTACAGGTCCACGCCCTCCGCCATGTCCCGCATCTGACCGTCGAGGATCGCCTCATAGCAGATCGGCGTCGAGAACTTCACGCCGTCTACCTCGAAGATGTGCGGCTCGGTGCCCGCCCGGAAGTCCCCCACGCCCGGGATGTACTTCCGGAGGTAGCTGGTCGGCCACGGCATGTACTCGCCGAAGGGCAGCGGCACCATCTTGTCGTAGCGACCGACGACCTCGCCCTCGGGGCTGAAATGGTACACCGAGTTCCAGTCGCGGCGGGAGCCGTCGGGATCCTCCTCGTGGGTGCCGCCGCCGAGCACGAGCGCGTACTTGCCGTTCTTGGCGAGCTTCGCGAGGTGGGGCTGGAGCATCGGATCCGTCGGGTTGAACCATATGGATCCCTCGGGCCAGACCACCAGCTGCGGATGCTCCTTGGCCACCTTGCGCGACATGTCCATCCACGCCTTGAGTGCGACGTCCCCGCGCTCGCTCAAACGTACGACCATGTCGATGCCCTGTTGCAGCATGCTCACGCGGAACGTGGGGGCGGCGGCATCGGCGACGAGCAGGGCCGTATGGCGGGTGGCCCCGAACCAGAGGTTTCCGATGAACAGCACGCCGACGATCACCGCAGGCCGCCACTGCCGCCCCCGCGAGAGCCACAGCTCGGTGAGCGCCGTGTTGACGACGACCACGAGGAAGCTCACGCCCATGCTGCCGATCACGCTCGCGAGCTGCCACACCCAGGGGGAGCGATAGTGGCCAACGCCCTGGTAGTACGGGAACAGTTGCGGTTGGAGCCGCTCGGCCATGACCCACACGCACGCGAAGAGCGGGACCCACCAGGCGCCGAACCGGGCCCGCAGCGCCGGGAGAAATTGGAGGATCAAGCCGTAGGGTAGGCCCCAGACCGTCGTGAACAGCACCAGGATCGCGAACGAGACGACGTAGGGCAGGCCGCCGAACACGGTGATGGTGCCCGTGAGCCAGTAGAACAGCGCAAAGACGCCAGAAAATCCGCACAGATAGCCGATCTTGAACGCCTCGCGGCGCGGCAGATCGTGGACGGCGATGAACACGGGGAGGAAGCAGAACCAGTGGAGCGGCGCCCACGAGAGCGGCGGCGACACGAGGGTCAGCAGCAGGCCCGAGAGCACGGCGAGCGAGCGGCGGACCCAGATGTTCATGGCGGGCCGGGGATATCTAGAAACGGGTGAGCGCGTTACTTGCCCCGCTTCGGAAGCTCCGCGATGAAGACCGGCGATACGATCCGCGACACCCAGGGTACTGCCTGGCAAATCGGCCAAAGTCTGGGGCGCGGGCTGTGGGGGAAGAGCTTTCACGTCCGCCGCGAGTTCGATGATGCGCTGTTCGTGGTCAAGGCCCCGCTCACCGCGGAGGACTTCCGCGGGGAATTTCCTTTCTCGGACGTGGTCATCTCCGCCAGTCGGGCGGGCATTCTCGAGCAGGCTCGCCTATACGGCGACGCCGCCCATCCGTTCCTCCCGCGCCTGGAGGCCCGCGTCTCCCTCTCTGGAGAGAGCACCGGCTACGTGCTGCCCGCCTTCCCGGAGACGCTGGAGACCCGCATCGCCTCCGGCCTGCCGCTCACCGATCTCGTGGATGTGCTGGTCGCAGTCCTCAAGTTGGCCCGGCAGCTCCCGAACGGCTTTCACGGAAACCTGCGCGCGAAAAACATCCTGGTGTCCGACACGGCCGGCCTGTTCCTGACGGACGTGACGACGAACGCGATCCCCCGCGCCCTCTCCCGGATGATCGCCGCGCAGCCATCGCACGCCACGGCTTTTCCCCCCGAGATCGCGGAGACTTCCGGCGAGGTCTTGCTGAACCCTGGCTGTGACTCCTGGGCCGTGGCGATGATGCTCTGGGAGGGCGTCCTGGCCGGCGAGCCGATGCCGAACCCCCCCCGCCAGGGCCTCGACAAGAGCGCGATCCAGGCGGTGCGCGACCGCGTGATGGACCGCATGAAGGGCGAGGACTCCAACCCTCGCTTTCACGCCCGGCTGGCTGAGCGCGTCGCGATGTTGATGTCCCGGGCGCTCTCCCGCGAGCAGTCCCCTTCCCCCCCGTTCCGCTTCCCAAAGGCGGAGGATCTGCACGCCCGCTTGGAGGAGATCACCCACCTGATCCGCCCCAAGGTTCAGTCCGTCGGCAAGATCATGCTCGAGCGGCCGGCCTCCCAGCCCTGGTTCACGACCGACGAGATTGTGTCGTTCAGTTGCCTCGCCGGGGCCTCCGCCGGGGTCGAAGGCAACGAGGAGATCGGCGTCGGCATCGCGGTGTTCGACGCGCTCTCCACTGAGCGGCTCAAGGAGCTGCAGCTCTCCTACACCTCCGAGCGGCACCCGACCGGCCGCTACCGCTTCGCCTTCAAGATCGAGGGGCTTTACCCCGGCAATTTCAAAGTCCGCCTCGCGTTTGCCATCCGGGACTCCGGCGAGCCGCCCGCGACCGCGGAGACCGACTTCCTCATCCGCCCCGCACCGGGCTGGATCCCGCCCGAGGAGCCCCTGCCGCCCCCCGCCCCCCTGCCCTTCGAGCGCGAGCAGCCCTCGGTCACCATGGTTCGCCCTGCGGCGCTGCCGAACCCGCCCCCCGCCGAGCTTGAGCGCCCCCTGGTCGTGATGCCTCCGCCGGGGCCCGTCCTCGCCGTGCCCGCGCCCCCCCGCCCCCCGCCTCCCGCCGTGGCGATGCCCACCGTCGCGACCGCCGCCGCCCTCCCCCCGACCCCTGGCCCCCGCGTAGACTCCCTCGGCTTTCCACGCCCGCTCGCGCCGCAGCCCGCCCTGCAACCCGCGGTGTCCAACACCCCGCACGACACGCTCCCCATCCCGCCCCGCCCCGCCCCCGTGCAGTTGGAGCCGCCTCGCCGTTCCACCCCCACGCTCGTCGCTGAGCCCGAAGAGGACGACGCCCCCGTGCGTCCGCGCACCGGCTGGAACCAGGATCCGGTCGGCGCCAATGTCCGCGATCTCGATGACGAGCCGGACGCGGGCGACGAGCTGCCGCCTCCCCCCTCCGAGCCGAACGCCCTGCAGCGCGCGTGGGAGCAGGCGAAGGGGGACCCATATGTGCTTGTGTTGGGTGGCCTGTCCGTCGTGGCCGTGCTGCTCGTCATCGCCGTGATCATCTTCCACTGACCTCAAAAGGGCCTCTGGGCCCCAGGGACCTTCATGCGTCATGTTTTTTCCCCGTCTTTCACTGCGGCTGTCGGCGCGGACCTGCTCGTGGTGTTCGTCGTCACGGGCGGCGCGGCCAGCGCGCTATTGGAGCTCGATTCTCCGGCGCACTTCGCAGGCACCCTCACCCAGCTCGCCAAGGACGAGGAGTTTTTTGGCAAAGCGGGCCAGAGCTTGACGCTGCCCGGGCTGGGCCGGGTCCCTGCGCGGCGGATCCTGCTTGCCGGCGTGGGCAACGGCTCCGACTCGGAGCTGGCGTTGGCCGCCGGCATGGCCGGAAACGAGGCCCGCAAGAAGGGCTTCCGCCACGTCGCGCTGCTGCTCGGCAACGTGCCGAACCCCGCGCTCCGCGGCGCGCTGGAGGCTTTCGCCGAGGGCAATTACCGGTTTGACAAGTACAAGGCCGAGGCTTCCCGCAAGGCGGCGGTGAGTCAGGTCAGCCTGCTCGGCGTCGCCGAAGATCAGGCGGCCGTAGCCCTCGCCGAGGGATGCATCGCGGGTCAAAACCTCGCTCGGGACCTCGTGAACGAGCAGCCCGCGGAGTGCTACCCCCAGTCGCTGGCGAAGGTGGCGGAGGGCCTCGCCAATGATCGCATCACCGTCACGGTGCTGGACGAAGTGGCGATCAAGGAGAAGGGCATGGGCGGCATCTCCGGGGTCGGCCAGGGGTCCGACCGGCCGCCGCGCTTTGTCCACGCCCGGTACGAGCCGAAGGGCCCCGCGCGCGCGCACGTCGCGATCATCGGCAAAGGCGTGACCTTCGACTCCGGCGGCCTCTCGCTCAAGCCGAACGACGGCATGCTCACCATGCGGTGCGACATGGCCGGCGCCGCTGCGGTGATTGGCACGCTCAAGGCGTTGAGCGCGATCCAACCCAACGTGCGCGTGGATGTCATTTTTGGCGCCGTCGAGAACATGCCGAGCGGCAACAGCTACAAGCTCGGTGACATCTTGAAGATGTACAACGGCAAGACCGTCGAGGTCCACAACACCGACGCCGAGGGGCGGCTTGTGTTGGCCGATTGTCTCACGTACGCGAGCCAACTCAAGCCCGACATGGTGATCGACCTCGCGACGCTCACCGGCGCCGCGGTCATCGCCCTCGGGGATTGGTACTCAGCGCTCTACACCCGCTCGGATGAGCTGAACGGTCAGCTCCAAACGGCCGCATCCAACGCCCACGAAGGCGTCTGGCGGATGCCCCTGCCAGACCTGTACAAGGACAAGCTGAAGGCGGAGTGGGGCGATCTCAAGAACGTCGGCGGGCGCGCAGGCGGCAGCATCACCGCGGCGCTGTTCCTGTCGGAGTTCGTGACCATCGAGAAGTGGGCCCACATCGACATCGCCGGCCCCGCCTTCATGGACACGCCGTTGATGCACTACGTCGCCGGCGGCACGGGCACGATGGTCCGCACGCTCACGCGCTGGATCGAACGCCTCGGCGAGTAAGTGGCCAGCTACAAGCGCCCGGATCACTGGACCCGAAAGGCGAAGGAAGAGGGCTATGCGGCGCGCTCGGTGTTCAAGCTGGAGGAGCTCCACCAGCGGTTTCCGGTGATCCCGCGGGGCACCGGAGGCGCTGGGAAAGGCGTGTGCGTGGACCTCGGCTGTTTTCCAGGGAGCTGGAGCAAGTGGCTCTTGCAACAAGGGATGCGGGTGGTCGGCGTGGATTTGAAGGCGCCCGATCTGGCAGGCGGCACCTGGCTCGTCGCGTCTGCGATGGAGGTCACGGCCGCGGAGCTGGTGGCCGCCGCGGGGGCGCCCATCGATGTGTTGGTGAGCGACATGGCGCCCAACACCACGGGCAACCGTTTCACGGACCATTGTCGTCAAATTGCGCTTGCTGAACGCGCGTTGTCGCTCGCCCTGGAGGTGCTCGGGCCGGGGGGCGCGTTCGTCACGAAGGTGTTCGATGGCGAGGACGCGCCCGCGTTCGTACGAAAGGTGCAGACGAGCTTTCACGAGTTCAAGCGGCTGAAGCCGGACGCTACGCGGGATCAGAGCGTCGAGTTCTTCGTGGCGGGCCGTAGGCCGAAGGGTGTGGGGGCCTGATGGCCACCCTTCGCTTTCGGGGCGTTCAGAAGACCTACGGCCAGACGCAGGTGCTGCACCGCGTGGATCTCGAGGTCGCCGATGGCGAGTTCATCGCGCTCGTCGGTCCCTCGGGCTGTGGCAAGAGCACGCTGCTGCGGTGCGTCGCAGGGTTGGAGGAGATCACCGGGGGGGATCTCTTGATCGGCGACCGCAAGGTGAACGATGTGGCGCCGAAAGACCGCGACGTGGCGATGGTTTTTCAGAGCTACGCGCTCTACCCGCATCTGACCGTGCGGGAGAACATGGGTTTTGCGCTCATGTTGCAAAAGCACCCGGAGACGAACGCGCGCGTGGCTGAGGCCGCGGAGATGCTCGGCCTGACCCCGCTGCTGGCCCGGCTGCCGAAGGAACTGTCGGGGGGGCAACGGCAAAGAGTGGCGATGGGCCGGGCGATCGTCCGGCGGCCGAAGGTGTTCCTGTTCGACGAGCCGCTGTCCAACCTGGACGCGGCCTTGCGCCAGCAGGTGCGGGTCGAGCTGCGGCGGCGGCACCAACTGCTGCGGACGACCACCCTGTATGTGACCCACGATCAGGTCGAAGCGCTCACGCTGGCCGACCGAATCGTGGTGCTCAACGCCGGCGTGGTCCAGCAGGTGGGCACGCCGGACGAGCTGTACTTCGACCCCGCGAATCGGTTCGTCGCGGGGTTCATCGGGAGCCCCACGATGAACTTTCTCGCGGGGGGGAGGGGCGAGCTGATCGGTGTGCGGCCGAACGACGTGCGTTTGGGAGATGCCGGGGATCGGAGCGGCAAGATCGAGTTCGTCGAGCGGCTGGGCTTTGAGGCGATGGTGCACCTGCGGGTCGGGGAGGGCGGCGAGGCGTTGATCGCGCGCGTCGAGGGCGAGGCGCCGAAGCCGGGCGACACGGTGGGGCTCACGTTCCTGCGGTCGTACCGATTTGAGCGGGCGACGGGCGCGCGGGTGCGATCGGGGGAGGGGTGAGGGGGCGAGGGACCGCAGCGGGGGCACCCGCGGTCCTCCCCTTCTCCCTCCGGGAGAAGGTGGCGCCGTACTCGGCGACGGATGAGGGCTCCCCGCGGATCTTCGACGGTAGGACGCAACTTGCGGGCGCTGCCCTCCTCCTCGCCCTCCTCCCCACCCCCGCCCACGCCGCCGAGATCACCCTCTGGCACGCCTGGCGGGGGGACGAGCGGGCCGTACTCGAGTCCATCGGCCAGGACTTCCAAACCGCTCACCCCGGCGATCACGTCGAGCTGGTCTTCGTTCCGTACGAGTCGCTCGCCAGCAAGCTGGAGGCCGCCGTGCCGCGGGGCAACGGGCCCGACCTTTTCATCTTCGCGCATGAGCGGCTCGAGGACTGGGTGGCGACGGGGATCGTTCGGCCCATGCCGCCTTCGAGCATGACCACGAGCGCGTTGGAGAGGGCCCTCAGCGTTGACGGTAGCACCTACGGTTGGCCCCTGGCCTCGAAGTGCCTCGCGCTGTTCTACAACCGCACGCTCGTCCCGAACCCGCCAGAGACGACGGACGAGCTGCTCGCCATCGCGCAACGCCTCCAGACCGACGACAGCTGGGGCTTCGCCTGGGAGGCGACGAGCGCGTACCAGAACGCGGCCTGGATGCACGGTTTTGGCGGTGGGGTGTTCCAGCTCGGCGCGGTCAAGCTGGACAGTGTCGAGAACCGGGCGGCGTTCGGCTTCATCCAAGGGCTCTCCGCCCTCGGGCCTGCCGAACCGTCCGGCGCGCTGATCACGCAGCTCTTCAACGACGGCCGGGTCGCGATGGTGCCCAACGGACCGTGGTTCCTGGGCGAGATCGAGCCCAAGGACCGTGGCGGCCCGGACTTTGCCGTGGCCCCGCTCCCCCGGGTCACCGAGACAGGGCTGCCCGCCGCGCCCTATCTGACCGTGGAAGCCCTGTTTCTCGCCGGCGGGCCCACCCCGGATCCGGCCCGGGACGCGCTGACCGGGGAATTCGCCGCCTACCTCCAGAGCCCCGAGGTCGCTCGCCGCCGCGCCCTCGAAGGCCGCCAGATCGTCCCCGGCGTCACCATCGAAGACCCCGTGCTCTCGGCGTTCCAAGCGGCTTCCCTGGACGCCGTCCCCATGCCCACCACCCCCGCGATGGCCCAGACCTGGGAGCCCCTCGCCCGCGCGTTCCGTCGCCTCTCCCGCGGCGCCGCCACCCCCGAACAGGCCGCCGCTGAGGCCCAGACCACCTGGCTGATCGTCTCCCGGCCCGCCGCTCAGACTACCGACGGTCGCCCTTTCGCCGTCATCCTCGCCGCCCTGGCACTCGCCGGTCTCGCTTGGGTTGGCCGCCGGGCCTACACAGCCCGGGCCTGGCGCCACTGGCAGGAGTACCTGTGGATCGCCCCCGGCGGCCTCGCTGTCGCCTTGCTGGTCGTCGCCCCCTTCCTCGTCGGCGCGAGTGTCAGCCTGTTCGAGATCGAGGGCACCGCGAGCGACGGGAGCTGGCGCTTCATCGGCTTCGCGCACTTCCTCGACATCCTCCTCGCCCGCGACTTCCCCCTCTCCGACCGGTCTACCCGCGCGCTGTCGTTCTGGTACACGCTCACTGTCACGATCATCTGGACCGTCGCCAACGTGATCCTGCACGTCGGCATCGGGGTTTTCCTCGCGATGATGCTGCGCGAGCCTTGGGTTCGGCTCCGGGGTGTCACCCGCGCGCTCCTCATCTTGCCTTGGGCGGTTCCCAACTACATCACCGCGCTCGCTTGGAAGGGCATGTTTCACCAGCAGTTCGGTGCGATCAACGCGCTGCTTGGGCTCCTGGGCATCGCCCCCGTCAGTTGGTTTGCCCAATGGAGCACGGCCTTTGCGGCCAACGTCGCCACCAACACCTGGCTCGGCTTCCCCTTCATGATGGTCGTCACGCTTGGTGCGCTCTCCAGCGTGCCGCGCGAGGTCGAGGAGGCCGCCGAGATGGACGGCGCCTCGGGGTGGCAGCGCTTCTGGCTCGTCACCCTGCCGATGCTCAAGCCCGCGCTCTTACCCGCCGTGATCCTGGGCAGCGTCTGGACGTTCAACATGTTCAACGTCATCTACCTGGTGAGCGGGGGCGAGCCAGACGGTTCGACGGACATCCTCGTCTCCCAAGCCTACCGATGGGCGTTCACCCGGGGCCATCGCTACGGCTATGGCGCAGCGTACGCCGTGATCATCTTCGGGGTCATGCTGGTGCAGAGCCGGGTGTTGAATCGGTTGGCGGGGCGGCGGGTGGTGTAGGCTACGGCGATGTTGCGCCGTCTCCTGTTCGCCGTCTGCGCCGCCGCAAAGCGCTGCTGGGAGCTCCCCACGCCCGTCGGGTACCCCTGCGAGGCCTACCTGACCGAGACCGGGGCGCCCCCGTAGAGGTGGGGGCCGAGCTGCGGGTCGTTGTCGCCGGCGACGGCGGGCCCATCGGCGCGGGTTTCGCCTCGATCGCGGGCGCTCCCGCTTCCTTGGGATCCGGCGCCGGTTCGGAGGCCGCCTCCGGCGCCGGGGGCGCGCGATGTTTGGCGAGCCGCCGCCTCTCGCCGCTTTTTTCCCCGGCTTTCCCCCTCCGTCGGCCCCTCCGTGCCTCCGTGTCTCCGTGGTTCACCCTCCGCCTCTTCCAGATCGCCGGGTACGACGCCACGGCCCAGATGACCCGTCACCACGCCCTCCACGTCGTCCTCGACCTCATCCCTCCGCAAGTCATCCGCGGCGGCGCCGCCCGCGGAGCGTGGCCCGATGCCCACGGGCGTCCTTCGGCCCGCGGCGATTCCCGGCCAGCGGCGCCGAGCCCGCCTACCCCAATTCGTGCATCGCCACCGCGTCCCGAAGCTTCGGCTCGAACCACGTAGACTTCGGCGGCATGACCTCGCCCGCGTCGGCCACCGCGAGGAGTTGATCCATCGAGGTCGGGTGCAGATGGAAGGCGACCGCGTGGGTGCCGGCGTCCACGAGCTTCTTGAGCTCCTGCCAGCCGCGGATGCCGCCGATGAAGTCGATGCGCTTGTCGGTGCGCGGGTTTTCGATGCCAAGCAGCGGCCGGAGCACGCGATCCTGGAGCATGGAGACGTCCAGCTTCGCGACCGGATCCTCGGGGATGTTCCTGGCTTGTAGCGCGTACCAGGTGCCGCCCAGGTACATGGTGTAGCGCCCGCGGCCCGTCGGCACAGGCTCCGTGGTCTCGGAAACGTCAAAATGCGCTTTGATCGCGGCCAGCAGCGACTCCGGAGAGTGGCCGAACATGTCTTTCACGGCGCGGTTGTACGCGAGGATCTGCAACGCCGACGCCGGAAAGAGCCCCGCGAGGAACCAACCGTGGCGCCCCGGCCGCCCGGCCCGCTGGCGATGGACGATCGAAGCGGCCGCCGACCGGTGGTGACCATCGGCGACGTAGGTGGCAGGCAGCTCAGCGGTGGCCGCGCTGATCGCAGCGACGGTCTCGGGATCCGCGATGCGCCAGAGCGTGTGCTCGACACCGTCTTCGGTGGTGACCTTCCACTCGGGAGTCCGGACGGCGTGGCTCGCGATGAGGGCGTTCAACGCCGGGGTGTCGCGATAGGCAAGGAACACCATGCCGGTCTGGGCGTTGGATCCGTCGATGTGCTCGACGCGGTCCTTCTCCTTGTCGGGCCGCGTGAACTCGTGCTTCTTGATCAAGCCCTGGTCGTACTCCTCGCACGAGAAGCAGGCGACGAGCCCGACTTGGAAGTGGTCGCCCATCTTCTGCCCGTAAAGGTAGTAGCCCTCGGACGGATCCTGCATGAGCAGGCCCGCGGCCTTCATGCCGTCGTACTCGGCGCGCACGGTGTCGTAGGCGAGCCGGCTGTGGGAGTCGGTGCCCTCGGGCAGGACGGCCTCGGGGCGGCTGACCCGCACGAAAGAGCGGGGGTTCGCTGCGACCAGCGCCCGGGCCTCGGCTTCGCTCATCACATCGTAGGGCGGGGCGATGACCTGGGCGGCGAGATCGTTGGGGGCGCGGACGGCGGCGAAAGGGCGGGTCTGGGACATGGGTACTCCGGCCCGCCCCCGTATCAAGAAACCCGATCGCGGTTGAACGCGGAGCGAGGAGCGGGACGCGAGCTGGCGAGCGTTCTAGGAGTCCGCAGCGCATAGGCCGGGAGCGCCGCCCGCGAGGCTCGCAGCGGGCGCCGCGGCTGCTCCCGGAGCCGCAGAATTCAACGTCGCGCGGGCCCCCGGCGCGGGTACTCCCGCGTCGGGGCTAGCGACGACCGCCAGCCGATCGGGAAGTTGGAGGGGCCCACGGCGCCGGTACTCCGGCGTCGGGGATATGTGCAGCGCATGCTCTCCCTGGCCGATGAACTCCGCATGTTGCCGATCTTTCAACGGGTTCCTGCCGCATCGATCGGCAGCGCAGCGGCCTTGTGGTCGGTGCGGGAGGTCGCGACGGGCGACACGTTTTGGAGAGCAGGCGCCCCCGTAAACGAGATTGGCGTGCTGCTTTCCGGCGATCTCCGCGCCGTCGTGGTGGATGCCGAGGTCGGGCGCGTGCTGCCGGGCGAGATGATCGGGGAGGCGGCAGGCTTTTTCGCGGGCAACGTGCGCACGGCGTCGTTGGTCTCCCGGGCGATGTCCAAGGTCGCCGTGCTGCAGGTGAGCGGCCTCCGGACGCTGCGCTGGCAGCGGAGCCCGATGTACACGGCCTTGCTGGACTGCGCGCTGTCCACGCTCGCCAAGCGCATCAAGATGGCGAACCAGCGGATCGCGAGCATGGCGATGGGGCGGGAGGCTGCGCCAGTGCGCGCTGAGCCGGCCCTGCTCGCGCGCTTGTGGCGGTCGCTGGTGCCGGGGGCGCCCACCGAGCCGTGTCCCGAATTCTCGGAGCTGCTAAGCGCGCTGCCCGGCCTGGCGGATGCGGGCCCCAAGGTGCTGAAGCCGCTCCGAGATGCGTTCGTGGCCGAGTCGATGGAAGAGGGCAAGCCGCTGTTTCTGGAGGGGGAGCCGGCGGCCAGCGCGTACATCATCGCGGCGGGCGGGGTGGACGTGCTCCGCAACGTGCGCGGGGACCGGGCCGAACGCCTGGCCACCCTCAAACCAGGCGATGTGCTCGGGATCAACACGCTCATCAGCCCAGGGCCGCGCACCGCAAGCTGCGTCTCGACGGGCAAGGGCTGGCTGTACCGCATGGACACGTCGGCGTACGAGAACCTCGAAGGGGACACACGCTTGTATTGGCGGGAGTCGATGCTCGGCTCGCTCGCGACGCAAATCAAGCTCTCCAACCAGGCGATTCGTCGAGACGCCGGCCTGGCGAAGCCCGCCCCCACGCTCACAGCACCTCAGCTTGGCCGCAAGAAGCCCATCGGGGACGGCTTCCAGGACCTGCTGAAGGCCTCCGGCTATCTGGAAGGCCTGTCGGTGGACGAGGAGTCGCTCTCGGAGATGGAGGTCGTGATCACCGACGACCAGATTCGGAACCCGCGGAGGCGGTGAGGGAGGGTCTGCCGTAGCCCGTAGCCCCCTCGTTACCCCCCGACCATCCCGATCACCGCGTCCCGCACCGCGAAAAAGGCCGCCTTCTCCGCCTCTGGTAGCTCCGAGGAGCCGGAGTTGGGCAGGTCCACCGTCAACGGGTTGACGTTCGTGCCGTTCACGAAGAACTGGTAGTGCAGATGCGGGCCGGTCGCGAGCCCGCTGGAGCCGACCCGGCCGATGAGATCGCCCTGCTTGACGTGCTGGCCACGCTTGACGAGGATCGCGGACAAATGGGAGTAGCTCGTTGCGTAGGGGCCCTCGTGGTCCAGCTCGACGTAGCTGCCGTGGCCACCGTTCGGGCCCGCGCGGCTCACGACCGCGTCCGCCACCGCTCGAATCGGCGTGCCGGTGGACGCGCCGAAGTCAACGCCCAGATGGGGGCGTTTGATCTTGAGGATCGGATGGTATCGACCCTTCGAGAACCCAGAGGTCACGCGGGAGAAGGCGAGCGGGGAGCGCAGGAAGGGCTTGCGGGCGCCGGTCCCGTCGGGCTTGAACCAACCGATGGTGCCATCGAGCAGCCGGTATCGGATCTGCACGTACGTCTTTTTGCCGTTCTGGAGCTTCGCCGCCCGGATGTCGCCCACGCGGGTGGCACCGGCATCGTCGGTCAACGTGTCGCAGGCAAGCTGGATGATCGCGCCAGGAAGCAGCTCTGTGTTGAAGTCCACGTCGTACTCGAAGATCTCGGCGACCGCCATGATCTGGCTGGGGCGCAGCCCGGCGTCGAGCGCGGCTTGCCACAACGAAGAGGTGACCGTGAGCGTGCGGGGTCCGGTCACGATGTCGTACGGCACGGGGATGCGCGAGGTGGTGAACTTGGCAGGTTCGCCGTCGGGTGTTGTGCGGAGGAGCGCAAAGACGCTGGGGTCACCCTTGTCGAGGCGGAGGCGCCAGGGGGTGGCCTCGCCGGCGGCGAAGTCGAGCTGCACGACGTCACCGACGGAGAGGCGGTCAAGCCCCCGTGCCGCGCCAGCGATCAGCGCGTCTGCGGGGGCGCCCATCGCCCGGAGGACCTCGGAGGCGGTCTCGCCCTCGACGACCTCGTGCTCCACGGTCCGGAAGCGAGGCACGATCGGGGACCACGTGGCGGTCAGGGTGGCCGCAGGTTGCGGAAGGGGCACCGGCTCGATCCAGTCGGGCGGCGACAAGACCGCGCCCGTCCCGAGGACAGCGGCGAGCACCGCGCCGCTTGCGCCTGCGACGCGCCGGCTCACATGAACCTCCGGAGCAGGTACAGCGCGACGATGAAGAGGACAACCAGCACCCCAAGTCCCCCACCCACGATCAGGCCCTGCACGACCAGCAGGAGGGTGGAGGCGCCGGAGCGCGCGCGGGGA
Organism: Deltaproteobacteria bacterium; assembly: GCA_947483545.1. The sequence goes on along the minus strand of CANKNP010000012.1, from coordinate 10,948 downwards.
CGGGGACGGGGGGTGGGAGGAGACAGGGCGGCGACGGGCTCAGCGGGCCTCGGAAGCGGGGGTTTCGGGGCCGGCGTCGCGGCGGAGATCTCCTGGGGATCGGGCCTTGGGAGCGGGGGCTTTGGCGCGGGCGTGGCCGCGGAGATCTCTTGGGGATCGGGCCTCGGGAGCGGGGGCTTCGGCGCCGGCGTGGCCGCGGAGATCTCCTGAGGATCAGCCGCTCTGGGGGGCTTCGACGGCGGCGTGCCGGTCTCTCGCGAATCCGCGGCCGCGGGGGCAGGTCTTGGAGCGGGCGTCGCAGCCGTGACGTCGCCCATCTCCTCGGGGATGAGCGTGACGGCGGGGCGGCGGAGCCGGCGGGCTTCGTCCGGGGGGGCAGGCGGAGGCGGCCGGCTGAGGGCAGAGCTGGTGTTCCCCAAGTCCGTGGGCGAGGTCGGCGACGCGGGGGACTCCAGGCGCACGGGCGCGCGCGATGGGGCGGCCCGAGGCTCGACCTGGGCGGGCTGCTCAGCCTGGGCGGGGCGCTGCGCCACCGGGGCCGGGCGAGGGATCCCCGGCGATGCGGCATCCTGGGGCAGGCCTTCCCCGGTGTCCGCGAGCGCGATGTGCCGCCCGATCAGCCCTGCGTCATCCGCACCGACCGCTCGCTTGGCCAGCAGCTCAGGCACGACCGTGCCGCACCATGCACGAAGGCCAGACCCACGAAAACCATCGGCCAACGCGACCAGCTCCTGGTCAACGGTGGCCGCTGTCGGGCGCTCCGCCGGATCCCAGCTCACCATCCGCCGCAGCAGCGGGACCAGCGGGGCGTACTCCCCGACGATGCGCTGGAGCTGGGCCTCCTGGCGCGGCAGGTGTTGCTCCCGCTTGAGCCGAGGCTGGCCGAAGATCTCCCCGATGGTCGCTTCCCAGAGCACCAACCCGAGGCCGTACACATCCGCCGCCGTGCTCACATCCCCGGTCACGATGTACTCGGGGGCCATGTAGTTCAACGTGCCGAGCACAAACTGCCCCGTGAAGCTCTCGCGGGCCTCAAACCGGGCCCGCGCGACGCCAAAGTCCAGCAGCTTGACGCCCCCGCGCGCGGTCACCATCACGTTGGCGGGCTTCACATCGCGGTGGATGACGTTGAGCGGCGCGCCGGTCGCCGGGTGCACGGCGGTGTGCGCGCGGTGCAGGGCCCCGGCCATCGCGGCGCCCAGCTCGGCCAACGCCCGGGCAGGAGGCCGATGACCTGCCTCGATCAACGCGGACAGATCGAGCCCCTCGACGAACTCCATGACCACCGCGTCGCGCCCATCGACCGAGACGATCTCGAGCACCTTGAGGATGTGGTCGTCCTGCAAGAGGCCGAGGAGCCGGGCCTCATCGCGTACGCGGGCCATGAACATCTGGGCGTTGGGGTGATCCCGCTGGAGCACCTTGACCGCGACCTGCCGGCGAAACCCCTTGTCCGCGACGAGATCGCAGAGGTACACGGCGCCGAACGCACCCGAGCCGACGACCCGCTGAAAATGCAACGTGCGCATGGGGCTACTCGTCGACCGGGGTCATCCAGAGCAGCTCCGGACGCACGCCAAGCAGGCGCAGGGCTTCATCGTACCGGTCGTGCACCTGCGCTTCGAGCACGCCTGCGACGCCCTCTTCCAGGTGGATCCAGCTCCCCTCGCGGATCTCGCTCTCCAGTTGGCCCGGACCCCAGCCCGCGTACCCCAGGCAGAGCCAGAAGTCGGAGCTGGCGGCCACCAGGGCCTTGAGCCGGTCCCGCGACGGCGACAGGGAGTACTCCCCCAGCGTCCAGCCCTCCACCGAAGTGCCGCGCCAGAGCACGAACCCGGCCCCCGGCTCCACCGGCCCGCCCCACAACACGGCGCGGTTCGCCCTCGCCGGACTGCTGGCCTCCATCTTGGTGATCAGGTCCCCCATCCGCTGCTGCGTCTCGCGGTTCACGACCACGCCCATCGAACCATCGGGCCCGTAGGAGACGAGCAGAACGACGGCGTGCTCGAAATTCGGATCCCGCATCTGCGGGCTGGCCACGAGCAGGCCTGGGGTCACTAGCCCGGGACCCCGTAGTCGCGGATCGGCTCGATGCGTGGCTGCGCGCCATCGTTCACCACCTCTTCGGTGATGATGACCTCCTTGATGTTCTCCTGCGACGGCAGCTCGTACATGATGTCGAGCATCACGGCCTCGATGATGCTGCGCAGGCCGCGCGCCCCCGCCTTCCGCTTCTGGCCTTTCGTGGCGATCGCGGTCAAGGCGCCCGGCGTGAACGTGAGCTTCACCTTCTCGAACTTGAACAGCTTCTGGTACTGCTTCACAAGGCTGTTGCGCGGCTCCGAGAGCACGTGCACGAGGTCTTCGACCTTGAGCGGCTCCAGCGTCGCGATCACCGGCAACCGCCCGATGAACTCCGGAATCAAGCCGAACTTTTCGAGGTCTTCGGTCTGCGTGAGGCTGATCGCGTCCCGGCGCCGCTGGTCATCGTCCGAGAGATCCCGCGCGAAGCCCACCGACTTGCGACCCAGCCGCTCGGAGACGATGGACTCGATGCCTTCGAAGCTCCCGCCGCAGATGAACAGGATGTTCGTCGTGTCAATCTGCAAGAACTCGGGGTTGGGCATCCGCTTGTTGCCCTTCACCTGGATGTTGGAGCTCGTGCCCTCGAGCAGCTTGAGCAATGCCTGCTGCACGCCTTCGCCGCTCACATCTCGGCTCACCGTGCTGGAGTGCGACTTTCGCGCCAGCTTGTCCACCTCATCGATGAACACGATGCCCCGCTGGGTCTTCTCCACGTTGTTCCCGGACGTGTGGTACAGGTTCAAGATGATGTTCTCGACGTCCTCGCCGACGTAGCCGGCCTCGGTCAGCGCAGTCGCATCCGCCACCACGATCGGAACGTCGAGCATTCGAGCGAGGGTTTGCGCGATCAGCGTCTTTCCCGTGCCCGTCGGCCCGATCACGAGCACGTTGGACTTCTGGATCTCGACGTCGCCGCCGTCCTTCTTGATCTCGTGCTGCTCCAAGCGCTTGTAGTGGTTGTAGACCGCGACTGCGATCTTGCGCTTTGCTGGGTCCTGCCCGATGACGTACTGGTCCAGGTACGCCTTGATGCGCGCCGGCGAGGGGATCCGGCTGTTGCCGAGGGGGCCGGTGGTCGGGCTGCGGTCCTCGCGGATGATGTCGAGGCAAAGCCGGATGCACTCGTTGCAGATGTTCACGTTCGGGCCCGAGATGATCTTCTCGACCTCGCGGGGCGACTTGTTGCAGAAGGAGCAGGTAAGCCCGGCGTTTGGATATTTCGGCATGAGGACCTCTACGAGCAGACCACACTACGCGGCGCGCACAGCAAAAGCGCACGGACAGGGGGGAACGTAAGGGCAAGGCCACGTTGGAGCAAGGTCCACGGGGCCTCGATCACGTCGGATAGTCGGAGGGATGGGAGGCGTTGCCGTTGTCGTCGGTGACGACGAAGCGCAACGTCACCTGCCCCATCAGATCGCAGCCGATGCCATCGTACGAGGACCGAAAGCTGCCGAAGCATTGCCCGTTGCCGCAGGCCAACACGTAGGTCGCGAGCTCGCCTCCCTCCGCGTTCAGCACCGTGACCGAGCCATCCGAGACGGTCTCCGGCCCTTGTGGATCGTTGACGGTCAGCGAAACGTCCCAGCTTTCTCCTGCCGATTGGTACTCGGCGCACGCGACGGAGTCAACGCTGACGACGTAAGGATCGAAGTCCGGGTCGGTCTCGTAGGTGTCGCCCGGGCTGGAGTCGGTGTCGGCCGACGTGTCGCCGTCCTTGGAGCCGGCGCAAGCCACGACGAAGAGCAGGGGGAGGAGCGCGGAGCGGTTCATAGCGGCAGTATAGCCCCGACCCGAGGCCGCCGGCCGGGAGCACTCGTGCTCACACCCCCGAAGGGAAGGCGTTGCCGGCGCAGGTGCCTTGCTGGTAGTGGACGCCCGGCTGCGATGTGAGCTGGACGTTGCTGGCGCGCTCAAACACCATCACGAAGTCGGAACCGCCGAACTGGAAGTACCCCAGCTCCTCCCCCTTCCGAAGGGTGACGCCGACCTCGGCGGTGATCACCACCGAGGAGACCTGGGCCATGCCCATCGGCAGGCAAGCGACAAGCCCGACGGGCGAGTCGATGACCACCAGCCCACGGGTTTGGACGAACTGGTACCCGGTGCCATCCGGGGTATCGAGCGTGTTCCCAGCGAGCCCGCCCGCGGTTCCGGGCTTCACGACGACGTCCAGATACGCCTGCCCCTGCAGCACCCTGGCCTCGAGCACCCTCCCGCGAACCGGGGCGTGCCAGCGGTGGTAGTCGAACGTGTCGAGGAACGAGTGCGTGAAGATCCCACCCCGGAACCGATCGGCGTACGCGCTGCCCTCCAAGAGTTGGTGGATCGACCACTGGAGGCCCTTCACGGAGAGCTTGTTCTCCACGTAGACCTTGGACTTCTCACTCACCTGCCAACTGCCGATGAACGTCGAGTCTGCCGGGGTGGTCAGCACCCGGTCGTCTGCCATCGCCGCGACCGGGCGCATCCCCGGCTTCACATGGCGGGCGAAAAACTGATTGAACGTCATGTATCCGCTGGGAGGGGGCATATACTCGTGCCAGTTGAAGATGGGGTCCGTGCGGAAGCTCTCCACGCGCGCCGCGGAAGCGGGGGTGTCGAGGTAGGCGCCCCATGCGTTCGCGAAAGCGACGATCCAAGCGGACAACGGGCTGAGCGGCCGGGAATGGCCGTGGGGCGCGATCGGGCTCTGGAGGCTCTTGAGCGGCTCCTGATCGAGGAAGAAATAGAACTTGACGAGCTTTTCGTTGATGTGCCGGGAGTCGCCTCGCTCACGAGGCGCCCAGGTCACCAGGTCGTTGATGAACCGGATGTAGTCGTCGAGGTCTCGGATGTCCTCGATGCCGTGCACCTTCTGAGCGTGGGCGTGCCGGATCGCGCGCTCGAAGCTGTCCCGCCATCCGTGGGTTTCGATCAGCGAGAGGAGCTCTTGGGCGATGGGTTGCATGTCGGCGTCCGGGGGTGGAGAGGAGCGCGTGGCGCGCTCGACCGCGTGTGCGAAGGCGACACGAGGTTCCCTTGTAGACACCGATGACCGCGGGCGCCGCGGCTGCTCCCGGAGCCCCAGAATTCAACGTCGCGCGGGCCCCCGGCGCGGGTACTCCCGCGTCGGGGCTAGCCCCCGTGCTCGCTCGCGAACGCCCGGAAAGCTGCGACCACATCCCGGAGCGGCTGCCGTCTCTCCGGCACGACGGACTCCTCGATCGGGTCCACGCCGCTGGGCAGCTCTCTGAACACGGGCTCTTGTCCCACCGTCGAGACCGGCGCCGTCCACCACCCGCCGAGGCGGTGCAGATACCGGTGCCCTTGCTCGACGAACGCGATCTGGTCGTGTCGATAGCGCTGCAGTGTCTTTCCCTGGTTGTTGTACCAGGAGGACTGCATGATCGGCAGGCTGCGGTCGGGCTCGTCGGTGATGTGGTGGCTCCCGCGGGGATCTCCGATCTCGCGGAGCACGCCGTGGAACACGTCACGGGCGCTCACAGGGGTGTCGATCACCCGCCCAGCGCCTGTGCCATCGGCCCGCAGCCAGTAAAGCGGCACACGGTTGCCGGCGTCCGCTACATTGGAGAAATGGTACGCCCAGCCCTGCTCGCCGAAGCAATCCCCGTGATCCGAGCCGAAGATCACGAGGTTGTCGCCGCTCTCGCGCAGCTCCTGGACAAAAGCGTCCACCCGCTTCGCGACGAACCGCCACGCCGCGCGCTGCCGCTCCCGCAAGCGGGCCATCTGCGCCTCTGCGATGGGGTTTGCCTCCCTGGTGAGCCAGGTCTGGTTGACGAGGTGGTACAGCGCCAGCACTTCCCGCAGGCGGTCGAGCACGCCCTCCGCGGTGGTCTCGAACGTCGGGGCCACGTGGTACGGAAAGTGCGTCTCCATCAGGTTCAGGAACAGGAAGCTGCCCTTGCCCGCGCGTGTGTTGCGCTCCAGGACCTCGCGCGCGCAGTCAAAGATCGCGTCCACGGTGCTTTGCAGCCAGACCTTGGAAGCCTCCAGGTCCTCGGACAGCTTGCCCATCACGAAGTCCGGCGACAGGATCTTCTTGCGCAGCCGCGGCTTGCCGACGAGCACCATCACCTCGTGGATCTTGCGGTGTACCGCGGGCACCTCCTTCCAGATGCGGTACACCTCGTCGAACCCGGCGTCGAGCCCGAAGACCTCGGTCGTGGCGACGTTTGCGGTGATCTGATGCGTCGAGTAGCCGTGCTCCTTGAGGACCCCGGCCAGCGTGGGAACCCCCTCGCGCAAACCTCGGGAGTGCGTGTCCGCCCCGTGCTCATGGGGCATCAAGCCCGTGAACAGGCTCGCGGTCGCCGGGAGCGTCCAGCATCCGCCGGACCTCGCCTGCGTGAACCGAGTGGCGTTCGCAGCGACATAGCCGAGGCCAATCGGCGCCCCGTCCGGGTGCACCGAGTCGTATCGGAGCGAGTCCGCGATCAACAGGATGATGTTTTGGGGACGTGTCATAGGGACGGCCTCGCGCGTTTAGCACTCCAGGCTGGATGGCGCATGCGCAGGCCATGAACTCCCTTCACGCCGATGGGGCGAGCCCCCCGATCCCGCCGCCTCCCCCTCCTGCGCCCCGGCGGTACGGTCGGTGGCTTGCGGCGGCGGGTGTCGTGATCGGACTCTCGCTCGGCTGGCGAGAGCGGGACGCCGTGTTCATCGCCGTCCAGCACGCCGGGCAGCGCCTCGCGGGCGTCGGGACCCTGGGCTGGGAGGATCCGAACGGGGAGTGGCGGGCGGTCGAACCCGCGGACGCGGCACGCCTGACCTGGTCGGGGGAGACCGCATTCTTGCAGCCGGTCTGGACGGCGATCGCGCCCGGGATCGAGGTTGCAGACCTGCAGTTCGCCCGTCCACCTGTCCCCCAGACGGTCACGCTCGCGCTGGTCCGGGTCGTCCCCACGGAGGTCCGGCTGCGCGTGGTCGGCTACGCGGACTGGTCTGAGCACCCGATCTCGGACTTCGCCGACACCTGGCAGTTCCAGGTCACGCTCAACGCCAGCTTTTTCTCCGACGAGGGGCCCATCGGGCTTGTGGTTCAAGATGGGAAGGTTCGGCATCGGCAGGCCTCGCGGAAAGCAGCGCATTTCCTGATAGACACACAAGGTGGGCCGGCCCGAATCATCAATTTGAAAGGCGCTCACATCGGGGCTCCGTACGCCGGGTTTCAGGGCTTTCCGAGCATCATGAGCGGCGGCAAGCTCTTCAGCTACATCCGCTCGGGCGGCCGGGGCTTCGACGTCTTCAAGGTCGAACGCCGCACCGCAGCCTGTGTGGACGCTGCGGGGCGCGTGATCTTCCTCGCGACCGACACCCTGACCAACGGGCTCGCCTTCTCGGAGCTGGGCGTCGTGATCGGCGGCCTCGGCTGCGTCGATGCGATGGGCTTCGACGGCGGGTCGAGCACCGCCATGGAGATTCGGGTCCCCGGCCACGAGCGGCTTGTGCGCGGGTTCAAGCCGGTGCAGGTGGTGGTGGGGGTGGAGGCCCGGGGGGCCAGCCCGGGCGCTGGACAAACAACACCGCCCTAAGCCCCTGGAACTGCTTGACTTGGAGCCGGGCTGGCCCGAACCCGCACCGTTGCAGGTGGAAGGCGACGGGCTCGGCGTCTTCGACGAACCGTCGCATTCCGCCGGTAGGAACGGTGCAAAGAGACCGCCGATCCGCGCGCGAGGTTCGCCGAGCGCGCGGATCGGCGGAGCCGGTGATCACCCCGTCTCCGGCAGGTCCACCTTCGCCTCTGGCACGGTCGCCACCGCCGCGATGTTGGGGAGATAGGCCACCCACTCCCTCGGGACACGTCGGACCTTCGAGAGCGCCATGCGCAGCACGTCGTTCTGCGTGGGATTTCGTGGGTAGACGCGCATGGTCATGCCCGCCTGCGCGGGGGTGCGATCGGCCTTGAACGAGTTGCACGCGCGGCACGCCGTCGTCGCGTTCTCCCACGAGCTCACGTTCACCCACTTCCGGCTCCAGGGCAGAAATACGACCCCATCCCTCGCCTGGGCGCGCGGCACCACGTGATCCAACGTGAGCTCGTCGCGGTCGATGCGACCATCGAGCAGCCGCGGCGCGCTTCCGCAATAACTACACACGCCCAGGTCGCGAACAACCACGTTCTTCCCCGAGAACTTCGCGCGTCCCCGGATGACGTGGTACCGCTTGAGCGCGATCACCGCCGGCCAAGGCAGCACCAGCTTCTCCGAGCGCACATACTTGCCCGGCAGCGCCTCGACGAGCATCGCCCGTCCATCAAGCACCAGCTCCACCGCGTGTTCCCAGCCGACCACCCGCATGGGTGTGTAGTCGGCGTTGAGCTGGAGAACCTGGGTCATTCGACCGCCGAGGGGGGCGGGGTGGTTGGGGAAGAAGGATTCGAACCTTCGAATGCTGGAATCAGAACCCAGTGCCTTACCAGACTTGGCGATTCCCCAACAGGAACCCCGAACGCCGCCAGCGTAGCCGGCCCGGTGCGAGGTTGCAAGCTAGCCCCGACACGGGAGTACCCTCGCCGGGGGCCCGGGCGACGTTGAGTTCTTCGGCTCCGGGAGCAGCCGCGGCGCCCGCTGCGAGCCTCGCGGGCGGCGCTCCCGGCGTATGCCCTACGGACTTCTAGACAACGCTTGCACCTTGACGCGCGGGGGTGGTACGTCTTGGCGCGTGAGGTGTTCACCGTGCGAGCGCGACCCTTGAGCCCCGGCGATCCCTCCGGCGACCCTGCAAATCCGCCGATCCCCGCTGGCCCTGCGGCCCCCTCAGGTTGGACCGCGACCGCGAGCATTCGGGTGATCGCCGAGCTGGTCGTGCAAGGCGCGTCGGGCGGCGAGGGGCGAAACCCAGACGGCACCCTCGGGCGGCTGGTGCTCGTCGCGATGCCGGGCGTGTGGCACGGCTACGAGAGGGCAGGCACCTGGGTGTTGTGCAACCAGGCGGTCGCCCGGGGCTTCGTCCCCATGCTGGCCGCGGCCGCGCCCCTGGATGTGGTCAAGACCGGCGCCAGCGGGATCTCTGTCGCGGAGGTCACCCAGCCAGAGCGTGCGATCTCGGGGCTGGCAGGGATCCCGGACTGCCTGGTCGCGGTCGTACGCGCCGGGGATCGCGCGGTGGCCGTCCGGCTCACCGCGGCCCCGCTCCCGGAGGAGGAGGAGACCGAGGCGGACGAGCGAAAGTAGCGGATCCCGCCATCATCCCGAAATGACGCCACCGATTCGGGATGATGATGTAACACAAGTGAGGGGGTCAGTTATGTTCGCAGAGCGTCTCCAGCACCCAGACAGGGGTGGTCCCCGCGATCACGGTTTGATCCCCTTCGCAGGCGCCTTCGCTCGCGGGCATGGTCACCCCCTGCTCGCCGGAGGTGGTCCAGATCGCGGTGGCCGAGCCCTCCGGGCCCGCCCAGCGGACGGCGAACACCCCGTCCGGAAGGCCCAACGGCCATTCCGCCCGGCCGTGACAGTCCATCCCGGCGATGTTCGAAGCCAGCGTCGCGAGGGCCTCGCCCGCGGGCTTTCGCTCGCTGGAGTTCGGCCGATAAAGCCCGAAGTTGGCCTCGGGGTTTTCGGGATCGTCCCAGTCCTCCAACGTGTAGACGCAGTAGTCCCGGACGCCATCGGCCTGGGCGAGGGCGAACCCGCGGACGAGGAAGGCGGCCTGGGTGTCCTCGTCCACATCGCCCCAAGAGGGCCAGCCCGCCTCCGTGGCGGAGAGCGGTAAAGTGTTCACGGCCGAGGCGCGCATCTCGGTGTGCATGTCCCAGATCGGGACCTCGAAGTCATCGGACTCTTCGGGCCCGACGCGCGGCGGGTAGGTGGTGTAGGGGTGGTACGCGAGGCCGTCGGCGACCTCCAAGAAGCGGGGCTCGGGATTCGGACAGCATTTGGACGCGGCTTCGGTCACGAACTCGGGGCCGCCGATGATGCCCATGTCCAGATAGAAGGTGCCGCCAATCTGTACTTCTGCGTCGGGGGCGGCGGCGTGGATGGCGTCTGCAGCGGGAACGAAAAGCGCGGCGTATCCAGCGGGATCGCCTGAAAGTGCAGGGGGATCGCCGACCTTCCAGAAACGGTAGCCGGCGTTGGGCTCGTTCCAGATCTCGTAACGATGCAGGCGGTCGCCGTACCGGGCGGCGGTCTCGGCCGCGAAGGTGGCGAAGTCCGCGGGATCGTCGGGCGGGTAGTATTCGTCGGCGTTGGGGTCGGACGATGCCCAGGCGTTGCCGTAGGCCATCATGGCGATCACGTCGAACCCGGCGTCCTCTGCGGATTCCATCCAGGCATCCTCGGAGGTCCAGTCCCACACGCCGCGGGACGACTCCACGTAGGACCACAGCAGGTCGTGCCGCAGCGTCCGGACGCCCATGCTCCCGAGCGCGTCCACCATGACGGCGCGATGTCCGGCGTCCCAGCGGTCCAGTTGGACGGAGACGCAGACCCCGCCAGCGGCGTCCACCACAGTGACGGGCTGGTGGAGATCCGGCCCGGGGAAAATTTGGAGAGAAGGGGTCTCCAAGAAACCCAAGAAACAGCCGACGAGGAGAAGAAGCATGGCGGATTGTACCGCTATTGGGGGCGGGCGGCCTCTGACCTTCCGCGCCGCGCCACCACCGCCATGCACCGGCCGTTCGCATCGGGCGGCGCCCCCGCCGCCGATCCGCGCGCTCGGCGAACCTCGCTCGCGGCTCGGCGGTCTCTTTGCACCGTTCCTACCGGTGGAATGCGACGGTCCGTCGAAGACGCCGGGCCCGCCGCTTTCCACCTGGAACGGTGCGGTTAGGGGCCAGCCCGGCTCCAAGTCATGCACTTCCAGGGACTTAGGGCGGGGTTGTTTGTCCAGCGCCCGGGCTGGCCCGCCGATC
>CANKNP010000011.1 GCA_947483545.1 Deltaproteobacteria bacterium | reverse complement strand
GGTCAATGGGTGAAGGCGCAGCAGGAACCGGGTCCAGTCCCCCGGGGTGAACGCGCCGGGGGAAGGGTTCTATGCCCTCCGGGCTCCTAGGGAGCGGGCCACGGGAGGGTCAGCACCAAAGGGATGCCGCGGGCACGGCCGGACCGCGTCGGGCTTCCCGGTCCGGTACTCCGGAGCCGGGAAGCCCGGACCCAAGTCTCGGTACTCCGAAACTTGGGTAGCGTTCGGCCGGGGGGCGTGGGGGGCCTCAAGCCCCCCACAGAACAGCGCCCCCCTCACCTCGCGTAGGCGCACGCTGGCTGGTGCCCACCATCGCAGGCGCGCACGAAGAAGGGCTTGGCCATGGTTCGGTCGGCCGGGCCGCCCTCGCCGCTGTACCACATGACCCCGACGTCGTGGCACGCCGCCGCGAGGCCTGCATCACAAGCCTGGGAGAACAGTTGGCGGGCGCGGGCGAGGTCCTTCGGGACGCCATTCCCATCGACAGCGAGCAGCCCGAGGTTCTTGCAGCCCATGGCGTTCGACCCGTTGCAGGCCTGCTCGAAGAGGCGCGCGGCGCGACCGGCGTCGGGGTAGCCGGCCTCGCCTGAGAGCACGATATGGCCTGCGTTGGTGCAGCCCTTCGCGAAGCCGAGGTCGCATGCTTGCTAGTAGCGGGCGAGGGCCTGGACGTCGTCCACGGGCATGCCGTCGGTGCCGTCGTCGTACTGCTCGCCGAGGGCCTCACAGGACTCGCCGTCCCCGCCGTCGCACGCGGCCATAAGGTCACCCCCGGCGCCACAACAACACGCCACGATCGCGACGACACCAAAGGCAGAGAGCAGCTTCAACGGGACCTCCGAGCTTCCGCGATGGTACTACACCCCTCGACCGCCCGTCCGATTCCGCCAGACAAGCCCAGCGCAGAACAGGGCCGCCATGCCGGCGCTGCCGAAGAGGAGCAGGAAGATCGGGCCGAGATCGCCACCCTTGGCGTCGTACATCCGGCCGATGACCAGCTCCTGCACGATGGGACCGAGGCTGCCAAAGCCGGAGATCACGCCCGCGGCGAGCACGGCAGACTTGCGACTCCCGATGTCCATCGCACCCGCGCCAGTGAGCAGCGCGTCAGGGCCGTAGAGGGTGAACCCCACGCAGGCCAGCAAGAAGGCGAAGACCCCGGCGCTCACCCCGCCGAAAACCATCAGCGCACCACAGGAGATCGTCATGCCGATCATCATGATGAGCGCGATCTCAGCGCGGCGGCTGCGGAAAAATCGGTCGCTGATCCAGCCGGTGATGAAAACGCCGGGGATGCCCATGACGTCGAAAGCGGTGGAGTAGACGTTCGCGGCGCCGCCGGTGAGGGCGTACTTTTCCTCCAGAAAGAAAGGCACCCAGGACCAAACGGCGTAGCGGATCAGCTTGGCGAAAAAGTAGAACCCGGAGACGAGCATCAGGTTCGTCCATGCCGGGCGCGATAGGCCAAGGAACTGGCCGCGAAGGAGCACGATCTCGGGCGTTTTCTCGACGGCGTCCTCGATGGCGGCGAGCCCGAGATCCTCCGGGCGGTTGCGCTGGAGGAAGAAGAACTGGACCCAGACGAAGGTGAGCACGAGCGCGCCCGTGTAAAAGCACCAGCGCCAGGGCGCGGGCTCGCCTTCTTCGTGCTGGGCGAGCACCCAGGCCATCGTCCACGATGAAAGCAAGGATCCAACGGTGAAGTTCGTCGCCCAGGCGCCCATCACCCGGCCGCGCTCCTGTTTGTGAAACCATGCGGCCATCGTCCCGACGTTGCCGGACCAGCCGGTGGCCTGCGCGAGGCCGTTCACCGCGACGAGTCCGGCCAAAAGCCAGGGGGACAGCGTGAGACCCATCGTGAGCGTGACCGCGATCGAGAGCGCCATCCCCAGCAAGACGTTTACGCGGGGTCCGAGCCGGGTGCCCATGCCGCCGGCGAGGAATTGGCCGATGGCGTAGGCGATCAGGTAGGCGGCGCCAATGTCCCCGAGGGTGGTGGCCCCGAAGTCGGCCTCTTTGCCGATGGCCGACTTGGCCGCGGAGAAGGGCTTGCGGCAGAAGTAAAAACCGACGTAGCTGAGCCAAGTGGCGGTGAACACCTTCGCCCGCCAGGTGTTGTGGGCGGGGCTCAGGGCGGCGGAGGCGGTCATGGCGGCGGAGCATATGGGAAAAATCCCACGAGCGGAGCGGAGGGCCGCCGAAAATCCCATGAGAGGACCGGAGGCCCGCGTTTACTCTCACGAGAGCGGGGCGGGCTAAGCTCCCGGCCGTGAACCTCACCGCCTCCATCCGCGGCTCCGGCTACCGCTTTGACGGGGTGCGAGAGGTGCTCGCGAAGGCGAACCCGCCGAAGAGCGGCGACGATCTGGCGGGGATCTCCGCGCGGGATGCTGTCGAACGCGTGGCAGCGCGGGCCGTGCTCGCAGACCTCACGCTCGCGGATCTGCGCGCGAACCCCGTCGTGCCGCACGAGATCGACGAGCTGTCCCGCCTCGTCGAATCGACCCTGGACGAAGCGGCATACAACGCAATCAAGCACCTTTCCGTGGGCCAGTTCCGCGAGTGGTTGCTGGATCCGAAGACGACCGGCCCGGTGATGCGCGCGGTCTCGCCCGGCCTGACGCCCGAGATGGTGGCCGGGGCGTGCAAGCTGATGTCGAACCTGGACCTGATGACGGTGGGGGCGAAGTGTGAGGTCGTCGTCCGGGCGAACAATACGCTGGGTCTCCCTGGCAGGTTGTCATCGCGGCTGCAGCCGAACCACCCGACGGACGACGTGGAGGGCATCCTTTTCTCGACGCGAGAGGGGCTCTCGTACGGCTGCGGGGATGCGGTGATCGGGGTGAACCCGGCGACGGACACCCCAGAGTCCACGGCGCAAATCCTGACGCGGCTTCACGAGGTGCGGGTGAGGAACAACATCCCGACCCAACACTGCGTGCTCTCGCATGTGACGGTCCAGATGAAGGCGTTGGACCTGGGCTGTCCGATGGATCTGATGTTCCAGTCGATGGCGGGCAGCGAGAAGGGAAACCGGGCGTTCGGGATCTCGGTGGCGCTCATCGACGAGGCCTGGGCCAAGATGAAGGCGAAGACCAGCAACCGGGGTCCCAACGTCATGTATTTTGAGACGGGCCAGGGGAGCGCGCTGTCGTCTGACGCGCACCATGGCGCCGACCAAGTGACGTTGGAAGCGCGTTGTTATGGCTTCGCGCGGAGATACAAGCCCTTCCTGGTCAACACCGTCGTCGGGTTCATCGGCCCGGAGTATCTGGAGGACGGGCCGCAGATCACGCGCGCGGGGTTGGAGGACCACTTCATGGGCAAGTTGATGGGCCTGCCGATGGGGTGCGACGCGTGCTTCACGTACCACGCGCGCATGAGCCAGGACGAACTGGAGTGCTTGAAGGTGCTCTTGGGCGCAGCAGGGTGCACCTACCTGATGTCGATGCCGGTCGGGGATGACATCATGCTGAACTACCAGAGCACGTCGTTTCACGACATCCCGTCGGTGCGGGGGCTGCTGGGCAAGCGCCCCGCGCCGGAGTTTGACGCCTGGCTGAACGAGGTGGGCATCATGGACGGGGGCAAGCCCGGCGAGCGGTTTGGCGACCCCGGGGTTCTGAAATGAGCTTCACCCGCGCGATGATCGAGGACCTGCGCGTCAAGTTGGGCGCTTCGGATCCATTGCCCCCAGCCCCTCCGGTTCCGGAGATCCCCTACCCCCCCGCGCGGGTTTTCCCTTCTCCGAAGCACCGCAGTCGCTATGCCGATCAGGCCGCGCGGCACACGACCGCCCTGGTTGGCATCGGCCACGTCGGCACCCGCTACGCCACCGACGTGGTGCTGCAGTTTCAGGCCGAGCTGGCGGTTGCCCACGCGGCCGTCGGCACCGAGCTGCCCGAGGACTGGGCCGAGAAGAACGGTCTTTTGCCGCTCTCCTCCCGCGTCACGTCCCACCGGGAATTCCTGCTCCGGCCGGATCTCGGCCGCCGGCTGGACGCTCCGTCCCTCGCGCGGCTCCAGGAAAAAGCCCGGAAGGGCGTGGACATCCAGCCCATCCTGGCGGACGGCCTCTCCGCAGTCGCGTGCATGGGCGCCGGCAAAGACCTGCTCGCGCATTTCACCCGCGCCTGCGAGGCCCGCGGCTGGTCCGTCGGCACGCCGATGTGCGCGCGGTACGCCCGGGTCTGGCTCGAGGACGAGATCGGCGAGACCGTGCAGGCCAGGGTCGCTGCCATCCTGCTGGGCGAACGCCCGGGATTGGGCACGGGCGACGGGCTCTCCGCCTACCTCGTCTATGGGCCGCGCATCGGCAAGAGCGACGGGGACCGCAACATGATGTCGAACATCCACGCGCGCGGCGCTCCGCCGGAGCAGGCTGCCCTCCGGCTGTCCGTGCTCGCCGGCGCGATGCTCGACCAGAAGACCTCCGGCGTGCCGCTGAACCTCGCGGGCCTCGACCTCGGGGATGCCGGCGGGGGCTACCGCGCCCCCGAGCCGCGGGTCCGGCTGGTGTTCACCCCCCAGAAGGAGCGGGCATGATCCTCGATCGCATCGTTCCGCGCGTGCTCTCCGTGCGTCGCCTGCCCGGCGCCGACCCCGCCCTGTTGACCGCGTACGGGGCTGACCCCTCGCGCCACGCCGCCCTCGGCCTGGTAACCGTCGATCAAGACGATCCCACCTACGTCGCGCTCGACGAGGCCACGAAGAACGCCAGCGTGGATGTGGTCTTCGCAAAGTCGTTCTATGCAGGCTCCGCCCACGCTTCGGGGGCGTTGTCCGGCGAGATCCTTGGGGTCATCGCCGGCGCCGACATGGCGGATGTGGACGCCGGCCTTCACGCCCTGATCCGCTGCCTGGAGCATGACGCCTGCTTCTACAAGGCCAACGACGCCGGCACCATCACGGTTTTTCCGCACGTGATCGCGTCGCTGGGCCGCTATCTGTCGGCCCAGGCAGGGCTCGGCGTCGGCCAGCCGATGGCGTACCTCGTGGCCCCGCCGATGGAGCACACGATCGCGCTGGACGCCGCGTTGAAAGCGGCGAGCGTGCGGGCGGCCCGGATCTTCACCCCGCCGACGGAGACCAACTTTGCGGCGGCTTGGCTCTCGGGGGATCTGCCGGAGTGTCAGGCGGCGGCGGAGGCCTACGCAGCGGCGGTGGTCGAGGTCGGGCGTAGGTCCTGGGATTTGGGGTAGGCGGCGGTCAGGGCGCCCCAGATCACGACCGCGCGGATCACCTCCAGGTCCCCGAAGGTGTCCTGCGTGAGGCTGCCGACGCACACGCCCGCCAGGCCCGCAGCGGCGCCCGGCCCAAAGGCCTTGAACCACTGGGTGACCAGAAGGAGCGCGCAAAGCCAGCCTGCGGGCCCCAGCACGGCGAGGATTTGGACGGCGCTGTCGTGGGCGTGGTTCGGGAACCAGAAACCAGCTTCCAACCGGTCGTAGTATGGAGCGCTTGCAGCGCCGTAACCCCCCGGTCCGGCGGGCGCGGTGGTGCCGACCTGGAGCCCGCCGGTCCACAAGATCGCCCGCTCATGCAGCTCGGATCGAGCCGCGAAGGGCAATGCCGCCACGGTGAGCGCCATCCCCAGGAGCGCGAGCGAGGGGGCCCGCCGCCAGCACCGAAGCGGAGTGGCCGCTGCCCAAATCCCGAGCAAGACCGTCACGCCCAAAGCGACGACGGCCCCCGACGATCGGCTCCCCATCACGCCGAGCGCGAGAGGCAGGGCAAGCCAACTGCGACGGTGCAAGGCCACCCCAAGCGGCGGCAGCAGCGCATAGGCCAGGGTCAGGTGGTGCGAGAACGGCCCCGTCGCTTCCCCGGAGAGCCCCTGGATCGCGGCCCAGGCGCCCACGCCCGCCGCCAGCCAGAGCCCCAGGCGCAGGCCCAGGTCCGGCGGATCGGCGCCGCCACGCAACATCGGGATCGTAAGCAACGGCGCGATCGGCCAGATGTGCCCGAGGCCCTCGCGAAGGTCCCCGGTGATCGGGACCATGAGGAGCCAGAGGAGGGCGTACGCCCAGGTGGTTTGCCCGCCGAGCACCTGGATCGGCTCCCGCTTGGCGATCACCCACAACGTGACGAGGAGCGAGAGCCCGACGGCCACCTCGCTTGCCGTGGTGCCCAGTGCGCAGGAGGCGGCGAGCGGGAATAGCGCCCAGCGACGAGTGCTCATGCCCCGAAGTTCCTCGCCGCGCCCATCACGTCGACGTCTCGGCGAGCTCCCCCGGCATCCAAATCGCCGATTGCTCGCTGACGTAGATCTGGACGGGCGCAGACGGCCCCTCCTGCCAGAACTCGAAGGCGTACTCCACGAAGACCCGCCCGCGCAGCTTCCTCACCCGCGTACATCGAAGTTCGGCCCACATCGCGGGGCCAATCCGCCCGAGACCGGGGAACCTGGCGCTTCGAATGTGCGTTCCGTAGCCGACGTGGTCGCGCAACCCGAGCCCGTAGACCGCGTGAAGGCTGCCCAGCGTGCCCGTGAGCTGCACCATGACGGCGCCGGGGACGTGCTTGGGGTGCCCGCGCCGCTCGACTTGCGCCGCTACGAAGGGGCCCAGTTGGGTGGTGTCGGTGCGGACGCGGACGCGCTCGGCGTCGATGTGCTCGACCGCATCGACGAACCAGCAGTCTGGGGCGTACAGGCAGTGTTCGGCAAAGTCGGGGGGGACGGACATTGGGCGGGAGGTATCATCTGTAAGCCCTGCCCGATCCGCACCGTTGCCCCTAGGCGACTACATGCGTAGGATCGCACCGTAGCCCTGTAAAGCCCGAGACCCATTGCCCGACTTCATCTGCCAATATGAGATCCTAAGGGAGCTTGGATCCGGCCATTTCGGCACGGTGAGCCTCTGTTTTGGGGAGACCCCCGCCCGCGGGATGCACCCCGCGAAGGCGAGGATGGTGGCCATCAAGCGGCTGCACAACGCGCGGGACGCGGAGTCCGTGCGGCTCCTGCTTCAGGAGTTCGCGCTCCTGGACCAGGTCAAACATCGCAGCGTGGTGCGGGTGTTTGAGTACCTGGAGGACGAGCAGGCCGTCGTGATGGAGTACGTGCACGGCGCGACGCTACGGCAGGTGCTCGATGCCTGCGTCGAGAAGCGCGAGCAGGTATTCACCGAGGCCGCCGTCGAGATCGCGTGCGAGGTGGCCGACGCGCTCTACCAGGCGAGCACCACGCCGGCGGACAACGGGGAGTCGCTCAAGCTCGTCCACCGGGACTTGAAGCCCGAAAACGTGATGCTGACGCCCGCGGGAGAGGTGAAGATCCTCGACTTCGGGCTCGCGAGGGTGGAGAACGCCGACTTTGCGCGCGAAGACAAGTCGAGGGTCCGGGGCACGCCGATCTACATGGCGCCGGAGCAAGCCAGGGGCGAGGAGATCGACCACCGGACGGATCTGTTCGCGTTGGGCCTGATCATGTACGAGCTGCTGATGGCAAGGCCGGCGTATCGGGTCCCCCTGAACGCCCCCGACCCGCTGGCTGCCATCTACGGGGCGATCGAGTCGGGGCAGCTGACCGAGCCTGTTCGCGAGCTGGAGGTCCGACTCCCAGGGCTCGGCAGCATCGTCACCCGCCTCCTTCAAGCCCGTCCGCGCAACCGCTACCAGACCGGCCAGGACCTGCTCGTCGACCTGCGGCGCCAGCTCTACAAGGACCGCGGCGCCTATCTCCAAGAATTCTGCAGCTTCTACTTCGGGAGCGTCAAGCCGCTGCCCGAAGCCCCGGATCCCAAGAACCCACAAGGGGGCCGCGCTATGTCGAACCCGCCGCGCAAAAGCATCGAAGAACGCCTGAAGGAGTCGCTGGAGAAGGAGGCTGAGCCCGTGGGCAAGGCCCCCGTGCCGGTGCGGAGGGTCGCTCGCGCGCCAGAACCAGAGCCGGAGCCCGAGCCGGTGCGGAGGTCGATCGCACCACCCGCTGGGCCTCGCCTGACGCCCAAGATCGTGCCGCGGTCGGCCTCAGCGGCGGCAAAGGCCGACGACGAGGTGATCGTTCCGCCGTCGGTCAAGGGGCGGCCCGCATCGCCCCCGGCGAACGGGAAGAAGCCGACCGGCGCGAGGAGCGCGGACGAGAACGGCATGCTGCCGATGGTCCCGTTGAACGAGAACGCCGACGAGCGCGAGGTGCAAGGAGACCACAGCGCGACCGCGTTCTTCGCGATCCCCGCACCCAAGGCGGAGCGCGCGAAGTCCTCGGCGCCGAGCGGGCCACCGATGACGCCCCCTCAAGCCGGACCCCGGCCGTTCACGCCCGCGCAGTCGGTGGTGCACCAGCCCGCGCAGTCGTTGATGCAGCCTGCGCAGTCGATGGCGGGAATTCAGGGTCCGACGGTCGGCTACGGGGCCGCTCAGACCCCATTCCAGACCGCCGGTGCCCAGCAGCCGCCGCCCCCCGCTGCGAACGCCGAGTCCCGGGTGCAGTCCTTCCGCGTGCTCGCCTTCATGGTGGCCGTCGGCGGCCTGGGCGCTGGCCTCCTGCTGTGTTTCCTCGCCGTCGCATTTTGGAAGTTCAGCCAGGACGCCGAAAAGCCGACCGAAACGGTGGCCGCGGCCGCGCCCCCTCCCCCGGTCCAGAAGAAGCGGCAGGACGACACCGCCGCCCCACGCGTGGTGGCCGCCGCACCCAAGGCCCCAACCAACAAGCCCAAGAGCACGACCACGACCGCCGCCGTCCCCGCCGCGCCGAAGTCCGACAAGGGCACGGTGAGCGTGACGTTCACGACCACACCAGCGCCGATGAAAATCGAGGTTCGATGCGGTGATTTTGCGGGGCAAGGAAGCGTGAGCGGAGGGTCCGCGAGCGTGGCGAACGTGCCGACCAGCGGGGACTGCAAGATGTACCCGAAGGGGGGGTTGACCGCGACGAGCTACCCGGTCTCCGGCGGAAAGCACTACAGTTGCTCGATCACGGGGACGACGACGAGCTGCAAGTAGGTGTGGTTCTCGGCGCTGGCGTGCGCGCCGGACGGGACGACCACGAGCTGCAAGTAGGGGCGGGCCGCAGGCGGATCCAGTGCGGGAACGGCCTGAGTTCCTCTCCAGCCCCGCCTCTCCGTGTCTCCGTGTCTCCGTGGTTCGCCTTGCATCTCCGCCCCCCGACCCGTCCCCGCCAGCCGCCCCGGGTGATCCGAGCCCAAGCCGCCCTTTCCTGATACTCTCCCCGGGTCCCGGGCACCCCCCGGCGGAGACGTCGCATGAGCTGGTTTTTCGCACTCTGGGTGGCCCTCCTCGGGCTCTTCGGCACCGCCTTTGCGGTAGACACCAAGGGAGCCGAAGACTCCCTGAAGAACAAGAAAGCCGAGGAAAAAGCAGAAGAGATGACGGAGGCCGAGAAAGAGGCCGACCGCAAGAAGAAGGAGAAGATCGCGCGCGTCGTGGTCCTGAAGTGGAACGGGGTGAAGGCCACCGACTACACGGACACCACGGTGCAGCGCATCGTCCGCTCCGTGATCGCACGGCCCGACGCGCAGTTCTACCCCGAGGTGGACCTCTACCAGAACGGCAGAAAGGTCAAGGACAAGACGGTCGTCCCGGCGATGCAGCCCGCGACCGTGCCGAACCAGAACATCGGCCGGGTGCGCCAGTCCATCGATGAGATCTCCGGCGTGCCCTGGAACGCGATGCAGCCCGATCAGTGGGGCTTGCGAGCAGGCGAAATGCGCGATTTGATCGAGCAGCTCTGGTTCGTCGAGCGCGTTGAGCTGCGCGAACCGTTGTTCCTGCTGTACGCCCAGATCGGGCGCGCCGCCGAAAACCAGAACCAGAACACCCCACCGTTCTACGAGCAGATCGGCTCCAACGCGGTCAACTACTACTTCTACCTAGCAGCGACCCTCGCCTACCAGGACCCCGCGCTGATGAACAAGCTGACGGACCAGGAGCTCAACTCCTACGTTGGCTTCATCTTGCAGCAGCTCCAGCAGGGCGCCTACCCGACCTTGAAGATCGACTTCGAGCAAGAAGGCGAGGAGTTCGACGCCGAGGCCTTCAACAAGATCTACGAGATCTACCTCAACGGCATCCTGACCGAGCCCTCCGAGCAGGGCCAGATGGAGATCTTCCTCGGGCGAACCGACATCTACCTCAAGCGAAAGGACTCGGGCCACGGCCTCTCTGAGCGCTTGGAAGTCACCAAGTTGGAAGACAAGATCTACTTCGTGCGCGACACGGCGCGGAAGAAGATGGGGTACGACTTCATCGAGCAGCTGTTCCTGCACCCCAACGAATGTACGCCTGCACTGGACGGCGACATCCTGAACTACCTCGCGATCTACGCCAAGATTCACGAAAAGGCAGAGATCTACATCGCGGTGCCGGAGGACGGCAACCCGAACAAGACCCGGGTCTGGCGGTATGACCGCCCGAGCGCGACGTTGCAGCTCGTCGGCGGTGGAAACGACGGCTTCCCCGTGCGGTTTGCGATCCTGGCCTCGGTCGGCATCATGTACAACTGGGCGAGCCCCGGGTTCAACGACGATGTGAGCGCGACCTCGGTCCCGACCGATGGAGCGCCCTACGATCCGCAGAGCGACTTGCAGAGCCGATCCTCGGTGACCCTCGATGATGCCTACGTTCCGCTCGATTTTGAGCTGCGCGGCCACTACAACCGGCTGATGATCAATGTGGGCATCGAGCCGGGGTTCAACACCGCAGAGGACGGGTTCATCGAGACCTTTTGGATCCCGAAGTACCCAGATGGGGTCGGCGTGAACTCGCCGGACGTGGTCGTGCAGACGGACGCCGGGGATGACGGCATCCTGGGTACGTCGGACGACATCTTGGAGCCGACCGACAAGGTGACGGGCAGCGCCGTCAACAACGTCCGGGACATCAACCGCAACGTCTACTTCGGCGTGCACGCCGTGCTCGGCCGCGACGCCGGCATGGGCTTCGGCCCCTACATCGGCGCGCGCGTCGGCTGGGACAACCTGCCTCACGCGCTCCAGACGACGGCCAACGGCGGCATCACGTTCGAGGCGCCCATCCTCAAGCCCAAGAAGAACGGCCGCGTTCACCCGCTGATCGACGTCAACCTGCGCGGCGGTGTCATGTGGCCGTTCGCGAACTCGATCTGGCACTCCTCCACCGACGCGGTGACAGTGATGCCCCTATTCGGCATCACCGTCGGCGCCGGCACCACGTTCTGAGGCTTCATGCTGGCTGTGCTCCTGCTGATCTCCGAGCTTCCGTCGGCCTTTGCCGTGCCGGCGGACGACGTGCCTCTCGCGCCTGCCGTGATCGTATGGGCTGAGGCTGCGCTCCCCCCGCCCGAAGTGCAGACCAAAGCGGCCAGGTTGACCGCCGGTGGCACACACTTCGCCTGGGGCGACATCGCCTACGTGCCGAGCGATCGCACCCAGGACGACCGGATGCGCATCGACGCGGTGCAGACCGCCGCAGACGCCGCCCGAAAACGCTGGGATGAGTTCGATGTCGAACTGGGCATCGCGCAGGCCCTGCGGGCGACCTTGGAGAACGTCACGCTGGTCAAGGACGAGAGCGATCGCAACGCGTTGGTGCAGGGCCTCGTGCTCGAGAGCACCGCGGTGATGCGGGCCTTCCCGGACAGCAAGTTCGCCACCATCGAAGCCGCCGCGCCCTTTCGCGTGGTGGTCGGCGACATGGTGGTCTCCCGGCCGTTGGCCGACCTTGTCGCGCTGGATCCGGATCGGGCGTGGACCCGCGAGGAGCTTGGCGATGGGCAGATCCTCGTGCGCATCCAGCAGTACCGGGAGGCGCTGAAGAACCTCACCACGGGCACCGTGCATTTCGGGGCGGCTCCGACCGGGGCGACCCTGGTCCTCGACGGTCGCCCGCTTGCGCCCGGTGTGAGCGATGCCCCCGCGTTCGCCGGGCACCACTACGCGCACGTCCAGGTCGGCACCCGGATCGCTGGCCGCGTGGAGTTTGATGTCGCCGCGGGCCAGGTGGTCGAGGTCCCGGCGATCGTGGATCAGGCCGATCTCGCCGCTGCCAAAGCGCTTCTTTTGGAAGGCAGGACCGAGGGCCTGCCGACGGACTTCGGGCTCGCGCTGGCGGCCATCCCTCCGGTCAGCGGAAAGACCCCCCGGATCTACGTGGCCGTTCTGGACGAGAACGGCAAGGGCCACGTCCTCCCCTGGTCGGCCGGCACCGTCCTGATCCGCCCCAAGCCGGTCACGTTCATCCTGACCGGGGATGTCGGCGGCGGCTTTTACAACAGCAAGGCGTTTGCCCAGCGCGAGGGCGAGGTCCGAACCGCTGCCCAGTTCGGCCCGCAGCTCGGGGCCCAACTTGGCATCTACAACCTGATGATCAACATGGGCGGCACGATGGCCCTGGTGCCCACTGAGCGGTTCGCGTATGGCGGCGAGCCGTTCAGCCCGACCCTCACCCCCGCCGGCGTTCGGGTCTGGGCCGGGCTCGGGGCCTACCTGCCGCGCCCGACCAAGCGCGTGCCGTTGCTGAGCGTGGGGGTGAACTATGGCATGTTCTTCCCTGGCTCTCATGGCGTCGGCGGCAGCCTCACCTTTGGCGTGCCTGTCACCGATGGCCGCACCTGGCTCCGTCTCTCCCTCGACGGCTTCAACACCGTCCAGTCTCCTGGGTGGCCACAGGCGGGCGAATCCGCCTATGCTGGCGCCTTCCGCCTCGGCTTCGGCCGCTTGCTCTGATCCTCGCGGGTCCTGGAGTCTCATGACGCTTCTCCCCTTGCTCTTCCTGTCGAGCCCCGCCTTCGCAGCACCTCCCAACCTGACCACCGTGCCCCGTTGGACCTGGGCCGCGGGCACGCCGACACGGTGGCACCTGGAGACCCAGATTTTTACGCCCCACATGCTCGGCCTCTCCAGTGTGGACGAAAAGGGCGTGTTCAGCAAGGCCAACGCACGCTTGACCAACCTGGTGATCGACACCGAGTGTACGCCCGCTGCTCTCGGAAAAAATACGCTGCTCACCTGCACATTTTCATATGTCGACTTCAAGGGGGAGCCGGCCGCGCTCCCCGCCGATGACAAGCTCCCGGAGATCTACGCGGAGTGGAGCAAGAAGCTCGCCCAAGGGCGCGTCGAGCTTGTGATGGACAGCCACGGCCGCATCAAAGCCTTCGACCTGCAGGGCATGCACCGCGTGAACACGCAATCGGCCGAGGTCATCGAGATGCAGCGCGTCGTGCTCCAACGGGCGTTCTGCTTGTTTGAGCTCCCGCTGCCCGACACCACGGACGACTTCAAGCGGGGGTGGAAGCAGACCTCCACCTCCGCGCTGATGCAGCTCACCACCACAAGCGGCACCGGCGGCGCCTACGACATGCAGTTCACCGCCGGTCCCGTGAGCGACGATCTCCTGCCCATCGAGCTCTACGGCCGCGGGACGCTCTCCTACGGCTCTGCGCTGGACGCGACCACCGGTAGCCGGCTGGTGTCCACCACACTGACGAGCCTCGCCGAGTTCGACCTGAAGCTCGGCCTCCCCGTGTGGCGCAACGCCACCCTCGATGGGCGGCTCACCTCTGCGAGCGCGAGCGCAGGCAGCGACGCGGAGTTCTACCAGGTCAGCGTCATTCAGAAGGTAGACGCCTTCCTTCCAAACGGCGAGGCGCCCATCTCCCTCATGGCGAGCCGCGCCCCGAAGCGGGATCTACCCCCGCCCGAGATCACCGCCGGCCTGGAGCTCGTGCCCTTCGCCACGCTCGGCATGGACCCCCTCTTCGTCCCGACCATGCCGCTCTCCGGCAAGCAACTCGGGCTGCCGACCACCATCATGACCAGCCGGCTGGAGGTCGCCGACGACGGCCACGTCACCGCCGCGAGCACGTACAAGGGCTACGAAGCGCTCGCGGGGGCGTGTGAGTTGGCGCTTCGTGGCGCCATGTTCAAGTCGCTGGGCAAGGCCTACGCTGTCGATGTGGACGTTGAGTTTCGCAAGGAGGCCACCCCATGAGCACCGTCTTTCGCATCCGTTTGCACAACCCCGCAGAGGGCTTGGACGTCGAGGTCCCCTGCCGCTCCGACCAGCCGATCCTCGAGGCCGCTGAGGCCAAGGGCCTGGGTTTGCCCTACTCGTGTCGTAGCGCCGCCTGCGGCACCTGCGTGGGTAAAGTCCTGTCCGGCCAGGTCGAGCTGGAGGAGCAATTCGTCCTGGGCGAGGAGGACCTCGCGCGCGGGTTCACCTGCTTGTGCTCGGCGTTCCCGCGGTCGGACTGTGTGATCCTCACCCACCAGCGGGAGAACGTGGAGGGGATGTGACCCTTGACCGGGACCCGGTGGACGTATAGACAGCGGGGCCGTTTCGGAGCGCATGTGTCAGAGAACAAAGTCAAGATCGAAGAAGTCGCCGACTACAAAGACCCGAGCCGCCTGAAGCGGTTCCTCACGGAGCGCGGAAAGGTGCTCCCCCGGCGCATCACCGGGCTCTCGGCCAAGCAGCAGCGCTCTGTCTCGCTCGCGATCAAGCGCGCGCGGCACCTCGCGCTTCTGCCGTACGTCAACCGCGAGTAGCGGCGCAGAAGATCAACAGAGGGCCGGCTCCCGCGAGGGGGTCGGCCTTTTGTCGTGTCTGTGGGGGAGCCAGAATGAACGCCGGACGAAGTCCGGGCGTTCAAAGCTGGCTCCCGTGTTTGCGTCCCGGGCGGGAACGGCGCGGCAGCGCCGGACCCGGCCGAGAGGACGCGAACACAAGCCCGCGGATGCGGGCGTTCTCCGCCAACACTGGCCGATGCGCCCGCCTCGCGCCCTCGCGGGGCGGGAGAATCGGCGAGTGGGGCGGCTTGGGACCATCCTGCGGGGTCCGACCAGGCCGGGGAACGCCGCTGGGCATCGCCGTGCCCAAAGCCGGGATCAACGCCGATATCGCCCCAGTTTCAGGTTACCCGGCTGCGATGAATCGTTTCGCCACCGAGATCGACATCGCCGCCCCTCCGGACAAGGTTTGGGCCGTCCTCACCGATGTCGCCAACTGGCCAGGTTGGAACACCACAGTCACCAAGGTGGACGGCGCGGTCACCCTCGGCGCGACGATCACGGTCCACGCCAAGATCAGCCCGGGGCGGGCGTTCCCCGTGAAGGTCGAGGCCCTGGACGCGCCGACCCACATGATCTGGGCCAGTGACATGCCGATGGGCGCGTTCCGCGGCGAGCGCACGTTCACCCTGACGGCGACCGCGACCGGCACACACTTTTCGATGGTCGAGGTCTATTCAGGTTGGATGGGCTTTCTCATCGAGCGGACGATCCCGGATTTGAACCCGGCGTTCGCGGAAGCGGCCGGGTGTTTGAAGGCGCGGGCGGAGGGGAGCTAAGGCGTGAGCTCGGCAACGAGCAGCGCCTTCACTACCTCGAATTTCTGCCGACGGACCTCCCGGGCGAAGACTCGCCAGCCGAAAGGCGCGCGGTCCGAGAGTTGAACACGCAGCAACTCCACCGGCTGATCGTCGCTCCTGGCTCGCATCGCGAACGTGGGATCCTCCCGCAGCACCCA
The DNA here is from genome assembly GCA_947483545.1 of Deltaproteobacteria bacterium. The sequence goes on along the minus strand of CANKNP010000011.1, from coordinate 16,428 downwards.
AAGGCCTGTCGCTGCGAGGCGTCCCGCGCAGCACTGGGACAAGCTCGCGATCGCCTCGCGTCTGGCTTCGCTTGCCAGTGCCCGATCGTCCGGAGGCCTGGGTTGTGTGAGCGCCAAGCGGGCCAAGGAGACCGGCTGGTCCGACCACTCGGATCGCAGGGGCACGGGTTCGGTGGCCACGGTGGCTTCGGTTGCGTCCGTCGGCCGGGGATCATCCGCGAAGCAAAGGGCGACGAAGAACCACATGGCGCAGCGTAGCACAGCGACTCGGCGATAATTCGGACCTCGCTCAAGCCCGATGCACCACACACACCGGCTTCAACGCACACCCCTCGCACGCCACCGACACCGCCCCCGTACACCCCCCTGAGATCCCCAGGTGCGCGAGCGCAAAGTCGTAGCGCACCGGATCCTCGGGCGCGAACGCCCGCAGTCGCTCGGTGATCTGCAGTGCGGTCTTCCAGTCGGCGGTCTTGCGATCCGTCAGGCCGGTGAGCCTCGCGATCTTGAGCACATGCGTGTCCACAGGCATGATCAGATCGGCGGGGGAGAGGTGGCGCCAGGCCCCCAGATCGGGCGGGTCGGTGCGCACCATCCAGCGCAAGAACATGCACCAGCGCTTGCACGCCGAGCCCTGCGAGGGGCGGCAGAACCACGTGCGGAAGAACGACCCGCCGCCGATCCCTGCGCGTTCGGACAGCGCGGTGACGCCGGACTCGAGGTCGGTGAACAGCGGGGCGATACCCCCGGGGAACGCCGCGAGCGTGGCGCCGAGGGCCACAAAGTCACGACGAGTGAACCACCGGTAGACCAGCGGGTCACCCTCGTCGCGGGCGCCGGTCGGGCAGCCCTGGATCCAGGCGGTGGGGCCGCCCACGGTGTCCATCTCCGCGAACAGTCGCTCAAGCACGGGGCCGAAGAGATCGACGCGACCGAACGCCAACTGCGACGCAAAGACCGCCGCAATTTCGACGTCGCGCGGGGAGCCCAGATACCGGCGCGGAAATCGGATGGGATCCCGGGCGATGTGAACTTCCAAGCCGGTCATCGCCTGATCGAGGGCGAGCTTCAACGCCTGGTGCGGCGCGGGGCGAGGAGCGCCACGCGAGCTGGCGAGCGTGTCTAGCGACGACCGCAAGGCAGAATCTCAAGTTGCAGGGGCCCCCGGCGCGGGTACTCCCGCGTCGGGGAGGCACCACGGGGTGAACGGCCGTTCGACGGCGGTCGGGGATCCGCGGCAGAAGGTCCCGAGGCCGCCCGCCTCACGACGACTCCGGGGTCGCTGAACGCCCTGATCTAGCAGAATCGCGCCCCGCGTTTTTGATCAATTTCAAGTCGGACCCCGACGGAGAGCGTGCTCCATCCCGGCCCCGATGATCACGCCGACGACGTAACAGACCAGGTCAGACCATAAGAATCCGCGTCCAAGGACGAGGGCCCCTGGGGTCGTGGCCCGCAGGACGTCGAGCCAGTCGAGGTGGAGAGCTTGGGAGGCCTCGATGGTCCAGCAGGTGGCGAGCGCGGCGAGGCTGACGACCCGGATGGACCAACTGCGCGCGAAGAAAGCGAAGAGCTGGACCCAAAGCGTCGCGTAGAGGGTGTCGCCCCCGTAGATCACGAGCACGTCCGGGAACAAGCCAGGTGCCTTCCGCGTGGCAAGGCCGAGGGCGACGATCAGCAGGATTGCGAGGGGGCGCCAGATCCAAGGCGGGCGCACCTGAGGCGCGAGGGAAGGCGCGAGGGAAGGGCGGCTCGTCTCAGCCACCGGGCCCGACCCTGTAGATCGTGGCGGATTCGAGCGGCTCGTCCGAGAAGCCAAGCGGCAGGATCCCTAGGGTTTCGGCGTACAAGGAGATGTCCGTGCCCATCACGCGCAGGGGAAAGCGGTCGGTGCTCTCGACATGATCGCGGGGTTCCCAGCGTTCGCGAGGAAACTCGCCAGGGGAAGACCAGCCGGCGACAACGACCATCGCGCCCTCGGGGAGCACCTCACCCGGGCGGTAGCGGGTGATCCGGTGGTCCTCGAGGGTGTACCGAAAGCTCCACTCCCCAGCGAATCTCACCGCGGGAAGGTCCTGCCCCCGCAGCCGACCGATGGCGTGGTCGGCGACCTCCGCGGAAGCTCGGGCGAAACGAAAATCGGCGATGGAAACGGCCAGTGCCAGCGCCCCGGAGACCAGGATCGCCGCCTGGAGTAGCCATCTCCCACCTCGGACCGCCTCCGCCGACCGGGTCAGCAAGATCGCCAGCGGTGCGGCGGCCGGAAGCAAATAGCGAGCCGATGCGTAGTTGTGCCCGAAGGCGACCCCCGCGATCACGCAAAGCACGACACCGCCGAGCAGAGACCCGTCGCGACCGGCCAACCCCGCGACCGATCGCGCCAAGATTCCACCCCCGAGCGCGACGCTGACCGCGAGCCCGCCGATCTCCCCGGGGCTGAGCCCGCCGCTGCCGACCGCTCCGAGCACCGCCAGGCCCAAAACGGCGCCACCGACAAAGAGCCCCGGCCGCAAAATCAGGACGATCGGCAACGGCAACAGGGCCAGCCGCGCGAACGTTCCAAGCAGCCGCCCGTCCAGCGGCCCAGCCACGATGTCCCCGCGGTGCGCCCAGACCTCCCAGACATGCACCCGCCCGTAAAGCCCGTACACCGCGCCCTCCACCAAGCACGGGATCACCACCATCGGTATGACCAACGCCCACAGTTTCGCCCGCCCCCGCCCGTAGACCACCGCGTGCAGCACCACCGGCACGCACACCATCGCCATGCTGTACTTCGTCGCCATCGCGAGCCCCAGCCACGCGCCGGCCCTCCCCATCCCCGTGCCGTCAAGCCCCGTACGGTACATCGCCAGCCCCATCGTGACGAAAGCGACCGCGGGGAGGTCGATCATCAGGGAGTCTTGGAGCCCAAGCTGCACGGTGCTCGAAGCCAGCCAGACCCCCGCGGCGAGCCCGGGGTGGCGACAGCTGCGGGCCGCCCAAATCGCCACGGCCCAGGCGTACAGGCTCACGAAAGGGACGGCGCAAAGCAAGCGCTCGATCCAGACCGTCGAGGAGACGGCGTGAATCCCCGCCATCCACCACAAGTACAGCGGCGGGTGGGCGTAGATGAAGCTGTCGTCGGCATCGTAGGGCTGCCAGATGCGGAGCCAGTCGTACGGTCGAGCGGCGTTCAGGTGGGCGCCGATCCAGAGGTAGCTCTCCTCGTCCAGGACGGGCGCCTTGCCGAGAAAGGGGATCACGCACAGGAGCGCCAGGGGCACGAGCCAGAACGGCGGGCGCACCGGAGGCGCAGAGGACGGGACCTCGGTCACGCGCTGGGTCGGACCCGCTTGCCGTACTGGTAGAAGCCCCAGAAGTACTCAGCGGCGCTGGCGAGCGAGAAGAGCAGGCTGACGTAGAGCAGCAGCGTGCCGACCGAGTGCGCGTCGATGCCGATGGTGTGGTAGTGCCACAGCAGGAAACCGATCGCCGTAGACTGATACGCGGTCTTGAACTTGCCAAGGCTCCCCGCCGCAATCACCATGCCCTCGCTCATGGCCACCATGCGCAATCCCGAGATCGCGAGCTCCCGCGCCTCCATGACCACGACCACCCACGCCGGCACCCAGCCGAGCGGGATCATCATCACGAGCGCGGTGAGCACCATCAGCTTGTCCGCCAACGGGTCCAAGAACGCCCCGGCGACGCTCTGGATGTCCCATTTGCGCGCGAGCCAACCATCCACGACGTCGGAGAGCATCGCCACGACGAACAGCACGCAGGAGGCGACGGCCCATCCGAACGTCGGCCGTGTCCAAAGGGCGTACGCCACGACGGGCACCATGAGCACCCGGAAGACCGTGATCGCGTTCGGAAGGTTCCAGAACCCCTTGCGGCGATACCAAGCGGCAAGTTGCGGGGGAGCGGGTTCGTCAGCCAAGCAGGGTCACAGCGTGACGGGGCGGGTATCGCGGAAGAGCTGGTAGAGCCCGATGACGCGCGCCACGTAGGTCTGGGTCTCGGCGTAGGGCGGGATGTCGCCGTAGCGGCTCACCGCGCCAGGGCCGGCGTTGTAGGCGGCGAGCGCGAGCTCGTAGGAGCCGAAGGTCTGGACCTGCTTCTCCAGATAGGCGGCACCGCCTGCGATCGACTGCTCTGGGTCAAATGCATCCTTCACGCCCATGTGCGCGGCGGTGCTGGGGATCATCTGCATGAGCCCCTTCGCCCCGGCGCTCGAGACCGCGCGAGGGTTCATCCGGCTCTCCGCCACCGCCACCGCCTTGATCAGCTCCGCGGGCAGGCCAGTGTTTCGGCCCGCCGCGACAAAAGCCGTGTCGTAAACGTCCAAGTTCGTGATGCGGGCCAGGTTGGGCATCGGCACGCCGTTCGGGAGGTAGCGCCCCGGCACGACGTCGCGCCACCAGACGTCCAGGTCCTCATACACATCTGCGCGGGTCTCAGCGTCCAGGTTCTGGGGCGGGGAGCTGGTGAGCAGCGGCGTGCCGTCCGCCGCGTAGATCACGTAGATGTCCGAGGCCTTGGCGGGGAACGAGAGGGCGACGAGGAAGAGGAGCACGCGGGGAGTGTACCAGATGGTACGTCGCTATCGTGACCCGTCTCCCGCACCCCATCTCCTACCAGGGCAGCAAGCGCTCCCAGGCCGGGCGAATCACGAACTACCTGCGGTCGCTCCCAGCTCGGCCCCGCACGCTCTACGAGCCGTTCGCGGGTTCGGCGGCCGTCACCCTCGCCGCGGCGCATCTGAACCTCGCGGCGCACTTCCGCCTCGGCGATGCGCTGGCCCCGCTCGTCGGCATCTGGAGGAAGGTGGTCGAGGATCCGACGGATCTGGCTGACCGGTACCAGGCCCTCTGGACGGCCCAGCTGGGAACCGAGGCGCCGTACTACCTTCACATCCGCGACGCCTTCAACACGGATCAAGACCCGGCGAAGCTGCTCTACCTGATGGCGAGGTGCGTCAAGAACGCCGTGCGTTTCAACAGGGAAGGCCGGTTCAACCAGTCCCCCGACCATCGGCGAAAGGGGACGCGCCCCGACAAGATGAGGGCCGCCCTCTTTGGCGCACATGAGCTCCTGAGGGGCCGGACAGCGTGCGCAGCGCTCGACTACGATGTGATGCTCGAGGGGGCGACCGCCGCCGACGTGGTCTACCTGGATCCCCCGTACCAGGGCACGAGCGGGAGCAGGGACCAGCGGTACGTTCAGTCGCTCGACCTTGGGCGGTTTGTGCTGTCACTGGAGGCGTTGAACCGGCGGAACGTGCCGTTCATCGTGAGCTTCGACGGTCGTTGTGGCGCCAAGGCCTACGGGGCGGCCCTGCCTCCCGAACTAGGACTCCTCCACACGGAGATCGAGGTGGGCCGGTCCTCTCAGGCCACGCTGAACGGGCGGGCGGAGGTCACGGTGGAGTCGTTGTATGTGTCGAGGCAGTTCGGGGACGCTCACCCCTCGTTCAACCCCCAGTCGTAGTCGTAGAACCGGTGCGGGCACCCTGGCGCGTCCAGATGCGCGCGGAGGAAGCTGTTCGCGTAGGGTCGGACCGCTTCGCAGGGGTTCTCGGCCCCCGCCCAGTCGCGAAAGTCGCGGTGGTACCAATCGAAGATGGGGTTGAACACCAGCTCGTCACCGTCCCAGGTGACCGCCGCGCGCGTGGGATCGGTCGCCCCGACCCAGGTTCGCATCCGGCCCTCCAGCTGCACCTGGAGATCGGCCGACCGATACAACTGTGGGCTTAGGGGCGGGCAAGATCGCGAGGCACAGACCAGCGCGGCGTGGACGAGCGGCTCTTCGTAGGTCGGGAGGAGTACGCGGGACTCGTAGGTGTGCAGCGACATGCGCTCGCCGTCGATGGCGAACGCCTGTCGCCAGAAAAATCCAGGAACATCTTTCACAGACGCGATCGGGCCGGCCTGGAGCACACCCCAAAGCGCGAGCGCGTTGTAGGCGTTCAGGTGCCAGGCGAGCCGGCGGTTGTCGTCGAGGAGTCGGTAGCTGTCGGTCTCCGGACCATGGACGGCGATCCAACCGACAAAGTCGCGGAGGGCCGTGGGATCTTCCCGGAGCAGGTCGTACCGGACGAGGCCGTCGGTCGTGACGATGCGGGCGAGCAGGGTCTGCCACGCCGCGGAGGGATCGCTGCGGGGCGGGGCGGGGGTGGGCACCTGAGTGGCGCATCCCGCGAGGGCGAACGCCAGGAGGAGGCTCACCTGTACTTGGCGATGACCGCGCGGGCGGCTTCGCCGAGCGTGGGGTGACGGGACGCAAAGTGGAGGTTGGCGTCCAGCAGGCCGACGGGGTTGCCGGTGTCAAAATGCGCGCCGCGAAACTGCACGCCGTGGGCCTGACCGCGCGAGGCATAAACGGCCAGGGCGTCTGTGAGCTGGACCTCGCCGACAGCACCCGGCGCCTGCTCCCGCAGCAGGTCGAAAATGCCTGCCGGCAAGATGTACCGCCCGACGATGGAGAAGTTGCTGGGGGCCTCTTCCGGCCGCGGCTTCTCGACCATTCGGTCCACGCGCATGACGCCGCTCGGCAAAAACTCGCCCGCGCAAATGCCGTACTTTCGGGTGTCCGCGCGGGGAACTTCTTTCAAGGCGACGACCACCCCGCCCAGATCCCGGTGCGCGGTCAGGAGCTGACCCAGCGCCGGAAGCGCCGCGCCGTCGTCCCCGATCCCGTCGTCCACGATGTCATCGGGCAGCATGACCGCGAAGTCCTCGCCCCCGATCACCGGCGCCGCCATCAAGACCGCGTGCCCGAGCCCGCGCTGCTCCTGCTGGCGTACGCTGATCACCGTGGCATGCCGTGCCAACGCCTTCATCTCCCCGAGCAGCTCCCGCTTCCCGCTGGCTTCCAGCGCCGCTTCGAGCCCGGGAGAGCGGTCGAAGTAGTCCTCCATGGCGGTCTTGCCCCGTGCAGTCACCAGCACGATGTGCTCCACCCCGGATCGCACGGCCTCGGCCACGACCCACGCGATGCACGGCCGATCGACGATCGGCAGCATCTCCTTGGGCACCGCCTTGGTGACAGGCAAGAATCGGGTACCCCAACCCGCCACAGGCAGAACGGCTGTGCGAACGACGCTCATGCCGGGCTCAGAGGTCGCGCGACGAGCGCTCGAGCTGCTCGAACTCGGTCTTGCAGTCGATACAATGGGTCGCGACAGGCCGCGCCTGCAGCCGCTTCTCGGCGATGTCGTTGCCGCAATGCGTGCAGATGCCGTACTCGCCCTCATCGAGGCGGATGAGCGCCTCTTTGATCTTGTGGATCAGCACGCGCTCGCGGTCCCGGATCCGGAGCTGGAAATCGCGGTTCGACTCCATCGACGCGAGGTCGATGGCATCCGCGAGGTTCTCCTTCTCATCCGTCAGGTCGCCGAGCGTGGCGCCAGCCTCAGCCAGCAACGCCCGCAAACGCTCGTTGAGCAGGTTGCGAAAGAACTCGGTGCGATCCTTTTCCACGAGAACCTCCTTTGAAGGCCGAAGATGGCGAAGCTTGCTATGCCGGGGGTCGGGCTATAGTAGTCCCCTCGATGTATCCCGGCAAGCCGTTCCCCCCGATCCCCCTGTTGATCGGCACGGCATCGTTGCTTTGGGCCTCCCCGGCCCTGGCCCGGGGCACGGCGGTCGGTGGCGCGGCCGCGGATGAGGACCTCGCGGACATCGGGGCGCGGGCGACCGGCATGGGCATGACCGGGGTGGCGAACCCCAACGACATCGGGGCGATCCGACTGAACTTCGCGACCGCCAGCCTCGTCGAACGCTACGAGCTCTACGGGGGCGCCGAGCTCGGTCCGGACAAGCACTTCTCGTTGCGGGCTGGCGCGATGGACTCGCGGACGAGCGCGGTCGCGTTCGGCCTCGGCTACCGCCGGCTGACCGACGCCGAGCCCCTGAGGGCCGCCGAGCGCCCGGGTTGGAAGGCCGATGGCGAGGACTTCGTCAACGGCACGGAGCATCAGGGCGTCTACGGGGCCGTCGCCTACCCCTTCCTGCCCGGGCGGGGATCCGCCGCGGTGGACGCCCGCTACGATTGGTACACCTCAGACGAGCTGGGGCAGGCTGGCGCGTTCAACTTCGGGCTTTCGGTCGCCTTTGTTCCGCTCGAGTCCTTCACCCTTGCGGGCGCGATCTCCAACTTGCTGGAGAACGAGTTTCGAGACACTGAACGAGAGCTTCGGCTCGGCGTTCGCTGGGATGGCGGCAGCTATTTCGGTATCGAGGGCAACGCTCTGGCGCCGATCCAAAAGACCTGGAGCTGGCAGGACGTGGACTGGCGCGTCGGGGCGAACGTGGGCGTCGCGGAGTTCCTGGGGTTCCGGGCTGGCTACGCGAACAATGACACCCGATCGTGGGTCACCGGCGGGATCGCGTTCATCTCCGAGCAGGCGGACGTGGACTATGGCGTGCGCGTGCGGATCGACGCGCCCCGGAACAACGTACACGTGCTGGATCTGCGGCTGAGGTTCTGAGCGTGCCAAACGTCGGTGATTCGCTGCAGGGCGGGCGGTACCGCCTCCTGGAGTTCCTGGGCACGGGCGGGATGGCGACCGTGTTCCTCGCGCATGATCAGACGCTCGACATCGAGTGCGCGATCAAGGTGCTCGCTGCCGAGCACACCGCGAGGCGCGATCTTCGCGCTCGGTTCCTGCAGGAGGCGCGGACCATCGCAAAGCTGGCGCACCGCAACATCGTGCGGATCTTCGACGTCCGGAGCGACGGCGACGACGTCTACATCGTCATGGAGCTGCTGGACGGCGGGGACCTCGCGGGCCTCTGCGACCGGGCAGGCGCCCTCCCCCCTGCCGCCGCCTGCGACGTCGTCCTCGACATCCTCATCGCGGTGGCGTTCGCCCACCATCACCAGGTGCTTCACCGCGACATCAAGCCCCAGAACGTGCTCTTCACCCGCGACCGCGAGCTCAAGCTCGCCGACTTCGGCATCGCGAAGGTGCACGCAGGCGACCCAGCGACCGGGGACGGAACGCGCATGGGCACGATCGGGTACGCAGCTCCGGAGCAGATGCTCGACGCGGCAGGCGCCGACGAACGCGCCGATCTCTTCTCCGTCGGCGCGACGTTCTACGCGATTCTCACGAACCGCACGCCCAACAGCCTGGACAACGCGGAGCACCAAGCGAGCGCATTCGCGGGGCTCCCGGAGCCGATCGTCCGGGTGTTGCGTCGGGCGCTCCGCTACGACCGAGCGGCGCGATTCTCGAGCGCGGAGGAGATGGCCGACGCTGTCCGGGCGGCGCGGGAACAGCTTGGCACCGCGGGCACCCTCACGCCTGATGAGCCACCCGTCACGGCGCCGAAGGCATCGGCGGACGGCGCGGCGGAGGAGGCCGCCGCCCGAGCGATGATCGCGGCCGCGGCGGAAACAGGGCGACAGCGAGCAGAGGAGGTCGCGGCGCGCAAGCGGGCGGCGGAACAGCAACGGGCGGACGAGGTGGCGATGGCCGAGCGCACCGCCGCCGCCCAGGCCGCCGCCCGGGAGGCGGAGGAGGCGCGCCAGACGGCGGAGCAGGGGCCACGCCGGTCCCTCGCGGACCCCGCTCGGTACGGGAGGCCGACCCCGGGGGCTACGTCGGGCCACGAAAGGCCGGAGATCGCCGAACCGCGAAGCTCCCCCGGAACCCAGCCATCGTGGGGGCGCCCGGTCGGGCTGGTTGGCGTTGGCCTACTCACGGCCTTTTTCCTTGTCTACTGGCTGATGAGCGGGCAGTAGCGGCAACCCGGCTGCGCTTTCGGGACCGTCCGCGAGGGAAGGGGGTTCCCTCGGACGCGGGGGAGCTCGCGCTCGCTCGCCTCGGTCTCGCTACTCGCTCTCCGTCTCCTCAGGCGCCTCCGGGGGCGGGGACGTGAAAGGGAAAATCTAGCAGAATCGCGCCCCGCGTTTTTGCTAGATCCGGCCGCCGCTCACGCATCATCCAACGCCCCCATCAAATAGGTGCTCGCCTTGTACCCGGGCAAAAGATTCCCCACCGGCCGGATGTCCAGCATCAGGCTTCGATGCGTACGCGGGTCTCGCGCCCACGTGGGTCCGATCTTCCGCACCCGGAACAGGTAGCCTCGCAGGCCTTGGGGCAGCGTCTCCATCGACATCCCGAGGTCCTTGTCGGACATCTCCGAGGTCTCCGCGTGCAGGGCTTCGACCTCTGCGATCCGCGCTGCCAGTCGGTCCGTGAGGATGCGCCGGATCACATCAAAGTCGTCCCAGAACTCCTCCGGGATCTCGCGCCGCATCGCATCCAGGTCGTCCTGGGCTTCGATCATCCGCCAGAGGCCGAGCGGCGTGGTGTTCGACAGCATGGCGTGAACCCTGCGGTACGCCTCGCCCTTCATCTTGAGCCGCAGCCCCGACGCAAAGCGTACGACGAAGCCCTCTTGTTGGGAGTCCATCGCGGCGCAGGCGGTGATCATCTCGTCCATCGAGGGGTAGGCGTGGCAGGGCACCACGCGCACGCCCAGGTGGTTCCCGGTCGTGACGATGCGCTCGCGAGAATACTCAAAACCCTCGGCGTCATACGCCGCGAGCAGCACGAGCCCCTGCCACGGATAGCGCACGACGATGCGGTTCTCCGGGTAGATCAGCTCAAACAGATAGGTGTCCCCGATTTGAAGATGTGCTGTCGGGAGGCGGGCAGTTGCCCATTTCGCCTGGGTCGATTGGAACGAGCCCTTGGTCACCACGCGCCACGCCTGACCGTCGTGGAACGCGATGCCCAGCGAGCCGTCCATCTTCTCGAAGGCCTCGAAGGGCTCGTCGGGGAGCGCATACCCGCCCTCGCCGTAGTTGAAAAACTTCGGGAAGGGCGTGGCCAACAGCCGGCGCGCTGCGGTGTCCAAAACGAGCCCTCGGGCCAACACGGACCACTCGTCCCAGAGCCGCTCGTACACGCACCGGCTCGAGTAGATGTACAGGCACAAGTCGCCGTCCCGGCCACGGGCAACCGCGCCCGCCGCAACGCGGGCTTCAAGTTCTCGGAACAACGTGTCGTAGTCAACGGCGCGCGCGGGGTGTCGCATCGCGGGAGTGTACCCGCCCGCCGCCGGTGTTGTCTGTCCAGCGACCGGGCTGGCCCGGTCGGGATACCCGCCCGCATGCGCATCGTCCTCGGCATCAGCGGCGCTTCTGGCGCCCCCTACGCCCGCCGGGCGTTGGAGTTCTTGTCCGGGCCCGGGCGCGCGCAGGTCGAGACCGAGCTGGTCTTCACCCGCACCGGGCGGCTCGTCTGGCAGCACGAAATCGGCACCGACCCCGCGGACTATGGGCTTCGCATCTGGCAACATGGCGACATGACCGCGCCGTTCGCCTCGGGCAGCGCGAAGTACGATGGGATGCTGGTCGTTCCCTGTTCGGTCGGATGCGCCAGCCGAATCGCCCATGGCATGTCCACCGATTTGGTCTCCCGCGCCGCAGACGTGGCGCTCAAGGAGCGTCGCCCACTCGTCGTCGTGGTTCGTGAGACCCCACTGTCCTTGATCCACCTGCGAAACCTCGCGCAGCTCGTGGAGGCCGGGGCATTCGTGATGCCAGCTTCCCCGAGCTTCTACAGCCGGCCCGAGACCATCGACCAGGTGCTCGACACCGTGGTTTGCCGGGCGCTCGACCGCCTGGGTATCGACAACGACCTCATGCGCCGCTGGAGCGGCATGGAGCTGCACCGTGATTGAATCCGTCTCGCTCTCCCCGATCTCGGCCCGCGCCATCGACACCGCCGGGCTCGGCGACATCCGCGAAAAAGTTCTGGCCGGCGTGCGGCTCTCCTTCGACGATGGTGTCCGGCTCTACAACACTGGCGAGATCGCTGTCCTCGGGGCCTTGGCCAACCTGGATCGCGAGCGCCGCTGGGGCGACCTCACGTTCTTTAATCGCAACTTGCATGTGAACGCCACCAACGTGTGTGAGGCGAGCTGCATCTTCTGTAGCTTCGCGCGGCTCAAGACCGGGGACACCGGGGCCTACACCATGGCCGTGGACGAAGCGGTCGGCCGGGTGCGCGCGCTCAAAGAAGAGTTCATCACGGAGGTGCACATCGTGAACGGGCTCAACCCCGATCTGCCATGGGGGTACTACCTGGATCTGCTGCGGGGCATCAAGGACGAACGCCCGGATTTGCACATCAAGGGGTTCACGGCGGTCGAGATTCATTACTTCGCCGAAAAGTACGGAAAGTCCTACGAGCAGGTGCTCACCGAGCTGATCGAAGCCGGTTTGGGATCCCTGCCAGGGGGTGGCGCCGAGATTTTTCACCCGCGGGCGCGGAAAAAACTCTGCCACGACAAAGTGGATGCCGACGGCTGGCTGGAGGTTCACCGCGTCGCGCACCGACTGGGCCTGCGCTCCAACTGTACGATGTTGTTCGGCAGCATCGAGACGTTGGAGGAGCGCGTGGATCACATGGTCCGGCTCCGGGAATTGCAGGATGAGACGCGCGGCTTCCAGACCTTCATCCCGCTCCGATTCCACCACGAGAACAATCGACTGCAGCGGGTCAAGGAGCCGACGGGCTTCGACTCCTTGCGAACGTACGCGGTCAGCCGGTTGATGCTCGACAACATCGACCACATCAAGGCCTACTGGATCATGCTCGGCATGAAGCTCGCCCAAGTCTCGCTCGCCTTTGGCGTGGACGATTTGGACGGCACCGTGCGCGAGGAGCGGATCTACCACATGGCCGGGGCGAAGACCCCGCAGGAATTGACGCGCACCGAATTGGTCAACCTCATCCGCCATGCCGGACGCGTGCCGGTGGAGCGGGACACGCTGTACAACGTGGTGGCGGAGTGTTGAATCGGGGGGTTGGCGGGGGCTTGTTGGCGGGCTCGGGGCCATCGTCGATCGTTCGGGTCGGGCCGGGGGACGCCCGTGGGGATCGGGAGGGGGGGGCTACGGGCTACGGGCTACGGGTGACGGGCCGCGCGGTATTCCCCTTCTCCCTTCGGGAGAAGAGTAGAGCCAACGCCAACGTCCGGCGCGCTTTGGGCGCCGTGGGCGTGCCCGGAGGGGGGTCGGCGGTCATCGCCGCAACCCTGCTCCTCGGCGTCCTGGGTCTGTCCGGGTGCTCCGCCCATTGCTCCTTCCTCATGTTCTACTGCCACGACGACCTCGTCGCCAAGGCCCCGGACAAGCTCATCCCCCCCGACCAGCCCGGCCCTTACGGCGTCAGCGCCACCACCTTGGATTGGACCGACGCCCGCGGCCAGACGTTGCGCGCGGAGGTCTGGTACCCCGTAGACCTTGGCTCCTGCGAGCCGGAGCCCTACGAGGAGCTGCCGATCTCCGGGCTCGCCTGCCGGGACGAACCCCCGCGCCAGGGCAACTACGAGCTGATCGCCTTCTCCCACGGTTTTACCGGCATCCGGTACCAGTCGATCTTCCTGACCGAAACTCTCGCCCAGCACGGCTACGTCGTGGTCGCCCCCGACCACCCCGGCAACACGCTGCTGGACTTCGACGAGACGAGGATCGGCAGCGTGGCCATGCGCCGCCCTGGGGACATCGCAGCCGCCGTGGACGAACTCCAGGCCCGCAGGCTCGATAGCGACTCCCCGCTTTCGGATATGTATTTCCCCGACACCTACGGCGTCGCCGGTCACAGCTTTGGCGGTTGGACCTCCCTCGCGGTCGCTGGCGGCGTCGTGGACTTGGACGGGCTGCGGATTTTCTGCGCCGACCCGGTCAACATGGAGATCGACTACGATCTGTGCAGCATCATCGAGGAATTCCCCCCGGAGACCACCAGCGCGGACTTCGACGAGCCCGACCCCCGCGCGATCTCTGCGATCCCCATGGCCCCCGCCGGCTGGTACGCCTTCTCCCCCACGGACTCGGCAGGGGAACAGATCAGCGATGGTCTGTCCAGCGTCGCGCCCACCCTGCTCTTCGGCGGCACCCTCGACGAGACCGAGACCATCGACAAGGAGATCCGCCCGCTGTGGGATCGGCTGCCCACCCCCGCGGCCCTCGGCATCCTCGAGGGCGCAGGCCACTACACCTTCAGCGACATCTGCCTGATTGGCGACATCCAGCCGGAGTGTGAAGAAGCAGAGGGGGGCTACATCGAGCTGGACGTCTCCCACGCGATCGTGAACGAGCTCGCGTTGGCCTGGTTCGGGGTGACTGTCCGGGGCGACGACAGCTACCAGGAATACCTGGATCGCGCCGTGGATCGGTGGGCGGAGTTGGAGTGGGAGACGAGGTGAGGGCGTCACCGGGGTGACGGACGTTCGTCACCCCCAGGATAGGACGAAGGCGGGGTTTTGTGCTGGCATGGTTTGTGCTGGGCGGGGTCCGGAGGTTTCATGGCCAAGCGTCCGCGGCGCCCGCAGGTGTCCAAAGCTGCGCCGACTCCCCGCGTTCGAGGGCGGCGTCAAAGTGTCTTTGACGCCGTGCTCAAGGATGCGGCCACGAGAGACCTCGCCGCCCTACTCGGTCTTGCAGACTTGAGGATCAAGGGGCCGATCACGCTGTTGTCGACTGAGCTCCGCCTGGCGCGCCGTCCGGATCTGGTGGCCAAGGTGATCGTGGAGGGCGCTGGGGTCTGCATCGTCAACCCGGAGTTTGAGCGGAGCCCACGGCGCGGCGTTTTGGCGCGGCTCTACGTGTACGGCGCGATGTTGTACGCCGAATACGGGCTACCCGTCATCAGCATCCTCGTGATCGCCAGCGACGGGCCGAACGACGAACTGCTCGCGCAGGCCTCCTTCGGGAGCGCGCGCATCGACGTGTACATCCTGCGCCTGCGCGACCATCCCACGCTGGCGTCGAACCCGCTGCTGGCCGAGCTCGCGCTGCTCACGGTCCCGCCTGGTGAACGGGCGATGGTGTTCGAGACTGCCGCCGCGACGCTGCTGGCTGCGGAGCGAGAGGAGCAGCTTGAGAATTTGGTGCGCTTGGGCCGGGCGCTCGGGCTTCCTGAGGCTACATTTGAACCGTTGGAGGTAGAGATGAGCGTACGGCTTGAGCAGGCTCGGGTGGAAGGTCGCGTGGAAGGTCGCGTGGAAGGTCGCGTGGAGTTCTGCGTGGAGGCGCTGCGAGCGCTCGGGGTGCTCGTTCAGCCAGACCAGGTCGCCCTGATCGCGGCGCTGTCACCGCTTGAGCTGGCGGCGCTGCTTCGTGCCGCTCGTCCCGGCGTGTCGCTCGGCGATCTCCTGGCGGCGCGCTCCGGATCGTAGGCGGGCGGCACCTTGTGACGCTGGAGCCCTGCCGCTATCGAGTGAAATCCCGCCCCTTCAGCGTCTTGCGCCCCTCCGCCCGCGCACGGTGGATCGCGCTGTCCGTGTAGGCGCGCACGATGTCCGAGAGCGCCTCCAACACATCGGCGGACGTGTTCATGTCTGCCTTGTCGGTGATGTACTGCTTGAGCCGGGACGCAACGATGAGGATCTCGTCGTTGGTGGGCTCGGGCGGTGCGGTGGGGACAATCCGGCGCCTCGCCTCCGGCTCACCGGTCCGGCCCTCGGCCGCACGGGCGGCGGGGGCGGGCGCGTCCGCGATCGCGACCCCAGGCGCGTCCGGGGCGCGATGCTCCTCACACCAAGCGTCCCGGTGGTTCATCACCGGGACGTGCGCATCCCAGCACCCGACCGAGCAGAACACCAGCGCGGTACGGACCCGATTGCACGTCGAGACCGAGCAGACCTGGTAGATCTGGCCGTGGTGGATGGGCTTCTTGCAGGAGCTACACGGGCGCCAGAGGGTCATCGGCGCGCACTAACCGCGCGGCTGGGTAACGGAGCCCGGCGTCCTCCTCGGAGAGGTGACCGAGGCGGACGAGGCGGGCGATCACCGAGCCGTGGGTCCGGCCGACGGCGAGGGCGATCTCGCGCGGATGCGTGCCGGCGTGGAACGCCTCGGCGATGTGGGCTTCGTCGCCGGAGGTCCACGCCTTGCCGCGGTTCTGGGGGCCGGGGCGGGGGGTGGGGGTGGGGCGGGGGGCACCGGGGATCGAAACGGCGCCTCCCGGCAAAAGGCGCAAGACCTCGCGCAGGGAGAGCCACCCGTCGAGGGGCAACACGACGAGGCGGCCATCGGGCAGCTCGAGGGTGGGATCCGGCTCGGTGAGGGCAAAGCGGAGAGGCAGACCGGCGGCGGTCCAGGTGAGATCCAGGGGGGTGGGGGACATGGGAACTCCAGGGGGTGTGCAGCCCGCGGAAGCAAAAGGCATGCCAAGCGCCCCGCCGGTGTTCAAGCGCACCCGAGCTGGGGGGCCAGCCCGAGCGCTGGACAAACAACCCCGCCCTAAGTCCCTGGAAGTGCGTGACTCGGAGCCGGGCTGGCCCCTAACCGCACCGTTCCAGGTGGAAGGCGGCGGGCCCGGCGTCTTCGCCGGACCGTCGCATTCCACCGGTAGGAACGGTGCAAAGAGACCGCCGAGCCGCGAGCGAGGTTCGCCGAGCGCGCGGATCGGCGGCC
>CANKNP010000010.1 GCA_947483545.1 Deltaproteobacteria bacterium | reverse complement strand
TTGCTGGTGGACGAGGATGGCGCGTTGGCCAAACGCTGGGGCGTCGAAGACGGTCGCGTGTCGCGCCGGGTCACGTTCCTGGTGGATGGCGCCGGAGTGGTCCGGAACGTCTGGGACCCCGTGAGCGTCGGCGGCCACGCGGGAGAGGTCTCCGCGGCGATCCGGGCGCTCTAGTGCCGCGAAAGTTCGCCGCCCTCGGCCTCGCCGGCCTCGCGGTCATCGGCCTCGCGACCGCGGATGTACGCCCACAGTTCGAGCGGTCCACGGAGCCCGAGGTGGTGCCATCTACGCCGATTCGGGACTTCACCATCCCGTTCTTCTCGTGGGCGCCGAACGACGAGGTCGGCTTCCTCGGGCCCGGGGGCCTCTACGACGACGACGGCGCCCCGAAGATGGGCCGCAACTGTGGAAAGCGCGTCATCGACGGGGCCAGCCCCACGACGGTGGACGAGGGCGAACTGTACGCCTTGCTCGGGGAGGATGGCCGGATCTGCGTGTTCGAGGGCACGAACGCCGCCGCGGTGACGGAGGTGCGGGCCAAGGCGACGTCCCTCGCGTTCGGCCTGGCGGATGTGAAGGATGCCGGCGGGGCGATCTCCACGATCCCGATGATCGTCGGCACGCGCGGGGGTGCTGCGTTCGCGGTCAACGCGCGGTCGGGAAAGTCGCTTTGGACGCGGGATCCAGACCTTGGAGCGCTGCATGCTTCGGCGGCGAGCGCAGCGGGGGCGGTCTACGCCGTCGGAGGGGAGCGGGGGGCGGCGGTGCTCCACGGCACGAGCGGTCGGCTCGTTCGGGCGGTGTCCACGGCACGACGCGGAGCCGCGGAGGACCCGGTCTACGCGGTGGCGCTGGATCGAGAGGGAAAGCGCCTGTTGACCGGGCAGGGGGGCGGCAGGGTGAGCGTGTGGACGCTCGCGACCGGACGGATCGAGCGTACGCTGGACCTGGGGGAAGGGGACGTCGTGGACGTCGCCTGGTCGCGCGACGAGGAGCAGATCACCGCGGTCTCGCGCATCTCCGAGGCGAGCGGCGCGCGCATCGAGTTTGAGGTGTGGGACCTGGTGGACGACCTGCCCGCGTTCCGGGAGTCGGTGCCCGCACCGCATGGCGCGTTGACCCGCCCGAGGCTCCGCGTCGCGCCCTGGGGAATCACCCTCGTCGGATCCGATGGGGCAGGGTTCACCCGGGTCTGGCAACGACCGAGCCGCTTCAACATGCCCTCGGGTCCGCCGCTCCGCGAGATCCCGCATCATCGGCGCGTGCGCGGGGTCACCTCCCCCGTGAGCTACAGCACCGTCTCTGACGACCTTGGGGACACGCTCAGCCCCGCCGGCCGGTGGCCTGCGCCCCCGCTGCGGGAGCGGCTGGCCACCGACGCCGAGGGCAACTCCGTCTGGGTGGACGTGGCGACGCGGCTGGATTTGAAGATCCACAACCCCGACGGCTCGGTTCGGGCCCGCCACGCCCTGTCAAAGCCCGCCTTCTCCGCGAGCGTGGCCGGGGATCGGCTGCTGGTGATCGCAGAGGACGGGAGCGTGCGAGGAGCAGCACGGGCCGGCACGGCCCTGGCGGTGCAGAAGGACATGGCGGGCGTCTCGGCGATCGCGACCGGCGCGAGCCCGGGCGTGGTCTGGGGCTCCCGATCCGGGGACGTCACGTTCACCGCGCCCGGCGAGGAGCCCCGCGTGTACGCGGTCCACGCCGGCCCCGTGGTGGCCCTCGCCAGCTCCGCCGACGGCAAGCACGCCGTCACCGTCGGCCCTCGCTTTCGCGACGCCGGCACGACGGATCCGATCCCCACGCTGGGCGTCAGCCTGCTGCTCCGGGATCCCGCCAGCCGCGGCACGATCCAGTCGGACGCCATCGGCGGGTCCCAGGCGTTCACCTGGGTCGTGGACGGGCGCACCGCCACGGTGAGCCTCGCAGAGGACCTCGCCCTGGTCCGGACAGACCTCGAGGTCGTGGTCCTCGATCTGCGCCGGGGAGGGCGCCTCCTGACGCTGCCCTACGTCGCCCGGGACGCGGTCCTCGGGCCCGCCCGCACGGTGCGCTGGATTGACCCCACCGGGCGGGAGCGGAAGACCGCGATCAGCGAGAGCCGTCAACAGGAGCGCCCGCGGGGGCGGCCGTTGTGCGAGAGCCAGAACCGTCGGGGGGTGGCCACGCTGGATGCCGACGTGCTCGTGCTGTGGAATGGTCACCAGGGTCGGCAGGGCGAGACGCTGCCGCAGACGGGCGGCCAGATCCTCGCGTGTGCGTTCGACGAGGACGCTACGAAGGTTGCCGTGCTGCAAGCCGATGGGCGCTTTGACGTGTGGTCGGTGGACCGGACGACAGCGCTTGCCGGCGTCAGCGACCAGGACGCCGAGCACCCCTGGTTCGCGTTCGCTCCTGTGGTGCGCGAGGAGGACTCTGTCGCCGCTCGGCCGTTGCAGGGCACCGCGGCAGACCGTGCGAAAGAGTTCGTTCAACACGGACAGTTGACGTTCGACGAGAACGGACCAGGCGCCGTTTGGGTCCGGCGCGATGCCCGGCACGTGGACCAGATCGAGCTGGCCGTCGGCGCGGTGGTGGAGAGCGTCGAGCTCCCGATCGGCGTTCGGGACCTCGACGGCCGCTCCGGCCGCTTCGCCACGCTCAAGGGCGCCGGAGGACAGGTGCTTGGCTACCTCGACATGCGAGCCGGGTCCGTCTCCCGCCGGGTCTGGGCACCGGAGACCCAGCCCCTCGCGGCCCATAAGGATCGCTTTGCCTGGGTGGAGGCCGGACAACTGCGCGTCGGACCGCTCGGTGGCCCCGCGGAAGCGAGCGCGCTCCCCGGCGGCCGCCCTGTCGCCGCCGCGATGACGCCGGACGGTAAGGCGCTCGCTTTCGCCGACGACCACAACCGCGTCGTCGTGATCACCCTGCCGTTTCGCGAGGTTCGGGTGCTCGATCCGGGCACGCCCCCCTCCGCGACGCCCACGGACCCGCTCATCGAGCGCCTGTGGTTTGGAGGGCAGTCGCTCGGCCACTTCGCTCGCGAGCAAGCGCTCGTCTCCCGGGACGCCTCGGGAACCCTCCGAAGTTGGCTGTGGGTCGCAGGCGGGGGCTCCTCCCTCGTGGCCCGTGCGCCGGGCCCGATCGCGGCCGTGCCGTGGATCCACGCCCTCGCCGCCTCGCCAGACGGCCGCACGCTCTACTCGGGGCAAGAGGACACCCTCATCCGGGCGTGGGACATCGAGAAGGCGGTCCAGCGCACGGCGTTCATGGGGCCCGTCGGGCCGATCCACGCCATCGCCCCGACCAAGGACGGCAAGACCGTCATCGTCGGCAGCGCCGACGGCACTGTGCGGATGTACGACGCCGCCACCAAGGTGGACAGTCGCTGGTTCCTGACGTTCGGGGAGACCACCGTGGCCCTGGCGCTCGGCGAAGAGGACGGCGGCACCAAGCTCGCGTCGATGAGCGATGCCGGGACGCTGCGGGTCTGGGACTTGCAGAGCGGCAAGCCCGTCGTGCACTGGACGGTGCGGCCCGTCGCGGGGGTCCTCACCCTCCGTTGGATGCCCGGTCTCGGGAGGCTGTCGCTCCTGCTTGGCGGCTTGGATTGGCGGTTGCCCCTGGACGCAGACGAGCCCTCTGGCGGGGAGCCGACCGAGCTCCAGAAAGCGCCGAGCTTCATGGGAAACCCCGTGCATTGGGTGAAGCTCAAGCCGGGCCGTCTCGCCTCCACCGACGATCTCGGACGCATCGTGCTCTGGGACGAAGCCAGTGAATTGCCCTACGCGCGCCTCACCCTCCTGAGCGACGGGAGCTGGATCTCCGACCGCATCGACGGTGTCCAGCTCGCCGGCGAATCGCTACGGGACGGGACCTCGCTGCTCCTGTACGGGTACGGCGGGCAGATGGAGCCGAACACGCGGGAGGTGGTGGACGCCTTCGTGAAGCTCGCGATCGAAGAACAGACGCCCGCCGTGCAGGAGTGCCTCGCGGGGGCGCCCACGACCCTGGCAGGCAGCGCGATCGGGCTCAAGTGGGTGATCTCCGCGGGCACGGTGCGCCGGATCGCCGTCACCTCCGACACGACGCAGAACGACGGGCTGGTCGGGTGCCTCGTGGACGTGATCCAGGGCCTCCGCTTTGATTTGGAGGTGGACGCCGCCGAGATGAAGCGCGAGTGGGTCGTCGCGGGCGGCGCCGTTCGGGCGCTGCGGCTGTCCGACCAGGACGTGTCCCCGACGCTCAGCGCCGTGGAGACGGTGTTGACGGGGAGCCTCGCCAGGCTCCCGAAGGGCTGCATCGACAAGCGGGTCCACGGTGAGGCGGTGCTGGCCTGGGTCGTAGACGCCGGCAAGGTCCAGGGCCTCTCGCTGCTCGATGGCAGCACGGTGCCGGCGACCGTCGCGGCGTGCGTGAGCGGAGCGACCGTGGGGACCCGCGTCGAAGGGGTCGAACGGGCGAGCGGGGTGTGGGTGACGAATTTTTGACGTGTGGTGTCGGTGCGCTGGCGCGCTGATCGCGGCGTACGGCGCGCTCAGCTTCGCCTGGGCCAGCACCCGGCCCGCCCTCGAGCGGTTCACCGACCCGGAGGTGGACCCGGCCCTGCTGCGCTCGACCTTCGACACCCCCCTGCTCGCGTGGGTGGGCGGGGTCGTTTGAGCTCTTTGGACCTGGCGGCGCCTACACCGTCGACGGAACGTTGACCGCAGCGCTCCCATGCGGCGCAGGGACATGGGACGCCGCAACCCCAGAGTCAACCGCTGGACGCGGGCAGGGTCCGGAGCGTGGACGCGCTGCTGGACACAGCGACCGAGGTTCGCGCGTGCTTGGCGGCGCTCGGGGGGCTGCGCGCAGACGGGGTGGAGCGTGCGAGCGGGGTTTGGCTGCCGTAGCAACCCTGTCTACAGCACCCGCTCCAACGCTCGCCGAAACTCAATTCGCTCCACCAGATCCGTCAGGTAATCCGCCCGCTCGCTGTCCCACACGAACTTGGGGGATTGATCGTACCTCCCCATCCAATCCTCGTAGAGCACGTTGAGCCCCTTCAGATACGGCGTTGGGATCGCCTGCTCGCTCGCCCGGCCGCGGCGTTGAATGCGCCTTCGAATCGCCTTGACCGAACAGCGCAAGTAGATCATCAGGTCCGGCGGCCGCAGAGCTTGACGCATGCCGTGGTACAAATCCAGGTAGTTTTTCCAATCTCTGGGCGTGATCGCCCCCGTGCGTGCCAGGTTCGCCGCGAAGATCTCCGCATCTTCGTAGATGGTCCGATCCTGCACGAACCGTCCCCGCTCTGGATCCAGCCGCCGGTTGTCCAACTCCAAGTGAAGCCGAAACTTGTTCGATAGGAACCAGACTTGGGACCCGAACGCCCACCGCGGCATGTCCGCGTAAAAGTCCGTCAGGTACGGGTTGTCGGCGAACGGCTCGTAGATCGGCTCGAAGCCATACTCCTGGGACAGGAATTCCACGAGCGAGGTCTTCCCCACGCCCATGTTCCCCGCGACGGCGATGAACCGCTTCACGGGCTCAGATCGCGCCTTCGTTGCCGTAGCTGTCCGTGACCATCAACTCGATGCAGCCGCCCGGATCGGCTCCCACGAAGGTCGTCACCCCTCCGGTGTGCGAGCCGGTGACCGCCGTCGTCGTGCTCGTCCCATCTTCCGCGACACACGTCACCATCGCCGTGTCGTCGGGCATGGGATTGGCCGAGCGATAGCCCCCGTCCATCCCGATCAGCCGGTAGCCCCGCTCGGGTCCTAAAAACCAGGCCTGGACGTCGTTCGTGCCGGACCGCTGCACCGAGATCACGGCGGGCGTGACGACAAATGTCGGGCTCGAAACCTCGTAGTCCCCGGTCGCCCAGGGCCACGTCGTGCTCCCACCCACGTAGGTCTGGCCAACGACGTGCAGGCGGTACGTTCCCTCTTCCACGCCGGTGCGGTCGAGCGCGTGCCCGACCGCCTGCCAAGCGGCATACCAATGGTGCTCGTTGTAGATCGTCACCGGCGCTTGGGGGTTGGGTGTCGTCGTGAGCAGGATGTCGGGCCCAAGCGATATGGGCCGGCCTGCGTGTGTCAGCACTTCGGACCAGCTCCCATCGGTCTCCTCGCGCTCCAGCGTGACCACCGGGTAATCGACCCCCGGATCTCCACCAATCCACGCCATCTGCACGATACCCTGCACGCGCGGGATGGATTCGCCCTCGACGGTCAGCGTTGGGAGCATCCCGCCGTCCCGCTCCTCCTGTGTGTAGAGCGGCGTGAAAAGCTCGACGGGGGGCGTGTCGTAGCGGGTGCCGGCCTCCGGCGCCTCGTCCGGCGCGAGCACCGGCAGCTCCGTCGGCGTTCCGTAGCTGTTCGATGCGTAGAGCCCGCAGGGATCGTGCTTCTCGACCGTGTCGGTGGTCAACTCCTCGCCCGCCATCACCAGCAGCTGCTCCATGATGTGCTCACCTTGCAGCGGGCCCCAAACGTTGATGTCAATCTCGTAGCCGCCCTGCAGCCAGTCCTCGGGGATCAGCAGATACCCCTCGTGATCCTGGGAGTAGCCCACGGCCATGCTGTGCTCGAAGCCCAGCTCGGTCTCGGCGCGTCGGCGGAATTGTTCGGTGTAGTAAGCGGTCGGTTCGCCTGGCAGAAAACCCATGAAAAAGTCGTCGGTGACAATCTCGCCGTCCGCCGTCAAAATCGGGAGCGGTCCCATCCGGGTGGCGGTCACATGCGCCCGCGTCGATTCCGTGATCGGGAGCGCGCGTTCCTCGTCCGTCAGCGCAAACCACCCTGCGATCAACCCAACCATCATGTCGACGTTGACGCAATTGACGTACGGAAACACCGTCGCGGGCGCATAGCCGGGAAGATAGGCGGGATCCTCGCCGCAAAAGGCGGCGCCGGCCGCGACGTTGAATTCGTCAATCTCGGGGATGATGGCGCCCGTGCTGTCATAGATCTGGTCGTCCGGAACCAAATCCTCGACGAACGGGGTGTAGTGCATGTCGGTCGTCCCGCCGCGGGTCACATGAATGTCGTCGTGCGTCTCCGGCACGGCCCGAGAGACGGTCTCCAAGCGGATCGGATCCGCCGAGGTCGGCGTGGCCTCCCAGAGCGCGTAGATCGCGTCCTTGGCGTTCTCACCGGTCGTCTCCAAGTGCGCGTAAAAGTCGTCGCTCCCGGACGGAGAGGCATCGCCCCCGCCCCCCTGCAAATGGGCGACGACCACGGGGTGGTCGAACTGTTCCTCAAACCGCGTCTCCACCTGGCCCGGCGCGTCGCCCGAGACCATGGCGTTGTCGCCGTCCAACGTCGTGCCGTGCATCCCGAAGTTGAACAGCACGGCGAGCGGCTCGTCGTCCATGTTGTCGATGCGCAGCAGGGTCAGGTACGGGTCCTTGTACGAGCCCGCCGGGATGTCATCGAAGAACTGCAGGTCGTCGTTGTCGCCGCGCCGGTCGTGGTAGACCTGATCGTCTGGATCCCAGTCCTTGGCATAGCCAACGCCGAGTTTGGCGGGAGCGAGTGAATCGAACGCGGCGAGGCCGACCGTCTCCGCCTGGCTGGCCATGCGGTCGAACACCTCCTTGTTGAATCGGTCGCTGCCCAGGTAGTACGTGATTTGGTCGGTGAAGTCCCCGTATGCGTGGTGGGAGTGGTTGGTGGTCACCACGACCTTGCCGACCAGATCCCGGCCGGTCGAGGCCGAGAGTCGCTGCTCGATGTCCTGCACCAGCCCGTCGAACGAGTAGATGAGGTCCATCTTCACGATCACCATGTCCTGGTCGCCGTTCGAGAGCCAGAAGACCTTCAGCGGGATCGGGGACTGCACGCCCGCGGAGGGCTTGAACTCCGAGGCGTAATTGCTGTCCCGATGGTCCACCTTGCCGTCGCCGCCGAAGCAGCCGCAGCGGGAGGTGTATCCGGAGAGCGGTGTTCCAATCGGGAGCTCCAGCCAGGCCTCGGCCACGCCGGCCATCGGGGCCCCGGTGACGATGCTCGGCTGCCCGGCGTTCTCGACCGCCGGATCGCAGACCGCGGGCACGCTGTCCCCCGGCGCGTCTTTGTCCTTGTCGCATGACGCCAGGAGGAGGCCCACCGGCACGGTGCAGGCCAACAGGGACTTCGACGGGTAGCGCATCACGATCTCCAGGCGCGCCATCATGCCCCCTTGGTGACGGGAAAGCAAAGGGGACAGGGTCAACCCGATCCCCCGACGCCCCCGGCCAACCGCCCCGTTTCAGATTATCTTTCCGCTCCCCGCCCCTGGAGGCCCCGTGTCCCGCCGCCCACTGCTTCGAACCGCCCTTCCGGGTCCGATCGCACGTGAAATGATCCGCCGCAGCGATGCGTCGGTCTCGCCGTCCTACACGCGCGATCTCCCCCTGGTCGCCGAGTCGGCGCGCGGGCTCTGGATCACCGATCCCGATGGCAACGAATTCTTGGACTTCTCCGCGGGCATCGCGGTCACGTCCACCGGCCATTGCCACCCGAATGTGGTCGCCGCGATCACCGAGCAGGCCAACAAGCTCATCCACATGAGCGGCACCGACTTTTACTACCCGGTGCAGGGGCGGCTCGCGCATCGCCTCGTCGCGATGCAGCCCGTCCGCGGGGACAAGTGCCGTGTCTACTTCGGTAACTCCGGTGCTGAGGCCAATGAGGCCGCGCTCAAGCTGGCGCGGTGGGCCACGGGCCGCAGCCAGTTCATCGCGTTCCTCGACAGTTTTCACGGCCGCACGATGGGCGCGCTCTCGTTGACCGCCTCCAAGGTGCGTCAGCGCGAGGGCTTCGGCCCCTTCTTGCCCGTGACGCACAGCATCTACCCGGACCCCTACCGCATGGGGCCGAACGCCACCGACGTCACGATGGAGCATCTCGCGACGCTCTTCCGCACGATCGTGAACCCCAAGGAGGTCGCCGCCATCTTCGTGGAGCCGGTCCAGGGCGAGGGCGGCTACATCGTGCCCCCCGCGGATTTCTTGCCCCGCCTCCGCGCCTTGTGCGACGAGCACGGCATCCTGCTGGTGTTCGACGAGGTCCAGTCCGGCATGGGCCGCACCGGCAAGATGTTCGCTTTCGAGCACTCCGGCGTGAAGCCCGACATCGTCACGCTCGCCAAGGGCATCGCCTCGGGCCTACCGCTCTCAGCCACGCTCGCGTCTGAAGACCTGATGAAGTGGAAGCCCGGCGCGCACGCCAGCACGTTCGGCGGCAACCCGATCGCCTGTGCCGCCGCGCACGCCACACTCGATCTGCTTGAAGGCGGGCTCGTCGAGCAGAGTGCTACGATCGGCCGGTATCTGACCGGGCTCCTGCGCGAGCGCATCGGCGAACATCCCAACGTCGGCGACATCCGCGGGCAGGGCTTGATGATCGGCATCGAGCTGGTCACGGACAGGGCATCGAAGGCCCGCGCCGTCGGACTCCGCAACGAGCTGGTGATGCACGTCTTCCACAAGCACGGGCTCATCCTGCTTGGCTGCGGCCAGAACACGATCCGCCTCTGCCCTGGCCTTGTCTGCACCGAGGAGGAGGCGCAGGTCTGCGTCGAGATCCTCGCCACCTCCCTCGACGAGCTTCGTCCCCGGTCTTGACCCAACTCTGGAGTTTCCATGCGCAAGTTTGACGGCGTTGACCTCTACAATCTTGACTCCCTGCTCTCCGATGAGGAGAAGGCCGTCCGCCAGGTCGTCCGCGATTGGACTGAAGAGAACGTCATCCCGATCATCGAGGGCCACTGCCGCTCGGGGACCTTTCCGATGCACCTCGTCGGGCAGCTTGGCGAGATGGGCATGCTCGGCGTCAACCTTCACGGCTACGGCTGTGCTGGGATGTCGAACGTGGCGTACGGCCTCGTCTGTCAGGAGTTGGAGCGTGGCGACTCTGGGATTCGCAGCTTTGCAAGCGTACAGGGCAGCCTCGTCATGTTCCCGATCTGGAAGCACGGCAGCGAGGAGCAGAAGCTGAAGTACCTGCCGAAGCTCGCCTCTGGCGAGTTCATCGGCTGCTTCGGGCTCACGGAGCCGGACTTCGGCTCCAACCCCGGCGGCATGGTCACCAAGGCTGTGGACGATGGCGACAGCTACGTGCTCAACGGCGCGAAGATGTGGATCACCAACGGCAGCCTCGCGCACGTCGCGGTGGTGTGGGCCAAGTTGGACGGCGTGATCCGGGGCTTCATCGTCGAGAAGGGCGACCCGGGCTTTGAAGCACCAGAGATGCACGGCAAGCACTCGCTGCGGGCGTCTGTCACCTCCGAGCTGGTGTTCCTCGATTGTCGCATCCCGAAAGATCGCATCCTGCCGCACGTCTCGGGCTTGAAAGGTCCGTTCTCCTGTCTGAACAACGCGCGCTACGGTATCTCCTGGGGAGCTATCGGCGCGGCGATGGCGTGTTTTCACTCGGCCAAAGAGTATTCGCTCTCGCGCATCCAATTTGGAAAGCCCATCGCGAGCTTTCAGTTGGTGCAGAACAAGCTCGCGTACATGGTGCGCGAGATCACCAAGGCGCAGCTCCTGGCGCTCCAACTTGGCAGGTTGAAAGACGCGGGCACGATGATCCCCGAGCAGGTCTCCCTCGCCAAGATGAACAACGTGGACATGGCCCTCGCCATCGCCCGTGAAGCCCGCGATATTCACGGCGCAAATGGCATCCTCGACGAGTACCCGGTGATGCGGCACATGGCGAACCTTGAGTCGGTCAAGACCTACGAGGGCACGCACGACATCCACAACCTGATCATCGGGCGGTGGATTACGGGGATTCAGGCGTTCGAGTAGGGGCTACGGCACATCCTCCGGCGCCCACGTCCCCACCGGCCCATGCTCGGGCATGAGCCGCAGCTCGACCTCCGCCTTCGTCCGCAGCCCGACCGCCTTCAACCAGTGCAGGAACAGGACATCCGCCACAAAGCTCGCGGTCCCCACCCCGCGCAGCTTCGTGTCCACCGCCCGATACCCCGGCATCTTCGCCTCGACCTGCGTCGTCGCGAACATCGGGATCCGCACCATCAAGGGCGCCTCTCCAAGCTGACGCCCCTTCCGGTACAGGGTCGCGCCCTCGGGAAAGGTGGTGACCTCCACGCGGTGGATGCAGCCGAGGAGAAGGAGCGGGAGCACGTTGGGGGCCCTATCCCAGGTCGAAGAGCAGCAGCTCCGCGCCCGTGCCGTGGTCGATCCGAACCACCGTGGCCACGACCGGATCCATCGTCGCGGCGTCGCCGGCGTGAAGCCACTCGCCGTTCACCTGCACGTCGCCCTTCACCACCTGGATCCAGGCGCCGCGTCCTGGCCCGATCGTGTGCTCCACGGCCTCGTCCCCGTCCAGCAGGGCCGCGTAGATCCGCGCGTCTTGGTGCACCGCCACGCTGCCTGCAGCACCGTCGGGCGAGGCGATGAGCCGCAGCTTGCCGCGCTTCTCCGCCGGGGCGAAGTGGATCTGCTCGTAGCCGGGGGCGTGGCCCGCCCGGTCCGGGAGCACCCAGATCTGCAGGAAATGTACGCCTTCTACCTGCGATCCGTTGAACTCCGAGTGGGTCACGCCCGTTCCGGCGGTCATCCGTTGTACGTCCCCGGGGCGCATGACGGATCCGTTGCCCATCGAATCCTTGTGCTGCAACGCCCCTTCCAGCACGTAGGACACGATCTCCATGTCCCGGTGCCCGTGCGTGCCGAACCCCTTGCCGGGCGCGACGCGATCCTCGTTGATCACCCGCAGGCTGCGGTAGCCCATCATGTTCGGGTTGCGGTACCCGGCGAAGGAGAACGTGTGGAAGGACCGTAGCCAGCCGTGGTCGGCTTGCCCCCGCGAGGCGGAACGATGTAGGTTCAAGGAGGACTCCAATGAATACGGGGGAGGGTGGCGGGCTTGGTACCGGGGCCCGGCGGGCGCACCCACCGCCGTGGAACGCCCGAGGGCATCGCCCCGCTATTCTTGTGAACGGATCGGCGGGGGCAGGACCGTCTGGATAAACCGCCGGATGCCCATCGGACTCTCGATCCCCCGCGCCGACGGCCCTGCAAAGGTCACCGGCGCCGCCCTGTACGCCGACGACATCCGGCCCGACGGCACCTGGTACGGGGCGACGGTCCGCTCCGAGCGGGCGCACGCGCGCATCCTCGGCATCTCCCGGGACCCCGCCTTCGACTGGACGGATGTCGTGTTGGTGACCGCCGCGGACATCCCCGGGGAGAACATCCTGGCGTTGATGACCGACGATCAGCCCGTCCTGTGCGACGGGTTGACCCGCCACGTGACCGAGCCGATAGCGCTGGTGGCTGCACCCACCCGGGATCGTGCGCTCGCCGCCGCGAAAGCCGTGAAGATCACCTATGAGGACCTGCCGTTCAACCTGGATCCTGAGCTGGCGGAGGGCCACGACCAGGTCATCTTCGGCAAGGACAACGTCTTCAAGCGCATCACGATCTCCCGGGACGGCCCGGTCCGAGACACCCCTGTGCGGCATGTCCACGAAGGGGTGTACACCCTCGGCCTTCAGGAGCAGCTCTACATCGAGCCTCAGGGCATCCTGGCGATCCCCGGGGTGGATGGCGCACAGTTGGCCATCGTCGGGTCGATGCAGTGCCCCTACTACATCGACAAGGCGCTCAAGCGCGTGCTGGGTCACCATGACTACCACGTCGTCCAGGCCGCGACCGGTGGCGGGTTCGGCGGCAAGGAGGAGTATCCCAGCATGGTGGCCGCGCACGCCGCACTATTGGCGTTGAAGGCTGGTCATCCGGTGAAGCTCATCTACCGGCGCGACGAAGATCTGCGGGCGACCACCAAGCGCCATCCAGCCCGGATCCGCATCAAGTCCACGTGTGATGCCGAGGGCTTCCTGATGGACTGGAAGGCCGACCTCCTGTTCGACGGTGGCGCCTACAATACGCTTTCGCCGGTGGTTCTCTCCCGCGGCATCCTTCACCTGACCGGGCCGTACCGGGCCGACCGGGTCTACATGACCGGCCAGGTCGTCGCGACGCACACCCCTCCCAACGGTGCCTTCCGTGGCTTTGGCGCCCCGCAGGCTCAGTTCGCGGTCGAGCGCCACATGGATCTGATCGCGAGGGAGCTGGGCATCGACCCCCTGTTGCTGCGTCGCAAGAACATGTTCCGCGACGGCGATGTCACCGCTACCGGTCAGACGCTCGTGGACACAGGCGCCGCCGCCGTGCTCGACGCCGCCATCAACGCCGCCGCCGCACCGCTGATCCGCGCCGGCTCCGCTCCCGGCGCCCGGGGATCCCGCACCGCGAGCGGGCAAGGCCTCGCGCTTGTCTTTCACGGTTGCGGGTTCACGGGCAACGGCGAGGCCGGCATCCGCGGGGTCGTCACGGTGGAGGCGCACGCCGGGCGCATCACGGTGCTGACGGGCAGCACCGACATCGGTCAGGGCACCGACACGATCTTCCCGCAGATCGTCGCCGAGGAGCTTGGGATCCCGCTGGCCCGGGTCACGGTCGCGCCGCACGACACCGCGAAGGTTCCTGACAGCGGGCCGACGGTCGCCTCGCGCACCGCGATGGTCGTTGGGGGTGTGACCCAGATCGCGGCGCGCAAGCTCGGAGAGGCGCTGGGCGCCCGCGGGGAGGCCCTCGTGGCCTTGCTCGACGGGCTGGTCGAGCCCCTGCGCGTGTCGCACCAGTACGAGGACGACGGCACGCACCCCTGGAACATCGAGACCTACCAGGGCGACGCCTATCCAACCTACGGATGGATGTGTGCCATCGTCGATCTGGACGTGGACCTCGACACCGGCGAGGTGCGCTACCACCGGCTGGTCACCGCCACCGACGTGGGAAAGGCGCTGAACCCTGTCCTTGCGAGCGGCCAGATTGAAGGCGGTGCGCTTCAAGCCCTGGGGTGGGCCACCGCGGAGGAGGTCGTGCTCGATTCCCAAGGATGTATGCGCAATGATCGGCTGACCAACTACATCATCCCGACGGCAGTGGACGCCCCGGAGATGATCACCCGGCTGATTGAGATCCCGTACGCAGGCGGACCCTTCGGGGCGAAGGGCATCGGCGAGATCCCGATGGACGCGCCGGCGGCAGCCGTAGCCCAGGCTATCGAACGGGCGACGGGGCGGGTGTTGAACGGCTTGCCGATGACGCCGGAGCGGGTGGTGGGCGGAGCCTGACAAAGCCCCGTCACGATTCTTCACCCCCGCTGCCCGCCCCTCCTCGCCGCAATACCGTGCCCGGCGAGGTCCCGAACGTGCCCGATTTGACCAAAGCCACGTCCCTGGAGGGGGAGCTGTCCCACGCGGCCGAGCAGCTCCGCGCGGTTCGAACCGAAGTCGCGAAGGTCATCGTCGGCCAGAAGTACATGGTCGAGCGGCTGCTCACAGCCCTCCTGGCGGACGGTCATGTGCTGTTGGAGGGGGTGCCGGGCCTGGCGAAGACGACGGCGGTCAAGGCCCTGGCCAGCGCGATGCAAGCGCGCTTCTCCCGCGTACAGTTCACGCCCGATCTGCTCCCGGCGGACGTTCTCGGCGGCCAGATCTACAACCCGCGCGAGGGCACGTTCACCATTCGGAAGGGCCCGGTGTTCGCGAACCTGCTGCTCGCCGACGAGATCAACCGCGCCCCCGCAAAGGTGCAGTCCGCCTTGCTCGAAGCCATGCAGGAGCGGCAGGTCACGCTGGCGGACGAGACCTTCCCGCTTCCGGCGCCGTTCCTTGTGCTCGCGACGCAGAACCCCATCGAGCAGGAGGGCACGTACCCGCTGCCCGAAGCGCAGGTGGACCGGTTCTTGATGAAGCTCGTCGTCGGCTACCCGACGAAAGAGGAGGAGCGCGAGATCCTCTTCCGGGCGACCCGCCCGCAGGAGCAGCCCCAGGCCGTGTTGACCCCCGACGCGCTCGCCCGGATGCAGCGCCTCTGCAACCAGATCACGCTCAAGCCGGTGCTCGCAGACTACATCGTCTCGCTCGTCCAGACGACGAGGCAGCCGGGCAGCGTCTCGCCGCAGCTCGCCCGCTACGTGCAGTACGGCGCTTCGCCCCGGGCCACCCTCGCGCTGTCGTGCTGTGCCCGCGCCTGGGCCATGCTCGATGGGCGGGACTTCGCGACCCCCGACGATGTCAAAGACATCGCCCTGGATGTGCTCAGGCACCGGATCACGCTCGCGTATGAGGCGGAGGCCGAGGGGGTGACGTCGGATGCGGTGATCAAGGAGATCCTGGCGAAGGTGAAGACGCCATAGGGCGGCCGGACCTCCCGCCTCACAGGTTAGTGCCAGCGAATGCCCCTCCGGCTTCCCATCGGCACCTCCGACTTCGCCAAAATCCGGCGTGACGGCAACTATTACGTCGACAAGACCGCGATGATCGCAGACGTGGTCCGGGGCTCCGCGGCCGTGGTGCTGCTCCCGCGCCCCCGCCGGTTCGGGAAGACGGTGAACCTCTCGATGCTCCGGTATTGGTTTGAGTGCTCGGGGGATGGCACGCGGACTCCCGAGGAGGTTCGGGGGTATTTTGCCGGCCTCGAGGTCGCGACCGCAGGGGAAGACGTGGAGGCGCACTTTCAGCGCCATCCCGTGATTTTCCTCACGTTCAAGGATGTGAAGCACAGAAAGTGGGAGTCCTGCCAGGAGGACGTCCGCTCCCTGATCCGAGAGGAGGTGCTGCGGCATCGCCACGCCTGGACGCACCCCAACCTGAGTGACTTCCAGCGCCAGGCCTTGGAGGCTCTGGCCGAGGGGCGTGGGTCCGCCACCGACCTGGGGGTGTCGCTGCGGGTGCTGAGCCAGGCCCTTCACGCCGCAACGGGCGAAGAGTGTGTGCTGCTGATCGACGAATACGACACCCCCATTCACCAGGGCTGGGAGCATGGGTACTACGACGACGTGATCGAGCTGTTCCGCAACCTGCTGTCTGGCGCGTTCAAGGACAACAGCTCGCTCTACCGCGGGGTGCTCACGGGGATCCTCCGCGTGGCGAAAGAATCGATGTTCTCGGGGCTGAACAACCTGGCGGTCTACTCGCTCCTCGCGCCCGAATACGCGACCCGATTTGGGTTCACGACGGCGGAGGTCGAGGCGATGTGCGCGCTGGCGGGCCCTTCCGCCAACATGGATGGGATCCGAGAGTGGTACAACGGCTACCTCATGGGCGGCGGGGTCGTATACAACCCCTGGTCGGTGCTGCGATACCTCGACTCCATGGACAAAGTGTTCCGACCCTACTGGGTCAACACCGGCTCGGATGACCTCATCCGCGATCTGGTGATTCGCAGTGGTCTCGGCGTTCACGCGGAGGTAGCCGAGCTGATCCGGGGTGGCGAGATCGTCCGCCCGGTCTCCGAGGACATCCAGCTTCGCGATCTGCGCGGCAACGCCGGCGCTCTCTGGAGCTTTTTGCTGTTTTCGGGGTATCTGAAGGCCCGGGATGTGACCCAACTGGGGGGCGAGACGGTCGCAACGCTCTCCGTCCCCAACCGGGAAGTGCTTGCGAGCTACACCGGGATCTTCCGGGATTGGATGCGCTCCGCGATCGGCGGCTCCGAAGACGTGAATCGATTGTGCCGCGCCGTGCTCTCGGGCGACGCCCAAACATTTGGCGCAGGCCTGCAACGTCTTGTTCTCCAATCTCTGTCGTTCTTTGACACCGGCAAGCGAACGGCAGAGGCCGTCTACCAATCGTTCCTGGTTGGGCTGCTCGTGCAGCTCAACATGACCCATACCGTGGATACAAATGGGGAGAGTGGGTTTGGGCGCTACGATGTGTGCATCTCCCCCCGGGTTGACTACCGTGGATCGCGGGCCGGGGTCGTGATGGAATTGAAGTCCATCGACGATTCCTGCGAGCCGCCGGAGACCTCGGATACGGCGTTGGCTGCCGCGATGAAGCAGATCAAGGACCGGGAATATGCGGTCATGCTGCGGGCCGCTGGGGCAGACCCGGTGTGGCTCTGGGCAGTGGTCTTCGATGGGAAGCGGGTACGGGTGAAGGTCGAGCAGGGGTGAGCGCGCCGTGGACGTCGAGGTGACGGGTCATCGGGCCCTCACCAATCCAACAGCAACTTCACCGCCCAAACGGAGCACAACGCCCCGATCACGTCCGTCGCGAGGCCGACCAACACGGCGTGCCGGTACTTGTTGATGCCGACCGCGCCAAAGTAGAGCGCCAGCACGTAGAACGTCGTCTCCGTCGAGCCGTTCAGCGTGCCGGCCACGACCCCGATGAAGGTGTCGGGGCCGTGAATGCGGGTGAGCTCTGCGGTCAGCGCCATCGATCCGGAGCCTGACAACGGGCGAAGGATCGCGAGGGGCAGCACCTCCGGGGGCATCCCGATGA
Organism: Deltaproteobacteria bacterium; assembly: GCA_947483545.1. The sequence continues at coordinate 15,311 of CANKNP010000010.1, read as the reverse complement.
AGCGACAGAGCGGGCTCGCGAACATCACCAGCCGGCCCATCGCGCCGGAGGCCTGGAACATGCCGACAGCCGCCAGGATGGCGACGACGAAGGGCACAATGCGCATCGCCGTGTTGAAGCCGTCCTTCGCGCCGTCGATGAACACCTCGTAGACCTTCACGCGGCAGGCCACGCCGATGGTGAGCATGCCGACGATGAGGCCGGGCATGATCCAACTGGTGATGGCGGTTCCGTAGACCTGTGCCGCAACGACAAACCCGATGAACGCGCCCAGGGCGAGCAGCAACGGCACAAATTCAACCAGCCGAATCGGCGAAGCCTCGACCTTGTGGCGCTCGACCGGGAACACGTTTTGAAGCGCCTTGGTGACGAGGATAGCACCCATGGTCGTGAACACGCTGCACACCAGCGTGGGCAGGAAGATCGAGGCGGGATCGACGGACTTGAGCCCCGCGCGGATGGCGATGACCCCTGTTGGCAGCACCGCTACGCCGGCGGTGTTCACCGCGAGGAACAACACCATCGCGTTGGTGGCGGTCCCCGGCTTCGGGTTCAGGCTCTCCAGCTCCTGCATCGCCTTTACGCCGAACGGGGTCGCAGCGTTGCCCAACCCCAGGACGTTCGCCGCGAGGTTCATGATCATCGCGCTCATCGCGGGGTGATCGGCCGGCACGTCTGGAAAGAGCTTGACCATGACCGGGCGGATCCAGCGGGCCAGGGCTTGCATGCCGCCCGCGACCTCCACGACCTTGACGAGCCCGAGAAACAGCGTCATGGTCCCGACCAGCGAGATCGCGAGATCCACCGCAGCTTTCGCACCGTCCAAGGCGCCAAGTCCAATCGCAGCCATCGCCTCTTCGGTGGGCGCCTGGATCACGACCTCCCCGTCCGGCACATCCGCCCGCACCCGGGCCCAACCCTTCTCCACCGTCTCGACCTTGCCCTCGTAGGTGCGTTGACCGGCGGTGACGTTCACCGTCAGGCCGACCGTGAGGCCAGCCGCAGGTACGTTGACCACGTCCTCGCGCATGACCCCCTCGTGCGTCGGGACCCCGTTCCATCCCCCCACCAGACACGGGATCAGCACGAGGAGATAGAAGATCGCGTTCATGGCGCGCGGTGTATCCTGGGGGGCCGGCCGGATGGCCGGCCCCCCAAGACCCCCACGCTCGCTGCCGCTCGGGTCCCGGGTTCGGATCTGGCCGGCGCTCTCGGTTCGGGTACGAACCAAGAGGCGGTGCCGCTTCCGCGGGTACGCGGAAGCGTTGGGCGCTCTCGTGATAGCTGCCGAAGGTGTCGCGACGTCTGATCCTCGCCGATTCTCCCGCCGCGCGAGGGCGCGCCCGGGATTATCGGCCAGTGTTGGCGAAGAACGCCCGCATCCGCGGGCTTGTGTTCGCGTCCTCTCGGTCGGGTCCGGCGCTACCGCGCCGTCCCCGTCCGGGACGCCAACACGGGAGCCAGCAATGAAGGCGCGCACTTCGTGGCGCCTTCAACGCCGGCTCCCGCTCCTGGCTTCGGTCGCGTCTTTGGCGTTGCTTGGCGCAGCGCCTGCCGATGCGATCCCTACGCCGAAGGCCGAGAAGTGCATCCCGTTCGAGGCCGACCCCGCGGAGGGGGAGATGGCGACGCCCAATGGGATTGGCTACGAGCAGGTCCGCGCCGCGCTGAACGGGGTGATCCAGCACGCACTGAAGTGCGGCCAGCCCACCGGCTTCACCGAGATCCACCTCACCTTTGAGCTCGTCGTGGGCTGCAACGGCGTGGTCTCGACCATCGAGGCGACCGACGACGACGGCGCGCCCGACACCTACGTGGCCTGCGTCGCCGCCGTGATCAAGAAAGCAGACTTTCCAGGTCACGACATGGCCGACGGCTTTCCGGTGACCTACCCGGTGAACGTCAACTGGTGATCAGGGGAACACGAACGGGTACCGCACGATCGCGACGGCGCCGTCTTTCAGCGCCGGGAAGGTGGCCTTCGCGACCTCGGCGTTTACGCACGCCTCGGTGTCTGGATCCCGCAGGCTGGTCGACGCCGTGCTCGGTTCGGCCACGCTCCCGTCGCGCTGGATTTTGAATTTGACGAGGACTTTCCCGGCAAGATCCGGGACCACCGCCCGGCGCGAGGCGTAACAGGCCTGGATGCCGGCCTCCTGCTTCGTGATGCCCGCGACCACGTCAGCGGTCGAGATCGCACCGAGCACGACGGGCTTCGGGAGGATGGGCTCCCCGCCAATGCTCGGGCCCGACGGAGGCGGCGGCTCGGGGGCGACGATGGGCAGGGGCGCAGGTTCGTCCAGGGGAGCCAGCGGGGGCGAGGGCACAGGCGCCGGCGTCGAGCAGGCGAGCAGGGCTGCGATCAGCAGGGACATCGCCGAGGCCTATCGCGCTGCTCGTCACCCGCCGCTGACGCGATGGGGAGGGTCCCCGGGCTTGGCTTGGAGCGCCACCTGCGCCGCGCTTCGCAACCCCGGCCAGGCGAGGGCGCGCAGCGCGAGGGCGTTGGCCTGCTCGGCCTCGCCGCAGAGGCGGAGGGTGTCGTGCGCCATGAGGAAGGCCCCAGCCTCCGTGGATGGATCTGCGAGAAGGGTGCGGGCGTAGCGGATCGACCGCGAGGGGTTGATCTGCCGGCCAAGCAGCGCCACCCATGGGGTCCAGACGCCGGGATCGTGGGCGAGCAGGCGCTCCGCGGCGTCGAGGGCGCTGGCGCCGAGCGCGGGATCCCGCAGCGAGAGCGAGCAGGCGAGCCGCGTGGCTTGGGCCTGCACCGCTGGGGTGAACCGACGCGCTTCGGCCAGCACCGCGCGCATGCGCTCGCGGGCAGGGCGACCCTCCAGTACCAGGCTCTGTGCGCCGTCGAGCATCAGCTCCAGGTCCGTGGCCGGATCCAGCCGGTCTCGGCGGGCCAGGGCGCGCTCCGGGAACAGCCGGGCACGAGGGATCCCTGCCGCGCGGAGCCGAGCCAGGGCCGAGCCGGTCGGGGTGGGCGGGTCTGTCGGGGAGCGACGCTGCCAACGCTCAGCGCAGACAAACCCGTTCTTTCGATGGGCAACGAGCGCCATGGCGTCGCGCATCGGCGCAGCCTCGGGCTGGGCGGTGCGAACGCGGGTCGCCTGCTCGAAGCAGGCGCGCGGGTCGGCCGCCTCCCGAAGAAAGCGCATCCACCGCTGGGTCTCGGCATGCTCATGGAGCGCCGCGCGGGCGCGATCGACGGCATCCCGGGCGCCCGGGAGGTCTCCCTCCAGCAGGCTTCGCGCGGCGACGTCACACCAGATCTCGGCGCGGAGCCCCAACCCGCGCGTCGCGGCGGCCAACAACGGGGCGCGATCCAGACCGTCTGGAGCGAGGCTGATGGCCAAGCGGTCGGCCTCGAACCCCCCAAGCTCCAGGGAGGCGGCGGCCAGCCGCTCGGCACGGGGGCCGTCGAACCGCGCGAAGAGCGCGCGTGCGCAGATGGCCAAGGTGTCGCCGGTCGGATCGACCGCGAGGATGTCGTCCACGGCGTGATCGACGAAGACCCCTTCTCCCATCCGGGCCGGGAGGAAAACATCCCACCATGGATCGAGGGGGAGGGGCGTAGGGAAGCGGGAGGACAAGGCGGACATGGGCACACTCGGGGAGTGTCCAGCCAGAAAGCAAACCCCGTGCCGATGGATGAACCTGGATAGTTCTGGGGTGTCAGGGGGTGACGGTTGTCAGTGACGGTTGTCAGTGGGCGGTCACCTCCGCACGTTCAACCAGGTCCCCGCCCACTCGGCCGTATCGTTCGGATCGTCGTCCCGGCCCGTGAGCAGCAGGTCGGGGAGCCCGTCCCCGCTCATGTCTCCGAACCAGGCCGGGCCGGTCACCAGCCGGGTGGTATGGAACACGCTGGGGGGCACCAACGCGCCGTTGACCACCCGGTAGACCCACACGGTCCCGTCGTCCTGCAGGATCACCTCGGCGAGGCCGTCGCCATCGGCGTCTGCGATGCTCAGCCTGCCGCCGAAGGCCGGGCGCGCCTCCGCGATGGCGATCTCCCCTGCCGTGCGTTGAACGACCTCTTCGATGCCATCCCCGTCAAAGTCCCACGCCGCGATCTCGCCCTCCGAATCCTGGGTGACGAGCTCGCGCACACCGTCGCCGTCGGTGTCGGCGGCGCCGACGGTGATCGCCGGCAGGGTCTCGGAGGTCACGGTGCCGTCGGGAGCGACCCAGCTCAACGTGCTGCTCGCGTGGTCCACGACGGCGACCAGAGACCCGTCTGCAAACGGGCCGCACAGGACGTGATCCCCGATCGCCTCGGTGGTGACGGCCGCGCCCGCCGGCACGCCCGCCGACATCGCGTAGGACGCCAGCACGCTCACCCCGCCCTCGATGAACAGCGCCCAGGGCTCGCCCTCGCACATCGTGAGGGCCACCGGCGCGCTGTCCGGCGAGATCAGCAGGCTCGTGGCCTCGGTCCAGCCGGCCTCGATGTCCCCATTGTCCGGGTAGGACTGCCACGTCTGGAGCGAGAGCCCGTCGTCGCCCAGCACGAAGGAGATGAAGTCGGCACCGCCGTCCCCGTCGAAGTCCCCGACGAGGGGCTCGCCTTCGATGTGCAAGCTGTAGCTGGCGACCGCGGAGGCCTTCGCCTTCCAGCCGAGCTCGCTGCTCTCGGTCTCCGGATCGTCCTCTTGCCGCGCGCCTTCGACGGCCAGCACGTAGGTCTCCCCCGCGAGCAGCACGTCCTGCACGTCGTCCCCAAGGAGCTGCCCGACCCCCACGCCCCGATCGCTCGGGTAGTCGTCGGTGCCGGTGCTTTGAAATGCGGGGGTTGGAACGCCCTCGCTGCTCACATAGCCCTCGTTCCATGCCAGACGGAGGAGCCCGAGCTCGCTGGTCATCCCGAGGTCGGTGATGCCGTCGCCCGAGAGATCCCCCATCGCTACGGCGACCGACGTGGGGAGGCCGACATCCGCGCTGTAGAAGCTGAAGATGTACGTGCTCGCCGCCCCGGCGGTGATCGCCTTCACCTGCCAGCCCGTGCCGTCCACGAGCGGCCCGGCGACGAGGATCTCGTCGATGCCGTCGCCGTTCAGGTCGGTCGAGGGGTACATCCGCGCGCCGGGACCGATGGCCACCTCCATGCCGCTGCCGGATCCAAGCTGCCAGCCTTCGTCGTAGCGGGCGTACCGCTGCAAGATGCCGTCCTCGCTGAGCACGCTGATCTCGACCTCGCCGTCGCTGGTGTAGTCCTCGCCGGCCAAGGCGATCACGCCGTAGTCGAGCACCATCCAGTCGGTCATCGCCCAGGAGGTGCCGTCGGAGATCATCCACACGACGGTGCTCGTAGACCCGTCGGAGGTCGCGATCTGGACGTCCACGAGGCCGTCGCCATCGAGGTCTTGAACGTCGCAGCCCACCACCTCCGTGGTGCTGGTCCATCCGGCGGCGAAGGTGAGACCCCCGCCGTCTCGGCCCCGGAGCAGGATCACCGAGCCAGCCGTCCAGATCATCAGGTCGGTGACACCGTCGCCCTCCAGCTGCACAGTCTGTAGGTTTGCTGCGCTGTCGGGCAGCTCCGCGACCACGAGCGCGGGCTGCGTCTGGCTGCCCCACCACACCGTCGTGCCTGAGACCCAGACAGCGCCCTCGCCCGCGATCGCGAGGTGGTCCGCCGGCTCTTCAGCGCTGTGCAGGGCGAACCCGGCCAGTTCGAACGTCGGCGCCTCGGCCGCGACCACCCAAGCCGCTCCCGTCGCCGCATCGCCGCCGGCCGTCGCGCTGACGGTCGCGCTGGCCTCCAGCGTCAGCACGCCCCACCCCGCTACGTCCTGCGCCACGGTTCCGCCGTCGCTGACCAGATCCGAGGCCGGCACCACCGCACCCAGCGCGTTCGTCCCGTACAGGGGCACGGTCGCGCTTCCGACGCCCACGCCTTCGCCCACGTACACGCCGGTGACCGCGAGGGAGACCTCGGTGAGATCGCTCGGGTCGGCGTCGCCGTCCTTGCAGCTCTTGCACCCGGCCAGCAGGAGGAGCGCGGCGAGGCGGGCGGTACTGGCGGCCATGGGCTCTCCGGTCTATTCGCTGTAAAAGTGTGCCCGCGCGCCGACATAGTTGGTGGGGATCGCCGTGACCACGCTTCCGGAGCTGTCCTCGAGCATCCGGATCATGCCGTTCGTCGGGGAGAAGAGCAGGTACTCCCGCGAGCCAGCGTCCCAGCCACAGTCGGAGACATCGGTGAGATCGGCGCCGTCGTAGAACGCCGTGGGCGTCGTGCTGCCGGCGGCGAGGTTTGCGAGCGCGTAGACCGCGCCGGCCCCGGTGCAGCCGTAGGGCTCGTCGTCTGGCCCGAAGAACACGTTGCGGCCACGTGCTGGCGTGGTGTCGAAGTCCTGGTAGATGAGCGAGCAGTCCCCGGCAGAGGTGCAGCCGTACAGGTCGGGCCCGTTCTCGTTGTTGTCCACGAGGTAGGCATCGTCGCCCTTGACGGCCACGCCGCGGGAGTCCACCAGGGTGTTCGAGAAGGGCGTGAGCTGGATCTCGTTGACGACGTCGTAGATGAAGAGATCGGTGCCGAAATTCACCCAGACGAGCCCACCGTGGGCATCCGCGTCGAAGGTCTGGCTGTAGCCGACATCGCCGTCCTCCCAGGTGCCGTCGGCATAGAGGAAGGTGAGGTTGTCCGCCTGAAAGACGTAGGCGTTGCCGAGAGACGCATCGTAGGCGACCGGACCCGCGAGCTCCTGATAGCCCCGCCAGTTCCGCGCTTGCGTGCCAGCCGCCGTGTAGACCAACGTCGCCCCAAAGCCGCCTGTCGTGTAGGAGATCGCGTAGCCTTGGGTCGGCGGATCGGGCTCGGTGTCCGAATCGGTGTCCGAATCGGTGTCCGTATCGGTGTCGGTGTCGCCGTCCGCGTCGCTGTCCGTGTCGGTGTCGCTGTCGGTGTCGGTGTCGGCGTCCGCGGTGTCGGGCCCGGTCGCGCACGGCATCCCTTGCGTGCAGTCGATGTCGAGCGAGCTGAACACGTGGCAAGCGCCCATGGGCGCGCACAGCAGCGCGAGCAGCCAGAGCAGGGCGGGCGCACCCGAGGCGCGAAAGAGGGCAGGGTTCCGCAGCGTGTTCACCGTCTTCTCCGACATACCGGAACGCACCATAGCAAGGCGGCGAGGAACGCCCAAGGGGGAGGGGCAGAAGCGTCCACGCTGGCGCACCCCAGGCGACCCCCGTCGAGCGACCACAGCCGCGCCCGTCCGGCGCCCAATTCGCCATCCCAGGCGGTGTAGACACGGCGGTCGGACTGGGCGTTTGCGGACAGCCTCGCGGCCGCGGTGCGGGCGTCGATGCCGTCCTGCTGCATCACGAGCGCGATCGTCGCGGCCACCGCGGGGGTGGAGGCGCTGGTGCCGAAGAACCCGTAGGAGCCGTATACAGCGGTCGTCAGGCCGTCCGGACCGGCGATGTCGGGCTTCGCGAGCCCCGCGTGGGTGGGGCCCTCGGAGCTGAAGCCCTCGGCGCCGTTCTGAAGATACCCCTCGGCGCGAACGGCCCCGACCGTGAAGCTGGACGGGCTCGATCCAGGGTCCGCGATGCTCCCAGGGGTGAAGTTGTAGGCGTACCCCTCGCGGGCGAACACCGCGACGCGCGTGAGCGGATCGCCCGCCCGTCGCACGATCTTCAGGTAGTACCAGTCCTCTCGCTCGGCCTCAAAGGTCACCCGCTCGACCGGCGCGCAGTTGTCCCCGTTGGGCTGATTCCCCTCGCTGCGACCGACGATCTCGCCGTCATCATCGTAGACGTACGCATCGAAGTCGGTGTCGCCGCAGGTCCAGAACTGATCCCAGGAGACCACCACCGTGCGCTCCCCCGACCCGTAGTAGACCGGCAGGTAGCTCGACCCCCAGGGGAAGTCGAAGTCGCCGTCATCATCGGGATCGTCGAAGTCGCCGTCCCAGTGCTCCTCCGCGTAGTTGCCGGCCGAATTCACCAAAAGCACGCCGTCCGCCGCCATCTGCTCGGCGATCGTGCTCGCGATCCCGGTGCCGTCGTGGAAGCTGTTGTTGAAAAAGCTCATCGACATGCTCACCACGTCGATCTGCTCGCGCTGCGCCCACGCCGCGGCGTTCTCCAAGGTCGTGGAGCCGTTCACGCGCACGAGGTGGAGCTCAGCGCCGGGGGCGATGTCGTGGATGACCTGGGCGCACGCGACGCCATGACTGCCCTCTTCGAAGGCGTAGGTGGTCGTGAGCGTGTCGATGGGGATGTCGCAGCTCGTGTGGGCCTGACAGTCGTGGGTTTGGAAATCTCCAAGCTCGTCCGCCCATAGATCGGCCTGATAGAACTGCGAGTCGAAAACGGCGATGCGAATGCCGCTGCCGTCGATGCCGGCCTCGCGCCAGGGGGCGGCGCCGAGCGCGTCAATGGCCTCGATCGCGTCGTAGCCACCGGGGTCGTCGCCGGGGAGGGAGGTGTCCAGGCTCGGGGCCTCTTCGATCGTCCAGGGCAGATCGGCGGGGGGGGAGAGGAGAACGCTGGCGGTGGTGCTCGTGGCCTCGGCGTCGGGCAGGTCGGGGATCTCGACGCGGTAGCGGTCGTAGATCCCGACCTCGGGGTGCTCCGTGGCGAGGGCGGGGGGGAGGAGGAGGAGCATGGGGGAGGTTTAGCGTGGTGGGGCGTGGGGGCGTTGACGACACCCGCGCCGCGCTCGCGATAGCCTGCAACCTCTCCGCCGCGCGGACGCACGCGCCGATTCCCGCCGTTACCCGGGTGCGTTCCTGGAAATGAGGACCCCGTGAAGGAAACCCCGATCGCTCCCCCGTGGACGCGCCGATGACTGGATGCGCCCTTGCGACCCGCTGACCCCCCCACCCCCCATCTCCTCCTCGTCGGCGGCGGGCATGCCCATGTGCAGGTGCTGCGCCGCCACCGCGAGCGGCCCTTCGCGGCGCGGCTGTCCATCGCGCTGGACCACCCCGAGTCGGTCTACTCCGGCATGGTTCCCGGCTTTGTGGCTGGTCAGTATAGCGCCGCCGATCTGACCATCGACGTGTGGGCGCTCGCCCGCACCGCTGCCGTCCGCGTGATCGACGCCGCCGCGCTGCGCGTGGACGTTGACGCCTCCCAAGTCACGTTCGCCGACCGGGCCTCCGTGTCCTTCGATCTGCTGAGCATCGACATCGGCTCCACGGTCGCGGGGCTCGATCTCCCCGGCGTTCGAGCCCACGCGCTCTCCACCCGACCCATCGCGGGGTTCGTGCACGCGGTGGACGCGCGCCTGTCCGCCACAGGCCCGGGACCGATCGCGGTCGTTGGCGCGGGGGCGGCGGGGTTCGAGCTGGCCCATTGCCTGCGCGCCCGGACCAAACGAGACGTCGTGCTTGTTTCGTTGGCGCCCCTCGCCGCCTGCCGGCCGGGCGTCGCGTTCATCCAAGGGCGCGTGGTGGAGGTGACCGCAGAGGGACCGATCCTGGACACGGGGGACCACGTCGCGGCCGCGCTGACCGTCTGGGCGACCGGAGCCGCGGCGCTGCCGCTGGCCGAGGCAAGCGGGCTCCCCCACGAGGCGGGCTACCTCCGGGTCGGGCCGACGCTTCAGGTCGAGGGGCTGGGGCACATTTTTGCCGTGGGAGATTGTGCACATCTCCTGGATCGGCGGGGGGTGCCGCTCCCCAAGGCCGGGGTGTACGCCGTCCGGGAGGGGCCGGTGCTCTGCACGAACCTGGACGCGGTGCTCACCAGCACGCAGCTCTCGGCGTACAGGCCCCAAAAGGACTTCCTCGCGCTGCTCAACTTCGGCGACGGGACGGCGCGGGGCCATCGGTTCGGGCTGACGTTCGAGGGCCGTTGGGTGTGGGAGCTGAAAGATCACATCGATCGTCGATTCATGGCGATGTTTCAGGTCCTCGACAAGCACGACCGGCCCTCGGGCATGGCGATGCCCCTGGACGACGACATGGCGTGCGGTGGGTGTGCGGCGAAGGTGGGACCTCGCGAACTGCACGCGGCGATCGCGGGTTTACCGCCCGCGCCGGCCGACCCCAGCGTGGAGCTGGGCCTGGCCGCGGCGGACGACGCTGCGGTCGTTCGGCTCCCGGGCGGCGACCGCCTGGGCTTGACCATCGACGCCTTCACCGCCTTCTGCGACGACCCCTACACAGTGGGCCGGGTCGCTGCCGTCAACGCGGCCAACGACCTCTTCGTGAAAGGCATCACCCCCCGCTGGGCGTTGGCCGTCGTGGGCGTCCCGGACGAGCCGGGCCTGTTGGACGAGGTCATGGCCGGGATGCGGCGGGGGCTGGACGAGCTGGGCATCTCCCTCGTCGGCGGTCACTCGCTGCGCTCAGATCAGCTCTCCGTGGGCCTCTCCATCACCGGGTTGGCCGGGCGCGCGGATCTGAACGGTGTCCCCCAACCCGGGGACGCGCTGGTGCTTACCCGCGGGCTCGGCACCGGGGTCCTCATGCGGGCGAACGCGATGGGCCGGACACGCGGGCGCTGGGTCCGGGATGCGCAGCGGTGGATGTGCCGGTCCCATCGAGACGCCGCCACTGTACTGCATGATCGTGGCATCTTCGTCGCCACCGACGTGACGGGGTTCGGCCTGTATGGGCACCTCGCGACCCTTTTGCGTCGAACGGAGGGGGTGGGTGCCGAGATCGAGGTCACGGCGCTCCCGCTGCACCGGGGCGTCGGCCCGCTCTTCGTTCAGGGGGTCCGCAGTACGTTTCACGCCCAGAATGTGCGCGGGACGCCCGTCGCCGGCCCCGGTCTGGCGCATCCGCTCGCCGAGATCGGGTTCGACCCACAGACCGCGGGGCCGTTGCTGATAGCCGTCCCCGCCGGGCGGCTCCAAGAGCTGCTCGCGGCCCTGGCAGAAGCGGGCGAGCCGGCGAGCCGCATCGGGCGGTTCACCGAGGGCCCGTCACGCGTCTACCTCGTTTGACAGGCGCGCTCCAGGCCAAAGTTTTCCACAACTGTGGATAAGTGCCCTTCGGGGACGTGGGAAACCAAAAAGACGACAACCGACTGATACCACAACGCAAAGGTAGTGCTCAAAACATGAGCATACGGTCTCCCCCTTCGGAGCCTCGCCGCTTTTTCGCATCTCCCCACAGGGTTCGGGGCCAGTTATCCACAGGTGCGGGGGAGAACCGACGTGCCCCCCTTGCCTGCTGCTCGCGCGCTCCATAGACTGAACAGATGAAGCCGCCTCACGACGTCTTTGATCACTCGCTGCGGCTGCTCTGGCAGCACGAGCCCTCCGCGCTCCTGAGGCTGGCGCAGGGCATGGGGTCCGTGGACTTGGGTGCGCCAGTCCAGGCGGAGATGGTGGAGACAGTGCGGCGCGCGGCCGACGGTGCCCGCTGGGTGAACGGTCCGCACGGTGCGCACGTGGTCCACGCCGAGTTCTCGAGCCACCCCGACGCCGGCACGCTGCTGCAATTGCTCGACAACAACATGCTGCTCACCCGCGGCGTCCAGGGCCGTCCGGTCGTGCGCTCGGTGCTCTTCCTGGTGAACCCGCCGCGGGCCACGCTGAAAACCGAGGTGGAGATCAGATACGGCTCCGAGCTCCTACACCGGTTCCGGTTCCAGACCGTGCGCCTCTACGAGCTGGCTGCCGAAACGCTCGCAGCCGACCCCTTGCTCGCGCAGCTCACGCCCCTGGGTAGCTCGGGCGATCTGGACCAGGTGCGCATCGCGGCGGCGAGCATTCGCCGGGCTGGGCCTGCGGGAGAGGCCGACCGGCTGGGCATCCTCGGGCTGCTCGCCAGGGCCCGAGGGTTGCCGGGCGAGGCTGTCGGACGTATCATTCACGATGAAGAGGTTCGTATGGCGTATTCGATGCAGGAAATCTGGCAAGAAGGGCGGCAGGAAGGGCGGCAGGAAGGGCGGCAGGAAGGGCGGCAGGAGCTGCTGGCCGTCCTGCTGAACGCACGGTTCCCAGGCCAGCAGGGGTCCACGTCCGCGGCGCTGGCCAGGTGCTCGCCGGAGGATCTGCAGTGGCTGGCCGCCGCGGTCTTGACCAACCAAGACTGGCCGGCGCTTCAGGCCGCGCTCGACGCTCGGATCTGGGCCCGCGCGTAAGGTCTGAGGCCCGCCCCACCGGCCAGGATCTCCCTCGACGCATCCGGCCGCTGCGTTAGGCCGCGTCCCTTCCCCGAGGCCTCTTGCGCGCTCTCCTCCTCCCCCTCCTCCTCGTGTTCTCCTTCGGCTGCGGCAAGAAGGACACCGAGACGGCACCCTCCGCCGGGGCCTCCAACGACGCGCTCGGCAAGGTAGACGTGCCCGATGACGCGAACTCCAAGGCTTTCGCCGGCAAAATCCTGGCGAACCAGGTCACCGGCTACTCCCCGGCGGATGGCTACGGGATGAAGTTCGTCTACAAGACGCTCACCTTTCGCAACGACAACTCCTGGTCGGCGGACGCGATCCTGGGCGAAGGCGAGGACAGCGTCGCCTGCATCGAGCGCGGCACCTGGACCATGGACGTCGCGACCGACGAGCACACTGCGGACATGTCGTGGAAGCTGGAGGACACCACCTGCCCCGGCCGCCAGAGCCAGAACATGATGCGGGTGAACGTGCACATTGAGAAGGGTGTGTACTCGCTGCAGAACCGGTAAGTCACCACCGCGTCAGCACGCTCGAGACCTCGCTCGGCGCGGTCCACGCCAGGCCGTGGCGCCCGGGCAACGTCTGCCATCGCGCGCCAAGTTGGGCGGCGAGGCGTCTCCCCAACGCTGGCGGAAGGAAGGGGTCCGAATCGCCCCAAAGGCAAAGCGTCGGAACGCGGATGTCGGCCTTGTAGGCCCATTGTTCCCGCACGCGAAGGCTCCGGGCCACAGCGATCATCCGGTCCGCGAGGCCCTCGTCCGCCGGAAACGCGGCCGCGAGATCCCCGCTGGGATCGGCGGATCGCAAAAACCGTTGTCCGGCCGACCACCGGTAGAACGGCACCGCGAGCGGGCGATGCGCGGCCCAGCGGCTTGGGAGCCAGGCGGCGCCCAGCGCGGTGGACATCAAGACGAGCCGGCCTGCGTTGCCCTCGGCCGCCAGGGCCGCGGCCAGCACACCACCGAAATCGACCCCGACCACCGTGGTGTCCGGCCCGGCGAAGGCTCGTAGGCTCGGCAAGAAGCCCGAGACTGAGCTCGGGAGCGTCGCCTCTTTCGCGGCTCCAAACCCCGGCAGATCCGGCGCGTTGACCTCTCCCGGTAGGGTGAGCCTCCACCAATACCGACCCGCGGTGGGCAGACCATGGATCAGCAGCCAGCGCATCCCCGCGCCTATCCGTTACACCTCCCCCGTGATCCTCCCCCTCGTCCTCCTCGCCTACGCCGGAAGCGCGCCGCACTACAGCCTCCCCGATCTCGTCACGGCGAACGGCTACGGCGCCGCGGTGTTCGAGAGCGATCGGCTCGGCGCCGCCTATCCGCACCTCTACCAGGAGTTCACCCCGGGCGAGGTCACCCCCGACCTGCTGTACGACACCTATTTTGGCATCGTCTACAACGGTTCGGGCGCGTGGCTGACCGACGCGCAGAGCGTAGACTATGAGCCTGGCACGGGGATCATCGCGGTCACGCGGGCCGCGCCTGAGGGGCTGGAGTTGACCGAGTACAGCTTCGCGCCGATGGGGTTCGGGGGGATGGCCCTCGCGCAGGTCTTGAAGGTGCGGAACACCGGCACGGCGACGCTCACGGGGGCGCAGGTCGTGTCGCTGCACAACTGGCACGTCGGGGGGACGGAGACGGCGGGATCGGTCGATGCGACGCACATCACCGAGGTGGGGTCGGACGCCTCGTTGTCGTTCCTGGCCAGCGGGGCGACCGATGTCTCGTGCGCAGGGGTGTACGATGCCGTGCTCGCGGGCCAGCCGATCGGCGGCGGATGCGGGCAGAGCGGCGACGATGTGGTGCCCGCGTTCGGGTGGGACCTGCCCGATCTCTCCCCTGGCGAAGAGGCGTGGATCGGCGTGATCTCGACCGACACCTCGCTCGGAGATGCGTGGATCGACGGGCGGGGCGCGCAGGACTGGTACCTCGCGGAGCTGTCGGACTGGGCGCTTTGGCAGGGCGAGAACCCAGCACCGGAGGGCGCGACCGACGCCGAGCTGGGGGTCTACCAGCAGCAGTTGGCCTTTCTCCGGATGGGCCAGGTGTTGGAGCCGAACGATGGGTTCGGGCAGATCCCCGCCTCCCTCCCGGTCAGCTCGCCGGTCGGCGACTTCGAGCACATCTGGAACATCACGTGGGTGCGGGACGGCTCGTACGCGGCGGCCGCGCTCGCGGTCGCTGGCCGGACCGACGAGGCCGCCGCCTCGCTCCGCTTCATGGCCCAGGGCAAGACCGGCGAGTACCGCTCCTACGTGGGCGATGCCGACTACCTTTTGAGCGTCTGCCGCGTCTATGGCGACGGCACCGAGTGGTCCGACGTGGACGACGACGGCCCGAACGTCGAGTTCGACAACTTCGGGCTTTATCTCTGGGCTCTCGGCGTGCTGCAGACAGCGGGTCGTGACGACGTCGTGCAGGAGTTGGGGCCGGCCGCGCTCGACGGCGTCGCGGACGTGCTCATCGGGCTCATCGATCCGAACACCGGGCTCCTCCAGCCGGACTCGTCGATCTGGGAGCGCCACTGGAACGGCAACCAGGAGCAATTCGCGTACTCGTCGATCCAGGCGGTGGCCGGTCTTGGCGCTGCGGCGGACATCGCGGACGCGCTGGGCGACGCGCGCTCAGGGACCTACCGGGCGGCGGTCGCGCAGCTCAAGGCAGGGCTCGCCACCCACATGGTAGACGCCGGCGGGGTGATCGCGGCCAGCAAGGATCAGCTCGACGAGGGGTCCGACTACCTGGATCTCGCCGCGGTCGAGGCCTTCAATCACGGGGTGCTCGACCCCGCCGGCCCCGAGTTCCAGGCCAGCCTGGCCGCCTGGGACGCGGGGCTCAAGGTCGCGAGCGGCAACGGCTACGCCCGCAACGACGACGGCAGCACCTACGATCTGCACGAGTGGGCCGTGATCGACCTGCGGCTCGTCGAAGCCCTGCGGCGGTCCTGCGACGAGGACCGTGCGAGCGAGCTGGAGGCCTGGATCACCGATCTGGCGGTGCTCAACCACAACACCATCCCCGAGCTGCTGGATCCGGACGACGCGAACTATGCCGGTCCCGCGCCGATGTTGGGGTTTGGCGCGGGGGCGTATGTGTGGGGGCTTCAGCACCGCGCCCAGCTGATCGCGGCGTGCGAGGCGGGGGGCGGGAATGGCGTCAAGGACAAGGGCACGGGCTGCCTATGTGCGAGCGGGGGGGGGGAGGCCAGCGGCTGGGGCGTTGGGG
>CANKNP010000009.1 GCA_947483545.1 Deltaproteobacteria bacterium | reverse complement strand
CCGGAAAGTGGGGGGCGGGCCGGTGCGTGGGCGTACGGGAGTCCCGGGCAGGCACGGGCGGGCACGGGCAGGATAATGAGCCGGATGCCCGAACCCCGCCTGGCACAGTTGACTGGGTTCACCCACGGACTGTACAAGGTCGCGTTCTTGACGCTCGTGGTCCTGGTGCAGTTCCGGGGAGATCTCGATCACGCGTTCGGGAACATGCTGGAAAGCAGTTTCCATCTGTGCCTGGTGGCGATCGTACTTGCCGAAATCGGCAGGCTTGCCCTTTGGCTGCGCACGCGGCCCCTTGGACCGTCCACCCCGTCCGGTTGACCCGCCCGCCGCCGCCCGTGTCATCGGGGAGCCGCCCGCCAGGAGTGCAGCGGCGTTCACGGCCGGGGTGGACGGCGAAAGGGTCGGTCGAAGCCGCCCAGCTACGCGACGAGCTTCGGCCGCCGAAGCGCCACCCCGAGCCCAACCAACACAACCGCACAACCCGCCAGCTCCCCAGGCCGCAACGCAAACACGAAGCTCCCGGGGAACAACCTGGACAGCGCCAACTGGGAGAGCAGCGCGAGCGGCGGGTTGAGGAACACAGTGAACCCGAGGGAGCTGGCCGGAACGTGGACCAGCAGCCACGACCAGAGCGCGAACCCGAGGATCGTACAGCCGAACGACAGATAGCTGACCGCGGCCCAGCCGCTCAGATCCAGCGCGAGGACCTGCTCGCCCCCGAGCCAGGGCAGCCCCAACAGCAGCGGCACCCCGCCGAGCACGAGGTAGGTCGCGGTCCAGACATCCGCGGGGACCTGCCGGCTGATGGGCTTGGACAGCGCGGTCTGCAAGGCCCACGAGAGCGGCGCCGTCGCAGCGATGGCGACAGGCGCGAGCCCCTGGAGCGTGAGGCCGCCGCGCGCTGCAGCCACCAGGATCAGGCCGACGAAGGAGACCGCAAAGCCGCCTACCTTCCAGCGCGTGAGAGGCTCGCCGAGGAACAGCGCCCCCAAGATCAGGAGGTACAACGGGGACAGCGCGGTGAGGAGAGACGCGATCGGCGCGGGGATGCCCTGCGCAATGCCCCAGTAGAGCGCAAAGCTGTAGGTGGGCACCGCGAGCAGACCGGCAATGAGCCCGCGGACGAAATGGGTGCGTAAAACCTTGGAAGTTTGCTCCCGACGAAAGAGGAGGAGGTAGAGCGACGCGCTGAGGGTGACCGGGAGGTAGCGGGCGCTGGTGAGGCCGACCCAGTCGAGCCGAGCAGGCGCGTGTTCGCTACCGAGCACCCAGGACATCGCGACGAAGGAGTTGCTCCAGAGCAGGAACAGGAGCAGGGTCACGACCGCGAGGAGGGCTCTGGACGGCATGCGGGGCGTCTACGCCGCTGTGCTTGCCCCCGCGTCGGGATACCCCGCGCCCATGATGATCTTGTTCCTCGATGAGGACGATGCCGCGCGTGCTCCGCTGGCCGCAGGGCTGGCTCGTCACCTGGGCGAGTCGCTCGGCATCGAGGTCGATGCGTACAGCGCCGGGGTTCGGCCCTCGCATGTGCGCCCGGAGGTTCGGAAGATGCTTCGGGAGGTCGGCGCCGCGATCGACGGAATCCACGCAAAGCCGCTCCTCGCCGTGCCGCTCGACGAGATCACGGTCGCGATTCGGCTCGCTCCGGATCTCGCGATCCGCGTGCCCGCTGGCATCGAGTGCATCGACTGGCACCTGCCAGATCCGTCGAGCGCGCCACCGTCCGAGCGCGAGGACGCCTACCGCGCCACGCGCGACGAGCTGCTCCGTCGGCTCCGACTCTACTTTGGGGGTGCCTCATGAATCGGATGCTCCGAGATTGGGCCCTTGCGTTGGGCGTCGGGTTCGCGGTGTTCTGGGTCGCCGACGTGATGTCCGGGGCGCGCTCCTCACAGTCCGCCGGGCCCGCGCCCGCGTTCACCTTGCCGACCATCGACGGCGGCACGCTCTCGCTCGCGGATCTCCACGGCTCGCCGGTCGTGCTCAACTTCTTCGCGACGTGGTGTGGGCCTTGCAAGGCCGAAATGCCCGAGTTCTCCGCCTATGCGGACGCGCACCCCCTGGTGAAGGTCATCGGCATCGTCGTGCCGTCGCGGGAGGGGGCACGGCTCGCGGAGATCATCAGGAAGTTCCCGATCACCTACCCGGTGTTGGTGGCCGACCGCGCGGCGCAGGCGGCCTACCGTGTCGATGCGTTCCCCACGACGTACATCGTCCGGCCGGACGGCACGATCTCCGAGGTTTTTCAAGGCGCCATCGACCGGGGCACGCTGACCGAGGCCGTGGAGCACGCCACGGCGACGACGGGGACCTAGATGACTTCGGCGGAGGTCACGACCCGACGCACGATGAAAGCCAGGCCGGACCGCGTCGGGCCTCCCGGTCCGGTACTCCGGAGCCGGGAGGACCGGACCCAAGTTTCGGTACTCCGAAACTTGGGTAGCGTCCGGCCCGGGGGGCGTAGAGCCCCCCACAGAACAGGGAAGTTGGGACGCGCCGCACCCGTCAAGATTTCCGCCAAGGTCACCTAGATGCAGGTCCATGTGTCCAACCTGCTGCTGGGACCGGACCCGGACGCGGCAGACCTGGTCGCGATCGTGCGCGAGCGGCTGGGGGTGACGCCGACGAGCGTCGAGCTGATCCGAAAATCGCTCGATGCGCGGGCGAGGCCGCCGGTCTGGCGTGCGACGGTGCGGGCCATGGTCGACGCACCGCTGGCCGAAGGGCTGGTGGGCGTTCGCGCATGGACGGACCGCGACGAAGCGCGCCGCTCAGGCGTGATGCCCGCCGCCCCTCGAACCTGGAAAACCCGGCCGATCGTGGTGGGCGCGGGCCCCGCCGGCATCTTCTGCGCGCTCAGACTCGCGGAAGCTGGGGCGCCGGTCGTGCTACTGGAGCGGGGCGGGCCGGTCGATGAGCGGGTGAAGGCCGTCAACGGATTCTGGAGGTCGAAGCCGCTCGACCCCGAAAACAACATCGTTTTTGGAGAGGGGGGCGCGGGGACCTTTTCGGACGGAAAAATCTATACGCGGCGACGGGATGGGGAGCTGGGCTGGGTGTTCCACAAGCTCGTGGAGGCCGGCGCCGATCCAGGGATCCTCCAGGAGAGCTGGGCGCATCTCGGAACGGACAAGGTCAGGGCGATCCTGCCGGAGCTGCGCAGGTCGTTGATCGCCTCGGGGGTGGAGGTGCGCTTTCACACCCGCGTGGACGGATTCCTGGTGGAGGGCGGGCGCTGCGTCGGGGTGCGAATCGGGGAGGAGGAGCTGCGGGGCGGTCCGGTGGTCGTCGCGACGGGGCACTCCGCTCGGGACACGATGGTCGCGCTCGTCGCGGCCGGCGCAGTCGCTGAGCAGCGGCCCATCGCGATCGGCGCGCGGATCGAGCACGCCCAGGCGATGATCGACGCCGCCCGGTACCCAACCGGCCGGGGCGACCTTCCCCCCGCGTCCTATCGACTCACCCACACCTCCGAGAGCTGCGGCGCCGCCTACACGTTCTGCATGTGCCCCGGCGGGATGGTGGTCCCCGCCCAGGAGTCGGAAGGCCTGGTCGTGGTGAACGGCATGAGCTTCTCGACGCGCCGGGCCATTTGGGCCAACGCGGCGCTGATCGTCCAAGTGCCCGTGGACGCCTACGTGCCCTTCGCCCAATTCCCTGGCGATCCGCTCGCCGGCGTCGAATACCAGCGGGTCATCGAGCGCGCCGCGTTCAGCGCAACCGGGGGCTACCAGGCCCCCGCCCAGCGGGTGTCCGACTTCCTGGCGGGCCGCGTGAGCGAGACCCTGCCGCGGGTCAGCTACCCCTTGGGCGTCCAGAGCGTGGAGCTGGGCCGCGTGCTCCCCGCGGCCGTCGTGACCGGGATGCGCGAGGCCATCCGAGCGTTTGACATCGAGATCCCCGGGTTCGCCGGGGAGAGCGGCGTGTTGATCGCGCCCGAGACCCGCACAACCGCGCCGCTGCGGTTCATGCGCGGCGACGACCTTCAATCCTTGACGTTGCCCGGGCTCTACCCCTGCGGCGAAGGCGCTGGCTTCGCCGGGGGCATCATCTCTGCCGCGCTCGACGGTTTTCGCGTCGCTGAGGCGGTGCGGGCGTGAGCCTCGTCCGCCTGTTGGGGCCGAGGCTCCGTCCCTTTTTGGAACGGCTGGCCGATCCGATCATCCGCGACGCGCTGGGCGAGCGGCGGCAGGCCGTGGTGGTCGCGCGCGCGGAGGTCAACGACCTTCAACGTCCGCTGCGGGCGCTGGAGCGCCATGCGGATTCGGTCGCCGCGCGGTTCGATCGTACGCCAGTGGGCCCGGAGATGACGGTCCACGCCGCGCACGCCCGGGATCCGAGGGTGCAAGCGCTGTTCGTGCAACGAGGCCTGCCCAACTGCCCCGCCTGCCCGGTGGGCGCCGATGAGACCCTCGCAGAGGCTGCGTTCGCGGAGGGGTTCGGGGTGGGGGAGCTGTTGGCGGAGATGGCGGGGGAGCTGGCGTAGTGTTCCTCCTCCCACGGGCGCGAGCGGCGCAAGCCCTCCCCCTTGGGGGCGAGGTCTGGACCTTGCACCCTCCCCTCCCCGAAAAACTTCACCGCGAGTGCAATCTATGAACTGGCTCCTCCTTCGAGGCCTCGTGCGCGAGCGCCGCCACTGGTCCACCTTCCCAGATCAGCTCGCCGCGCGTACCGGCGGTGTGGTCCTTTGCCTCGACCTCCCCGGCGTGGGCACCGAACGGGGCCGACCTTCGCCCACCTCGCTCGGCGAGATCGTCCAGGATCTTCGCGCACGGTTCGTCACCGACCGCGGGGATGCGACCCCCTGGAGCCTGTTCGCCCCTTCGCTTGGCGGGATGATCGCGTTGACCTGGGCGGAGGCCCACCCCGAGGATTTTGCGGGCGTGGCGGTCTGCAACACGTCCACGCGAGATCTCGGCGGGTTGTTCGACCGCTTCTCGCCCGAAGCGCTGCGGACCGTGCTCACTTCGCTCGGCGCCATGGTCTTCGCGCCCGACGTGTATGCTCGAGAGGCGCGAATCCTTGCCCTCGTGTCGAACACGGACCAGGGGCGCGCCCACGCCCAGGCGTTCACCGACTACGCGCTGGAGGCCCCGATCGGACCGAATGTGCTGGTTCGGCAGCTTTGGGCGGCGTCCCGGGCGCGCGCACCGCAATCGCTGGCCGTGCCGCTCCACGTGCTCTGCTCCGAAGGCGACCGACTCTGCCACCCCAAGGTGTCACGCGCGCTGGCCGCCCGGCTCGGGGCCCGGCTCTCCGTGCATCCCACGGCCGGCCATGACCTCCCGCTGGACGACACCGAGTGGGTGATCAACGCCCTCGCTGGGTGCTAAGCTACGTTCGATGTACGCCTCACCGCTCGCCCTGACGCTCTGGCTCCTCGCCTGCACGCAACCCGCCGTGGACGACAGCGTGGCGCCGGTGGAAGACTCTACCGGCACGGACAGCGACTCCTCGGCCTCGATCCCAGAGGATTCACCGGTCGTGACCGAGGAGGAGGTCGAGGATCAATCCGACGTCGGCCTCGACGACTGGTTCTTCACCAACGACACCATTCACGTGATCGCGCTCACGATCCCAGATGACGGCCTCGCCGCGCTCGACGCCACCCCCTACGACAAGACGCTCGCCGACGTGACGATCGACGGCTATGCGCTCGACCAGGTGGGCGTGCGCTTGCGCGGCAAGGTTGGATCCTTCCGCTACATGTCCGGCAAGCCCAAGTTCGCCATCGACGTGAACTACATCAACACCGACCAACGGTTCTTCGGCATCGAGGAGATCTCGCTCAACAACGAGGTCGTGGACTGCGGCTACCTGAAGGAGCCACTCGCGTATCGCATCTTCCGCGACGCAGGTGTGCCGGCCCCGCGGACGAGCTTCGCCCGCGTGAGCGTAAACGGCGCCGATTACGGGCTCTACGTGATCGTCGAGACCCCCGACGACCGCTTCCTCAAGCGCAATTTCGAGGACCCGTCGGGAAACCTCTACGACGGAAAATACCTCTACTACGAGGATCACACCTACACGCTGCTCGACTTCAGCGTGTCCGTGCAGGACCTGTTTCAGTTGGAGGAGGGCACCGATTTCTCCCGGACCGACGTGAACACCGTGGTAAGCGCAGCCGCGACTCCGAACACCGGCGACGATTGGTACAACATCGTCAACGATATTGTGGACCTGCCCACGATGTCGCACTACCTCGCGGTCGAGGAGCTGGTCGGGCACAACGACGGCTACGCGCTCAACACCAACAATTATCGATTCTATTTCGACCCGCTCAACGCTGGCCGGATGTCGTTCGTGCCCTGGGACTTCGACTACGGGTTCCTTCACGACTATGAGTGGGGCATGAATTGGACGACCCCCCGGGGGGTGCTCGCCGCGGGTTGCTTCTACAACACGCTGTGTGGGACCGAACACAAACAGGCGGTGAGCGACCTTCTCGCCACCTTCGACCCCGCCCTCTACCAGACCTGGTTCGATGAGCTGACCACGTTGATCGCCGATGATGTCGTGAGCGATCCCCGTCGCGAATGCGCCATCGACTACGTTTATGCCTACCAGGCGAACACGCGTGCGTGGCTCTCGACTGAGCCCACCAACATGCGCACGCGCTGGGGCGTCGAGTGATCTCCCTCTGGTTGCTCGGATGTAGTCAGCCGTTCATCGAGCTGGGTGATTCCGCCGTTGACAGCGACACCCCCGTGGACACGGACACGGGGGTCGATTCTGACACCGACGCGCCGCTCGACACCAGCGAGGACGTGCCGCTCGAGCTCTGTATCAACGAGTTCATGCCCGCCAACGTGGCCTCGGCCTACGACGAGGGCGGCGACGCGACCGACTGGATCGAGCTGCACAACCCCGGGGACGCCGCGGTGGACCTGCAGGGTTGGACGATCAGCGACGACCCCGACGAGCCCGATAAGCACTCGCTCGATCTCCTCTCGATTGGGCGCGAGGCGTACCTCCTGCTTTGGGCGAGCGGGGACATTTCGCTGGGCGAGGACCACGTGGACTTCAAGCTCAGCGAAGACGGTGGGGACGTCCTGCTCTACGCCCCCGACGGCCGCGGCTCTGTCGTCAGCTATGGCAGCGTCGAGTCCGACTACGCGATCTCGCGTACCACCGACTGTTGCGTGGGCGACGGGTGCCTGGACTTTTCGTTCCGGGGCACGCCCGGCTATTCCAACGAGCCGGTCATCTACGAGACCATTCCGCTCCTGGCCCCCGCCAGCACCTGGTCCTATTGGACCGGCGCGACGGTGGACGCGGGCTGGACCTCGCCTTCGTATGACGACAGCCTGTGGCCGACCGGCCCCGCGCCCCTCGGCTACGGCGATCTCCAGACCACCCAGATCCCGTACGGCGACGATGCCACCAACAAGTGGCCCACCGCCTGGTTTCGCACGCGGTTCGACGCCACCAGCGTGGACGGCTACGCAACCGTGAGCGTCGGGGTCATGCGTGACGATGGCGTCGCCGTCTACCTCAACGGGGTCGAGGTGGTGCGGGACGGGCTGCCCGAGGGGGTCCTGCTGCCCGAGACGCTCGCGTCCGCGATCGCGGTCTCTGAGACCAGCTTCTACACTTTTACGATCGATCCCTTCGCGCTCGTGGAGGGGGAGAACGTCGTCAGCGCCGAGGTCCACCAATACACGGTGGACAGCTCGGACCTCACGTTTGATCTGCAGCTCTCGGCGAGCCGCATCGTCTCTGAGTGAGCGGTTACAGGGCCCGATGTCCCGACGTTTTCGCCCCGCCCTGCTCGTCACCATCGCGGCTTGCGCCGGCACGACAAGCCTCGCCTGCGGCTTCCTCGGCACCGAAGCTGAGGACGACGATATCCACATGAACCCGCCGCCGGATCCGCCGGAGCCCCAGCCGCTGACCGAGCTGCCACCCGAGCCCGTCGCGGACGCGGTCACCCCTGTGTTCCCCTCGGGTCCGGTCACCGCCGGCCAGAACCTGAACCCGCGGGATGCGAAGCGCGGAGAGATCCTGCGCGGCTATGCGGAGGGGAGCTGCTACGTCTACGGCGCGTTCAAAGAGGCGCCGAAGTCTGTCCAAGAGCCCCCCCACGAGGCGGTCATCTGCCCCGAGGCGATGTTGACCGACCCGGCCTGGGCTGCGTGCCTGGGCGGCAACATCGCCGTGAAGGACATCGCGCCGCTCTCCTGCGTCTGCTACCACAACGGCAATCCGCCTCCCTCGCCCGAAGTTGTCGCGTGCCCCGCGGAGGCCGTCGCGCGGGCGGGGTGATCAGGTCGTGATGACGCGGTCGAACGACAACCACCGGCGCAACAGCGTGTGGGTCATCTCGCCCGAGCGGGCCATCTGCGCCGCAGTAGTGCCCATCTTCACCCAGTTGGCGGCGTGGGCCATCTGGATCAACGGCCACGGGTGCTTTTTGAGCAGGTCGCTCTTGGCCAAGGGGTTCAGAAGCGCGCGAGGCACGAAAGACTTCGACAGCAGCTGGATCAGCGCGATCCAGTAGGTCTCCTCCACGGGACGCGGATATTCGAGGTTGACGCGGTGCTGGTAGAACGTCTTCGTCGCCGTGCCTTCGATGTCGTATTCGCTGATGAGCCCGCTCTCCAACAGCTTGTGGTTCAGCTCGCTGCCGGGGAAAACCGTCATGGAGAACAGGTACAGATCGAAGGGGTGAGGGAACGTCGAGATCATCTCGAACAGCTTGCGCCGGTCCTCGTCGGAGGACACGGGATCGTCGAAGATGAGCTGGAAGTGGGGCTTGACACCCAGCTTGTGGTAGAGCTGTGCAATATCGCCGATGGTGTTGTTCTTGACCCGGCGGTCGTACAAATGTCCGGTCACGCGCTCGCTGGACTGAACCCCCATGTAGACGCTCACGAGCCCGGCATCCCGCAGTTGGGTCATCCGGTCTTCGTTCACGAGCTTGGGCTCGATGAAGATCTCGAACGGCAAGCCCACCCGCTTCGGATATTTTTGAGCGAACTCGGTCACCCAATCGCTCTGAAAGTTGAACACCTCGTCGTCAAAACGGATGCGCTTGAAGTCCCAGTGGGATTTGGCTTGGAGGATCTCCTCGATCATGGAGTCGGGCGTGCGGACGCGGAACCACTTCTGGCCGGGGTAGACGTCCCGCTTGTACGTGGAATTGTAGCAGTAGCTGCACTTGTAGATGCAGCCGCGTGATCCCATCATCTGGAACACGGGGTCGCCATGCATGGGGTCGCCCTTGAGGATTCGGCCGCCCCAGATGAAATACTTGTGGTCGTGGGTGTGGTAGTCGCGCCAGGAGAGATCGTCGAGGTTCTCGACCAGCCCGCGCAAATTGTTCTTGCGAGCGCCGGATCGGGTCTGGGACCAGACGTTCTGGGTGTCCTGCACCAGCGCGACATCGCCACCCGCGTCCCGAATCCGGTTGCAGAGGTCGAGCAGCGCGAGCTCGCCTTCGCCCTGCAGGACCATGTCGGCGGTCTCGACGCACTGCGCGCCCATCAACGTCGGGTGCATTCCCCCCCAGAGCACCGGGAGATCGAGGGTCTCATGCAAGTGCTCGGTGATGATCTTCGCCGCGTTGTAATAGGCGCTCGCGCGGATCGAGATGCAGACGATGTCGAGCTGCTCATCCTTGACGATGCTGTTCAGCGCCGCCAGATCCTCGTCGGTCGCGGGATCCAGGTGGTTCGAGATCCAGTCCTTGAAGTAGATCTCGGCGACGTGGTGCCCCCCTTCGCGCAGCGTGCCCGCGAGGATGCGGACCGCGTTGTTCTCGACGTCGTACATCGAGAGGATGCCGACGCGAACGGGCCGACCGTGAGCGCGCTGGATCAGGGCTTCGATGCGCTCAGCGGCGTACGTCAACGCGTTTGGCGAGGAAGCGGGTTGAGCTGTGGCGACCATGCGGACTCCGTCATGGATAGGGTAGCACCACGCCCGGCCCTGGGCGTGTGAGGCCGGGTACGAGCCTGGGGGAACGAGCAGCCGAATCCGCGCTCACCAGAGCTGGAGCACGCGGACCCGGGCGTCCTCCGCCAGGATCGGGAACACGGCCCAGTCGGTCAGCAGCAGGCCGGAGTCGTCGCCGGTCAGCGGGGCGTCGAGGTGGAGCACGACGTACCGAATGTTGAAGGCCCGCGCGAGGGCGACCGCAGCTTCGGGGCCGCCCTTCACGGCGCGCGTCACCTTCCAGGCCGCTTTGCTCGCGGGAAAGTTGAGCGTGGCGGCGAGGGTCTTGCCGTGACCGACCTGCTCGTACAGCCCCGGGAGGCCCCCGATGAGCGGCCAGGACATGACGGCGCCCTCGGGTGCCGCGGCGAGCGCCAGGATCGGCTCGGGGATCGAGGCGTCCACGTGCTCGGGCAGCCCCCGCGTGGGTGCGAAGAGCCGCGCTTCGGCGAGCACGGCGATGACCGCGATCCCGGCGGCCCAGCGCGCGACACGGGGGCCAAGCAGGGCGATGCCCTCAGCCGCGAGGATCGCAACGCCAACTTGGGCGGTCCAGCCGAGCTTCCAGAGCAGGGAGAGGGAGTGGAAGGGGGGGAGGGACTCGACAAGGAAATAGGGCAGCGGCACCGCCCGGCGGCCCGACAAGATGACCGCGTTGCCACCCGACGTGAGGACCGGGCCGATGGCCAGCAGCACGCCGATGGGGACGAGCGCGAACGCCCATCGCCGCGGGCCCCGGATGGCGCCGAGCGCCAGCATGATCCCGACCCAACCGAGGTACGGGCTGTGCCAGTAATCCTCTCCGAAGCGCGAGAGCTTGGTGAAGTCCGGCGAGCGGAAGGGGGCGGGGGCGACGAAGGCGAGCGGGTCGGCGGGGCCGATGTTGCGGCGCAGGCGGGCGAGGTTCGCGGGGTCTTTGATGCCGACGACGTTGTCCCCCGCGGTGCTCACCTCGCGCGCGGCGTAGGCGACGGGCGCCGCCAGGACGAGGCCCAGGACCGCCGCGATCGCGAACGCTCGGCGCAGGGAGGTTGCGAGTCCGCGACGGAGCGCGAGCACCGCCCAGACGCAAAACGCGCCCAGCCCGCCATACCAGTGGGCCCAGGCCGACACCGCGAGGAGCACGCCGGACAGCAGGATCCAGGGCCGCGCGGACCCCTCGACAGCCGTCGGCCCCCGCAGCCCGAGCCAGATCACCGCGAGCACCCAGGTGTCGCCGAGCGCCTCCGTGGCCGCATTGTGGCCGGCGCTGATCGCCATCGACGCAACGGCCAGCACGGCCCCGCTCACCCATCCAGCCGCCGCGGAGCCTGTACACGCCTCGCCGATCCGAGCGCCCAGCCAACCGCGCATCGTCATGTGCACGATCACGAGGGTCGTCCAAGCGACGGCGGGTCCGACCGACAGCGTGATCGGCGCAACCAGGATCGCGCCCACCGGATCGGCGGGCCACAAGCTCCCCGGCGTGTCGAGGAGGCCGTCCACGCGGATCGGAGACTGCAGGCTTGCAAGCCGGGTAGCGACGAACCACAGGGTCCAGAGGCTCTCCCACAGGTCCGTCCGAGGGGAGCCGGGCGCCGACGTGATCGGGTGCAGCGCGCTGGGCCAGGTCCAGGCCACCGCAAGGGCGAGCCAGGGGAGTGGGGAGCGGGCGCTCATTCCCGGGGCGCGAGCCCGTGACGGAACAGCGTGATGACCTCGGACTGCACCATCACGGGATCGCTCGCTGAGCGGTCCCGCAGGAACGCATACACCAGCGCGTCGATGCCCCCCACGATGGCGATCGCCGCCGTGCGAGTGTCATGCGGGCGCAACACCCCGCGTTGCACCGCATCGTCGAGGATGCTGATGGTGAGGGCGTTCACCTCCCGCATCCGGTCGCGCACACACTCCCCGCCGGCGCCGACCGCACGCGCCTCGCCGAAGTAGAGCCGGAGGGCCCCCTCCTGCGCGATCATCAGCCCGGCGAGCTCAGCAGCGAGCATCCCGTAGACCGGAAAGGTGCTCGGCGTGTCCGGACAGCCGGCGAGAGCGTCCCGGGCCCGCGCCACGGAGCCGAGGAGCGGCTGGAACAGGCGGTCCAAAAGCAAGGTGAACAGCGCCTCTTTGTCCCGAAAGTAAAGATAGAACGTGCCACGCGCCACGTCCGCCGCCTCCGCGATGCGCTCCACGCTCGCGCCGGTGAACCCCTCCTCCAAAAAGCCGGCGAGGCCCGCGGCCTCCAGGCGTCGCTGCTTGTCCTCTTTGTTGCGTTCGCGCCGACCGACGGGCATCCAGCTTTCCGAGTAAGCCAACGGCCTAACCGTTACGCGGGCGTCGAGGATGCCGCCGTGTTCCCGCCCCCCCGAGACCCCTACTTTCCCGGGCGGTGCCAACGCTGCCGGATGCCGCCTTTCGCGTGCTTCTGCACCGAGATTTTCGACCTGCCGACGCGGGTTCGGGTGGTGGTGATCCGTCATGCGTCCGAGATCAACAAGACGTCGAACACCGGCCGACTGGTCGGCCTGGCGCTCTCAAGCTGCGTGGTGGTAGACCATGGCGTTCCGGAACATGTGCTGGATCTGACCGAATCACTCGGCGACCGGCCGTACGTGCTGGCGGCTGGCGCGACCCCCTTGGAAAACCCCCCAGAGGTCACGGACCTCGTCGTGATCGACAGCACCTGGGCGGCGGCAAAAAACATGCGGTGGCGGATTCCGCCGCTGGTCACCACCCCGACCCTGACGCTCCGCGCGCCGATGCTCGCCCCGCTCCGGATGCGGAGGGGCGCGCACCCCGAGCAGATGGCGACCATCGAGGCGGTCGCGGCAGCGTTGGAATTCCTCGGCGAGCCGGAGCCTGCCGCCCATCTACGCGGGTTGTTCGCCACGATGTCGGCACGCCTCCTGCAGCTCCGCGGTTTTGAGGTCCCGGCGAAGGTTCGGTGAGGGGGCGGGAACGGCGCGGTAGCGCCCGACCCGGCCGAGAGGACGCGAACACAAGCCCGCGGATGCGGGCGTTCTTGGCCAACACTGGCCGATAATCATGGCGCGCGCCCTCGCGCGCCGGGAGAATCGGCGACGGAGGAATTGGCGACCGATGCGCACGGGCGGGTCACGGCCCGAGGCAAACCCGTTCGTCTCAACTTCCCCCTTGCGCGTTTATGACGACCATGTCATATTTCCGAACCCGGAGCCCGCATGATCGGAATCGCCCTTGGCCTCGCAGCGTCCAACATCACCGAATGGTGGGTTCACAAGCATGTTTTGCACGCTGCGAAGGCGGACGGCTTCTGGAACTTTCACCTGCATGAGCACCACGCCAACGTGCTCAAGAACGACGGCCGCGATCCAGCCTACGACAAGCCCTGGTGGCACACCTCCCCGCGTCGTCGCGAGGTGTACGGACTCGTCGCGATCACGCTGCCTTTCATGGCGCTGGCGCCCGTCGCCCCGTTCTTTGCCGGCACGGTGGTTTACTGCAGCGTGGACTACTACCGGAAGCACAAGCGGGCGCATGTCGATCCCGATTGGGCGCGGGAGCACTTGCCCTGGCATGTCGATCACCACATGGGCCCCGACCAGCACGCCAACTGGTGCGTCACGCGGCCCTGGGTGGACCGGATCCGGGGCACGCGCCGCAAGTACGTGGGCACCGCGGACGAGCAGAAGATGCTGGCCCGGAAGGCGTTGTTGCGGTCCAAGGCTCCGAAGGCCACCGGCATTCCCCTTCTCCCCCTTGGGGAGAACGTGGCGGGTACACCCGCCGGATGAGGGGGGTTCAACGCCCCGACGATACGATCCCCCGCCCTTCTCTCCGGCTCCCCCTCCTGGCGCACTTCACCGAGTTCAATTAGAAATGAAAACCGGAGGCCGCGATGCCTGCTGCGTCATGGAAGGTCGCTTGCGTCGGGTACACCAACGCCTGGCCGCTCACCCGCCACCTCGATGGCGCGTACGAGCTGCTGCCGTGCGTGCCGAGCGAGGCTGCGCGGCTGCTTCGCACCGGCGAGGCGGACGTCGGGCTCGTGCCGGTGGCCGCGCTGTTCAACGACGACGAATACCGGGTGATCCCCGGCTATTGCATCGGCTGCGATGGCGACGTGCAGAGCGTTCTGCTCGTGGGCGAGACCCCCGTCGAGGAGTGGGATGCCGTCGCGCTCGATGGAGAGAGCCGCACGAGCGTGATCCTCGCGCAGATCCTGCTGCGCGGACCCCTCGGTCGGCCAGATGTGCGCGTCTACCCTGTGGATGCCGGCACCGGCGCCTTCCACGCCCAAGGCCGGACCGGCGCGGTGGTGATCGGCGACGCTGCCCGCAACCTCCCCGCGCGGCTGACCACGCGGATCGATCTCGGTTGCGTCTGGAAGACCTGGACCGGCCTGCCTTTTGTCTTTGCGGTCTGGGCGGGCCGTCCTGGGCTCGACGAGCAAGCCATCACCGGCATCCGCGAGGCCGGAAGGCGTGGCCTCCCCGAACGTGCCACCGCCCCCGAGGCCGACCGCGCCTATCTGACCGAGGCGATCCGCTACGAGCTCGATGATCGCGCGCTCATGGGCCTTCGCCGGTTCGCCGCCCTGGGCAAGCGCGCAGGGCTCTTCGCCCGCGAGGAGGTCTGCCTCTTCGGCCCGCCCGCCCATCGCTCCCGACCCGGCGCCGCCAGCCTCGACATCTTGCTCGCCCGAGGTGCGGAAGGTGGCCGCCTCTCGCTCGAAGAGGGCGTGCGGCTCGAGACCGAAGCCCGGCTGGAAGACCTGGGGAATGCTGCGCACTTGCGACGCCTCGCGCTGCACCCGGGCCGCGAGGTCACGTACATCATCTCGCGGAACATCAACTACACGAACATCTGCGTCACGGCCTGCAAGTTCTGTGCGTTCTACCGCCCGAAGAACCACGCCGAGGCCTACACGCTCACCCGCGAGCAGCTCCACGACAAAATCACCGAGCTCGAGTCCAAAGGCGGCATCGAGATCCTGCTGCAGGGCGGCCTGAACCTCGCGCTGGGCATCGACTACTACGAGGATCTATTCCACTGGATCAAGGCAAACTACTCGGTGGCCCTGCACGCTCTCTCGCCGGAGGAGGTGTTCCACATCATGTCGGTCTCCAAGCTGACGATGGAACAGACCATGGACCGGCTCATCGCGGCGGGCATGGACAGCATGCCGGGGGGCGGTGCCGAGGTGCTCAACGACGACGTGCGCAAGAAGATCGCACCCTTGAAGTGTACGAGCGACGAGTGGCTGGCGGTCATGCGGATGGCGCATCAGAAGGGCCTCCGCTCGAGCGCCACGATGATGTTCGGCGTCGGCGAGACCAGCGCCCACCGCATGGAGCACCTGGTCCGGCTCCGCGACCTTCAAGACGAATATCGGGGGTTCACCGCGTTCATCTGCTGGACGTTCGTCCCCGACAACACCTACATCCAGCCCGGCAACAACACCGCGGCGGCCTACCTGCGTACCAACGCGGTCAGTCGCTTGATGCTCGACAACTTCGACAATGTGCAGGCCAGCTGGGTCACCCAGGGCCCTGGGGTCGCACAGGCGAGCCTCACGATGGGCGCCAACGACTTTGGCAGCGTCATGTTGGAGGAGAACGTGGTCAGCGCGGCAGGATCCACCTGGGCCATGACCATCGACGACGTCGAGCACAACATCCGGACCGCCGGGTTCATCCCGGTGCGGCGCAACATGCGGTACGACCACCTGGAGGTGCGGAGTGGGGCGCAGCCGATGGCGACCGCGAAGTAGGGCGGGCTTGGGACCATCGTCTGGGCCGCTGATCCGCCGTGGAACGCCCGTGGGAATCGGGCGCGCCCGGAATGACGGATCGGGAGGGCCTCCCGTTCGTTCACGGAATGACGGATCGGGAGGGCCTCCCTTTCGTTCACCCCGACTTTTGCCCGGGGCCGAACCATGAACGGCGGGCTCCGTTGGACCCCCGCGGGACTGGAGCCCAGCGCTCAGCCGCACGGGCTCGAGATCCCCGCGTTTCTGAACGCTCACGGCCACCTGGAGGTCGGGCCGCTCCCGCGCCCGGCCGAACGTGGCTTCTTGCCCTGGCTGGACCAGATGCTTCGGACGGGCAAGGCCTACGTCGGCGGAGATCCCGAAGCGTTCCTTGAGGGTGCCGCGGTGCGGTTCGCGTCGTCGCGAAAGAGCGGGACCGGCCGATGGCTCGACGTGAGCAATACGGGCCTTACAGGCACCTTGTTCGAGGACCGCGGCGTCTGCTTCCACGAGAAGCTCGGCATCGACATTCCGGACCACCCCACGGCGCCGGGCACGCGCCCGATCCCACACGCGGTGTACTCCACGCACCCCGCGTGGATCCAGCGTTGTGCCTCGCTTCCGGGCGTCTGGAGCATCCATGTGGACGAGGACCCGGTGGAGGCCCAGTTCCTCCTCGGCGAAGGCCCCTGGCCCGAGCGACTCCGGGCTTTTGGCCGCGATCTCAGCCGGTTCACGTTTCCGGGCCTCTCGCCCATCGCGTACCTGGAGGCCCTTGGCGCGCTCTCACCCAAGGCGCTGCTGGTCCACTGCGTCGAGACAGGGCCCCAGGACCTCGACCGGATCGCCGCGTCGGGCGCGACGGTGTGCATCTGCGCGCGCTCCAACCTGTGGATCGGCGGGAAGCTGCCAGACGTCCGGGGGATGTTGGACCGGGGGATCCCGCTGCGGATCGGGACAGACTCGCTGGCGTCCTCCCCGGACTTGGACCTGTTGGAGGAGCTTGTCACCCTGCGACGGGCGTTTCCGGACGTCGATCCCAACGTCTGGCTGCGCGCCGCGACCGACAGCTTCGCCGGGTTGGAGGCCAGTGAGATCCTCTGGTTCCCCAACGTCTCCACCGTTGAGGAGCTGGTAGACGGTACACGTTGGCCAAGGGTGCGAACATGAGCGCCATCGCCACCTACGGCCGGATGATCAAGTTCTCGCACTCGATCTTCGCGATGCCGTTCGCCCTGTCCGCGGCGGTGTTGGCCAGCCGGGAGGTGTCGGTCTCCGCGGTCCAAGTCGCCCTGATCGTCGCCTGCATGGTGACAGCCCGCTCCTGCGCCATGGGCTTCAACCGCATCGTGGACCGCGCCTTCGACGCCAAGAACCCCCGCACCGCGATTCGAGAGATCCCAAGCGGGCAGTTGGGCCTGCGTACGGCCATCGCGATCACCGCGCTCGCCGCCGCCTTGTTCGTGGCGTTGGCCTTCGCGCTGAACCCCCTTTGCGGCTATTTGTCCCCGATCGCCCTTGGGATCACCTGCGGCTACAGCTACGCCAAGCGTTTCACCGCGTGGGTTCACCTCTGGCTCGGCTTGGCCCTCGGCCTCGCGCCCCTCGCCACCTGGATCGCGCTGACCGGCGGGGTCTCCCCCATCGCCGTCGTGCTCGCCCTGGCCGTCGCCACCTGGGTCGCCGGCTTCGACATTCTCTACAGCCTTCAGGACGAGGACT
This sequence comes from Deltaproteobacteria bacterium, assembly GCA_947483545.1. The sequence continues at coordinate 17,357 of CANKNP010000009.1, read as the reverse complement.
TTGACCGCCGCGAAGGCCTTCACAGCGTGCCGGTCGCCCTCGGCCAGCGCGGGGCGATGATCGCGAGCGGGGTGCTGCACGTCGTCACCGTTGCGCTCCTGGGTTCCCTGGCGTTGGTCACGCCTCTCGGCTGGCCCTACTGGGCGGGGTTCGTCGCCATCACAGTCGTGCTGGGGTACGAGCACTGGATCGTAAGACCCGGGGATCTGTCCAAGATCGACAAAGCGTTTTTCGATCTCAACGGCTACGTGTCGTTGCTATTTTTCGCGGGGGTCTGGGGGGGGAGTTGAGCCGGACGGAGGGCCTCCGAAAATTCTATGAGCCACGCGCTCTTTCAACGTGGCAAGTTCATCGCGACGGCCCCCCCTTCACTGACAGATCGCGTTGCTCACCTGCCAGTAGGTCTTCCCCACCTCGGCATCGGCGTCGTTGTGGGTGAACACCAGATCCCAGACGTTGTCCTGCTCCAAGTTGTAGCGGGCCCAATCTACGGCGTCGCCGGGGACGGCATCGTAGAGGTTCGGGAACAGCGAGGGGCCGAGGCCGGTGGGCAGCGCGAAGGTCGAGGACGTGGCCGCAAACCCCCCGTTGGAGGCGGGGTAGAGGAGCCACTGGGAGTCGCCAGTGGTCGCATCCACGTCGGCGTCGTGCACGACGATGTCCGGGGGCCCGTCGCCGTTCAGGTCCGTCAGGCTCCAGACGACGCCATCGTCGGTCGCGATGTCTACGACGGTGTCGAGCGCGCCGTCCACAAAGCCGGTAGGAAGGTCCCAGTTGATGGCGTCGTCGAACCCCGTGCCGGAGTTTTCGTACATGAGCCAGCGGGTCGTGCCCATGCCGCCCGAGCCCGTCTCCGTGTCGGCCACGACGATGTCCCACGTGCCGTCGCCGGAGATGTCCATCAGGGCCCAGACCACCTTGTCGGCGGTGCTGGTGTCGTAGAACTGGGTGAACGTGCCGGGCTCGAACCCGGCGGGCAGCAGCCAATCGGTGCCGGCGTCGAAGCCTGCGCCGTTGTTGTGGTACAGCACCCACTTGGTCGTGCCGATGACGCCGTCGTCCGCGTCGGTGTCCGAGACGACGATGTCCACCGCGCCGTCGCCGTCGAGGTCAAACAGCGCCCAGGCCACACCGTCTGCGGGCTGGTCGTCGGTGAAGGTGTCGAGCGATCCGTCCACGAAGCCGCTCGGGAGCGACCAGTTGACAGCTGTGGACTCAAAGCCGCCGTCGTTGTTCGCGTACACGAGCCATCGCGTCGAGCCGATGCCGCCGGAGCCGGAGTCGGTGTCGGCCACGACGATGTCGAGCTTTTCGTCGCCATCGATGTCGAGGAGCTGCCAGACGACCTTGTCGGCGGTGCTGACATCCTGGAAGGTGCTGAACGTGTCGGGCTCGAAGCCCGTGGGGAGGATCCAGTCGAGCGGGCCCTCGCGGAAGCGGCTCCCGGTGTTGCTGTGCAGGATCCACTTGGTGTTTCCAACGTCCGGGTCCGTGGCGCTCTTCGAGATCACGATGTCCGGCCCGCCCGCGCCAACGTCGAACAGGGACCAGGTGATCGCGTCCGTCGTGCTGTAGTCGCCGAACGCCGCGAACGTGCCCTCGTCGTAGCCGCTGGGCAGCTCCCAGTTGACCAACGTGGACGAGAAGCCCGTTCCTACACAGTCGGGCTCGACGTCGGTGTCCGTGTCGGTGTCCGCATCGGTGTCGGTGTCCGCATCGGCGGCGGAGTCGCCCGTATCGGTTCCGGCGTCCGTCTTGTCCTTGCCGGTACATGCTGCGAGGAGGAGAAGCAAGCTCACGTCGGCTCCGTAGTGCCGCAGAGGGTAACACCGACACCGCCGCCAACATCCAGGCGCCGCTCCACGACCCCCGGGATAGACCCCTCGCGTGAGCGGCATTTACTACACCCGTGAGCCCGGCGCCGACGGTCAAATCCTGTCCGGTGAGGACGGTGCCGCTGGGGCGGGGCTCGATCAGCTGCTGGAGCTGGATCGCCCGCCGCTGCGCGCGGCCCTGGAGATCGGCTCGGCTGTGGCGGACATCTTGTGCATCGCGTCCGAGGATGGGCATGTGCACGGCGACATCCGGCCGGCGCACGTGAAGGTGGATGAGAGCGGTGCTGTCAGCATCGAAGGCTACGGCATCGTCCGGCGGGTCACCCGCGCGCCCGAAGGGCGGCCCGACCTGCCGCCCGCCGACATTTACGGGCTCGGCCTCGTCATGCACGCTTCGCTCTCCAAAGAGGGCATGGGCACGCTCCCGAATGACGCCGACGGGCATGATGACGCCGTGATTGAGCGCGTCCTGGCCATGGACTTCAGCGCGGTCGCCGCGCGCAAATGGCTGGCTGAGGTGCGCGAGTTCTTGTGCAAAATCCTGGCCTTCGACCCTGGGGATCGCCCCCCAGCGCTCGACGCCGCCAATGTGCTCGCCTCTGTGGCCGGGCAATGCCCCGGCGATGATGTCGCCACCTGGGCGAAGCGCGCCCACCTACGGCTCGCCGGGGGTCGTCCGCCCGCGCGGCAGGTCCAGGAAAACCTGGGAGGGCCGGTCGCCGTCTCTGGCTATTTCAAGAAGGGCGATGCGGGCCGCGACGCCGCGCGCAAGGCGCCCTCCAGCAAGGGCGAGAGCACCGCGATGTGGAGCCGCGAAAAACTCGCCGCGATGTTCGCGGAGGATGAAGACGACGAGCCCTCCCGCCCCAGCCGGCCCGCACCCTCGCCCCGCAAAGAGGAGCTCTCGGCACCTCGCCCACTCTCGCCCGCGATGCCCGCGGCACCTCCCCGCGCGCCCGCCGCGCCCCCTGAGGTCGCCCGGCCACAGCTCAGCCACGCGGAGCCGCCCGCCCGGCCACCCACGGCGTCGCCGTCCCGCCCCCAGCCAGCCGCTCCCCCGGCCCGACCCTCCGTTGTGCAGCCCCAGTACGGAAACAACGCAGGAATCAGCGCTGGAGTTCGCTCGCGCGCGGTCTCCGAGCCCGAGCCCGAAGAGAAGGGCTCCAACACGATGCTCATCCTCGGCGTCGGCTTCCTGTTGCTCGTCGTGGTCTGCGCGGGCTTCAGCCTGCTCGGCGGCGGGGGCTACTTCTTCATGTCCACGCAGCCCACGGCGACGACGGACACCCCCGCTACGACGACCGCGACCACCACGGACCCTGCAGCGGTGCTGGCCGACCCCGCGGCGCCCGCGAACACCCCTTCCGCCGCCCCCGCGTCCGCAACACCCAAGCCGGCGACCCCCACGACGACCAAGCCCACAACGACCACGTCCCCGGCGACCGCCTCGCCGACCACGACCACCAAGCCCACCACCACCAGCAAGCCCGCGACCACCACGCCCACGGCCGCTCCCGTAGAGCCCGCCGCTGCACCCGCCACAGCGCCCGCGTCCACCGTCACGACGACGACGACCTACCCGGTGAAATTCACCGCCCCCGGCCGGGAGGGAAAGGTCCGCTGCGGCGATGGCCAGGTCGCGGAGTTCACCGGCGCGACCACCCTGAACTTCTCGGGCACGGTCACCTGTCTCGTGCAGATCGGCCAGGGCCGCGGTGCCGTGCAGATCGGGCGGTCCACCACGGTGACGTGCAGCGAGGACAGCGGCAAGGTCAGCTGCACCGGCGGGAGCTGATCCGTTGACCGAGACGCTCCCCGGGTTGTTCCTCGACCGGGTGCGGCGATCCTCCGACGCGCCGGCGATGCACTTTCGGATCGGGAAGGAGTGGCACGTCGCGACCTGGCGGGACTGCGAGCGAGAGGTCGCGCATTCCCTCTCGCGCCTAGGGGCCGAGGGCGTTGCCGCCGGCGATCGCGTCGCCATCCTCGGCAACCCGCGGCCCGCTTGGCTGAACAACGATCTCGCCATCCTCGCCCTAGGTGCGGTGACCGTCGGCATCTACCCGACGCTCCTCCCCGAGCAGGTCCACTACATCCTCCGCCACGCAGAGGTGAAGCTCCTGCTCGTCGAGGAGGCCGCCGATCTGATGCGTCTGGGCTGCGTGGACGGCAAGGTCGCCGGGGTGCCGGCCCGAACCTGGGACGCAGCGGGCGCACCGGAGGCGCAAAGAACGGCGGCAGATGACGCCACGCGGATCGCCGAGCTGCACGCCGCGGTCGCATCGGTCTCTCCAGACCAACTGTGCACGTTGATCTACACGTCTGGCACGACGGGCGACCCGAAGGGCGCGATGATCACCCACCGGGCGATGGTCTCCGTCTGTCGGGCCTCGCGGGAGGCCCTGCCGCTGCCGGGTCACCACCGAAGCATCGTCTACCTGCCGCTCGCCCACTCGTTGCAGCGCATGGCCGCCTACCGCGGATTCCTCGATGACGTCGAAGGCTGGTGGTGCAGCCGCTTCGACGAGCTGCCCGAGACCATCGGCATCGCGCGGCCGACCGTGCTTGCGGCGGTGCCCCGGGTGTTGGAGAAGATGCAGGCGCGCATCGAGGGCACCGTCGCGACGCGCCCTGTCTTCGTTCAGCGGCTGTTCGCATGGGCGGTGGGGGTCGGTCGTCGAAGGGGCGAGGCGAATACCCTCTGGCAACGCGCCGAGTTGGCGCTCGCCGAGCGACTCGTGCTCTCCCGGCTGCGGGATCGCCTCGGGGGCATTCAGTATGTGGGTGTGGGCGGGGCTGCGCTCAACGTGGAGACCGCCCGGTTCTTCGAGGCCGTGGGCATCGAGGTCCTTGAGGCGTGGGGCCTCACGGAGACCTGCGCCCCCGCCACGTTGAACCGCCCCGGGCGCTCCCGGATCGGGACCGTCGGCACCCCCTTGGACGGGGTGACCATGCGGCTCCTCGACGATGGCGAGGTCCTCGTCCGCGGGCCGGGCTTGTTCTCGGGGTACTGGCGCGACGAGGTGGCCACCGCTGCGGCGATGCAGGACGGCTGGTTCTGCACGGGCGACATCGGGGAGATCGACGCCGATGGTTTCCTGAAGATCGTGGACCGCAAGAAGGAGCTGATCGTGACGGCCGGCGGCAAGAACATCGCGCCGGTGCCCATCGAGCGGCGGCTGGAGGGGGGGGGGATCGGGCAGGCCATCGTGATCGGCAGCGAACGGCCCTACCTGGTCGCGCTGCTGACCGCGGACCCGGAGAATCCCCCGGTGGATCGCGACAAGCTGGCCGCGGACCGCGTCGCAGCGGTGAACGCGAAGCTGCCGAAGTTCGAGCACGTGAAGCGCTGGACCTGGGTGGAGCCGCTCACGATCGAGTCGGGCATGCTGACGCCGACGCTGAAGCCGAAGAGGAGGGACATCTTGAAACGGCACGCGGCGGAGATCGAGGGGATGTACCGGGGCTGAGGTCGGGATCCTCGGGGCCTGGCGGGCTCGCAGCCCGGGGCCGCGGGGCCCACGCCGCCGTGAGACGCCCGTTCGCATCGGCGCCCCCGCGTAGGGGCGGCGCCCAGGGCTTGTCACAGCCGATGGCCGCGCTCATCGCTTCGCCCCCGCCCGCGGCACCCAACCGGGTCGAGGTGCGCCCCGGGTCGCTATGCCCACCTGCCCCAGCAGCTCTCCAAGCGCGTCGCGGTCCAGCGCGCAACCTGGGAGCGCTCGGAGCAGATCGCCGACCCCCCCGACGGTGGCCGGCTCCCCCGCAGCCCGAAGCACCCCGTGGATCGCGCGCGTCCTGCGAAAACTGCCTCGGAAGCTGGGACGATGACTGTGGAGCACGGGAGCCCCGGCGACGAGACCACAGCGATGCCGGCGACCCCAAGCCCAGTCTTCCGCGATCGGCACGTCGTCGAGCGGGTCGACGCGGAGCAAGGAGATCCGGTGCAAGGCGCAGACGTGATCCAACCTCGTTTCGGGGACCGGGCCCTCGGCGGGGCACCAATCCCGCAGGCGATTCCTCGCTCTCCGGGTGGCGTCGGGCCACGCGATCTGTCGCGCCCACACCGCGTCGTAGCCCTGCTCCAGGTGTTCCACCATCGTCCGGACGAAGCCCGCGCCCAGCGGCGTCGCGTCGTCCACCAGGAACAGCACGTAGGGGGTCGTGATCCCGGCCAAGGCTGCCTGACGTGTGCGGCCGTGACCCAGCCAAGCCACGTTCTGGACGGTGGCTTCGGGCATCTCGGGGGCTTGAAGCTGCCCATTCCACGCCACTCGGATGTCAACCGGCTCGTCCTGGGCGCGCAGCGCTCGCAGCGCCAGGGGAGCCGCTCTCCACGCTGGGATCACCACCGTGACCCGCGCCTCTGGCCGCGGATTGGGTCGCGCAGGGGGGGCCAACCACGCCTGCCACTCCGGACGCTCGACCGCATGGCACAAGGGCACGATCTCCGCAGGCAGCCAGTCGCCGATGTCCGCGGTGGCCAGCGTGACCGGTTCCCTCGCCCGTAGGGCCCGTGACAGGCGGTTGGGGTCCCACCGGCTCAGCCTCACGCAGGCCGGCCCACGACGCTCCGCATCCGCTTGCCAAGCGAGACCAGGCCGACCACGATCGCCCCGATGATCCCGCCCGCGACGATGTCCGCGCCCGCGCTGAGCAGGCCAGCCAGCGGCACGCCCTCCAGGACCGCATCTACGGCGTGCCCGAGCGCCGGCACCCCGTGAACGATCAAGTGCCCCCCGACCATCAGCATCGCGATGGTCCCCACCACCGAGATGGTGCGCAACAGCCCAGGCGTTCCGCGGAGCAGGATCAGGCCCACACGCTTGCGCGCGCCGCCAAACTTGAACAGATACTCGCCCAGGTCGTCGAGCTTGATGAGCACCGCGACGATGCCGTAGACCCCGACCGTCATGACGACCGAGATGACATACAGGGCGATGACCTGCGAGGCGAACGGCGCTTCGGCCACCTCGCCCAGGCTGATCGCGATGATCTCGCCGCTTAGGATCAAATCGGTTCGGATGGCGCCTTTCACCCGTAACTTTTCGAATTCCTCCGGATCCGGCATGACCTGCTCGCCCATGTCCTCATGCCCGTGCCCGCGAAATTCCAGCACCTTTTCCACGCCCTCGTAGGCGAGGAACGCGCCGCCTGCCATCAAGATCGGGGTGATCGCCCAGGGAGCGACGGCGCTCAGCACCAACGCTGCGGGGACAAGGATCAGCGCCTTGTTTCGGAACGACCCCTTGGCCACCGCGAGCACGACCGGGATCTCCCGCTCCCGACGGATGCCCACGGCCTGTTCGGCGGTGACCGCCATGTCGTCGGTGACGATTCCCACGGACTTCTTCGCGGCGGCGGCGCTGAGCGTGGCGACGTCATCCGCGATGGTCGCGATGTCGTCAAGGAGGGCGAGCAGGCCAGAGACGGGCATTGCCGCGGGTATCAAGGATCCCAGCCCGCGCCCTCGCGGGGCGGGAGAATCGGCGACGGCCGGTTACGCCTCTGGCATGCTCTTCCTTCTCCTGGCGTGCGTCCCCGATCCTTGCGCTGGCGAACAGTGCGACTCCAACGCGGACTTGCCCGACGAGACCGACTCCCCAGCGGAGACAGACGAGACCGACGAGACGGACGAGACGGACGAGACCGACGAGACCGACGAGACCGACGAGACCGACGAGACCGACGAAACCGAAATACCCGACTGGAACACACCTCAGGTGCTGGACATCTACATCCTCGCCGGGCAGTCCAACATGGACGGCTATTCGTTCGTCACGGGTCTTCCGCCATCCTACCTGGAGGACAACGGTGTGCGCCTCTACTGGTCGGGCTGGGGCACGTTCCTTCCGCTCGCGCCGGCCAGCAGCGGGGGAGCGCAGTACACCGGGCCCGAGGTCGCGCTCGGTCATGGGCTCGCCGCGGCCGGGCGCTCCTTTGCCCTGGTGAAACACGCGGTCAGCGGGACCAACCTCTCAAGCTACTGGCACCCGGGCGACAGCGCGGACGACCCCTCGCAGGGGGAGGGTTGGACCACGCTCTTGGCCACCATGCAAAGCGCCGCTGCAGAGCTCGACGCGATCGGCCACGACTGGCACTGGGCGGGCCTCGTCTGGATGCAGGGGGAGTCGGACGCGTTGACGCCGGATTTGGCTGCTGCCTATGGCGAAAACCTGGCACGCCTGATCGCGCGGGTGCGCGAAGAGACGGCGACCCCCGATCTACCCGCTGTGGTGGGCCTGATCGCGTGCGACGGCCTGTGCAACTACATGGACGAGGTACGCGCCGGGCAAGCCGAGGTCGCGGACGCCGACCCGTTGGTGACCCTCGTCGAGACCCTGGACCTCACGCGCAACCCCTTCGATCCTTACCACTACGACGGTACGGCGAGTCGCCAGCTCGGCTCCAGGTTCGCCAGCGCGATCCTTGGTGAGCCGCAAGAGCCTGCCGTGTCCGCCGCGCTGAAGGTGGTGAGCAGCGAGCAGAATTACGACGGGGACTTCACCGTCGGCTGGGTCTTCACCCTGGACCGGACCATCACGCTGACAGATGTGGGCGCGTTTGGATTGTACGAGAACGAGCTGCGGGCGAACACGGAGATGGCCATCTGGGACGCGGACACCCAGGCCCTGGTGCTCACCGAGACGATCCCTCACTGGTACGTCTTCTTCACAAGCTGGCGAGACGGGTTCTGGTACATGGGGATCGACCCGGTGACCTTGGACCCGGGGACCTACGTCGTGGGCCTTCAGGCGCTCGCCGGCGACGAAGATCACTACGCCGACAACGCCCTGGTGGTCGAGGGATCCGGCCTGGTGGTGACTGCCGGCGCCTACCATACGGGCTTGGGTTTGACCTACCCGGAGACACAGTTCGCCGCCGATGCGGGCGCGGTCAGTTTTCTGGGGCCGAGCTTCTTGTATCTGGAGTAGGTACGATCCATGGCACGCGCCCTCGACCCTGCAACTCGCCGCGGCGAAATCCTCGATCAGGCCTTCGCGCTGTTCGCGCGCGTCGGCTTTCGCGCCCTGACGATGCGGGATGTCGCGCGGGAGCTGAACGCCTCTACCGGGACGTTGTACCACTGGTTTTCGGGCAAGGAGGAGCTCTGGACTGCGGTGGTGGAGCGCCAGTCGCTGCGGCTCGTGAACGAGGCGTCGGGCGCGCTCCCGGACGGGGGCCCCGAGGCCCGGCTCGTGGCCCTGGCAGATTGGGTGACGCTCCGGGAGGTCGATCTGCAAGCAGTGCTGCGCGTCGCGCTGGAGTACCAGGGGCAGCATCCCGACGGTCGGGAGGTGCTTGCCCGCGCGGTTCGGGGCCTTCGCGCGGCGGTGGAGGCGCAGATCCCTCAGCCTCCGGCGGCCGCGGCGCGCACGCTCACGCTCCTGTTCGGGGTGCTGGCCACGCGCGCCTTGGATCCCACCGGGCCCGACCTCCGCGCCATGCTGCAGGTGGACGGATGAACCCCGCACCCGGCTACTCGGGCAAGACCCTGCGTGAAAAACTAGGCGTCAAACCCGGACATCGCGTCGCCGTGATCGGCTACGACGGCGACTGGCCCGCGCTGGTCGGCGCCGACGATGTGGTGTTCGAGCACACCGCCTTGGACGTCATCCACCTGTTCGTCACGACGGAAGCGGCGCTGCGGGCCGGGCTCCAAACCGCGCTTCCGATGCTCGCCGACCGCGGTATGATCTGGGTGAGCTGGCCGAAGAAGGCGTCGGGGGTGCCGACTGAGATCGTCGAGGACCTGATTCGGACGGTGGCGCTGCCGATGGGCATCGTGGACGTGAAGGTCTGCGCGGTGACGGACGTGTGGTCAGGGCTCAAGCTGGTTCGGCGGCGAGCGGGGGGAGAGGTCACCCGGGACGGGACACCACGCTGATGATGTCGCCGACCGCGACCTCGCCCGGCACAAGCACACGGAGATGGACGCCGCGAAGCTGGGCAGCTTCCTCGGAGAGGGTGAGCGCCCAGGCGTCTTTGCCCACGCGGGCGGCGAACTTGTTGCAGCCGCGGTGCGGCTTCGGCGTCACGACGCAGCGGGCACCGCCGATCTGAAGGACGGTGCCGGGCGGCAGGTTCGACGCCCCCGTGTCCAAGCTCGCGAACAGGTTGTCCCCGAGGATCTCGACCGGCACGCCCGCGCGGGCGGCGAGCAGCGCGGCGACGTCCCAGCGCATCAGCGTGACCATGGCTTCAGGGTTCGGCGCTGCGGCTTCACCCCAGCGATCGCCGATCACGCCGCAGGTGGGGTCCAGCGTGATGCTTGGCGGCGTTGCCCGCTGCTCTCCGGGGAGTCGCTGCACCACCATCGCGACCACCGCCCGATCGGTGTCCGCGACCAGCGCGCGCACATCGTCCACGAGGGTCATCTACAACATGCCGAGCACGGCGTCCGTCTGGATCTCGATCTCCTTCACGTCGTCGGCGGTGAACGCCTCCTTGGCCGAGATCTCCTCCAGCCTCCGCAGGGTCTTCTGGAGCTGCACCAGCACCTGCTGCGGCGCCTTGGCGGCCCCCTCGTCCTTTACATAGCCAAGGAAATAGGCGACGATTTTGGGTTGCCGCAGCAGGTTCGTCCCCGCGTCGGGCTTGCCCGCCTCCAGGATCGCCCGGCTGACCAGGTTGGACCCCTCCAGCCAGCTCCCCGCCTGCATCAAGGGGATGAAGCGGTCCCCGCCGGTCTGGAATTCGATCTCGGGGATGATGTTGTTGTGCATCTCGTCGAGGTCGCGCAGCAGGTCGTCGCGCGAAGCGCTGTCATTGGTCACCCGCGCGATCAGATCCTCCAGCGTCATGTTCACGTTGCCGCCCGCCCCGAGCGCGTTCATGCCAGACCGGACCAGCTCAAGCCGCTCGATCAGCTTCGGCTTCTCGGCGTCCTTCAAGGTGAGCAGGCAGTCCGCCAGCGCCACACCCGTGCGGACAGCCACGACGTCCTTGTTGTCGGTGGCCATGTCCAACTTGCGCTCGCGCACGAGCTTCGAGATGCCGGTCGCGATGCCCATGTTCTCCATCGCGCGCTGGGTCTCGGCCGGCGAGGGCACGAGATGGGAACTGTGGTCCTCCGCCGCGTCCAGTTCCACCTTCTCGATGGGCGGCGGCGGCGCAACGACCACGGGTTCTACCGGAGCCACAGGCGCGGGCGGGTCGCAGGCGATCAACACAAGGAGGGAGAGGGCGACCGACCAGCGGGGAATTTGCGACATGTACCCTCCAGGAGGAGCGGCGGGTTTATCCAGGAGCGAGCGGGCAGGCCCGGTTCGGCTCGTGTCGTGCGCCGAAGTTCCTCCGCGCTCGTGAGAGAAAAGGCGGGCCGCTCGTGCTCTCGCGGCGGGCGCTAGCCCCGACGCGGGAGTACCCGCGCCGGGGGCCCGGGCGACGTTGAGTTCTTCGGCTCCGGGAGCAGCCGCGGCGCCCGCTGCGAGTCTCGCGGGCGGCGCTCCCGGTGTATGCGCTACGGACTGCTAGGGACGCCCGGCCCACACCCTTCGCATCCACCGCTCCACCGCACCGGGCTCAGAGGGCAAAGCCTTGGAAAGGTTCTTGAACCCTGTCGCGGTCACGAGAATATCGTCTTCGATGCGGACGCCGATGCCCCGGTACTTCACGGGCACCGTCCGATCGTCCGGCTGGAAGTACAGGCCCGGCTCGACGGTCAACACCATGCCCTCGACGAGCTTGCCGAACTTGTAGGTCTCCTCGCGGGCGCGGGCGCAGTCGTGCACGTCGAGCCCGAGCATGTGGGAGACGTTGTGCAACGTGTAGCGCCGGTAGAACTGGTGCTGTTCCAGGAGTGCGTCGTCGGCGTCGGCGAGGATGCCCATACGCTGCAACCCCGCTGCGAGCACCCGCATCGCGGCGCGGTTGGGCGCCAGGAAGTCATTTCCGGGCTTCACCTCTTTCAACGCCTCACGTTGCGCTTCCCAGACCAGACGGACGACCTCGCGCTGGGCGGCCGAGTAGGTCCCCGAGATCGGGAGCGTGCGGGTGATGTCTGCGGTGTAGAGCGAGGTGCCTTCGACGCCCGCATCGAGCAGCAGCAGATCGTCCGGTCGGACCGCGCCGTTGTTCTTGGTCCAGTGCAGGACGCACGCGTGGCTCCCGCACGCGGCGATGGTGCTGTAGCCGACGTCGTTCCCCTCCCAACGCGCGCGCAGCCCGAACACCCCTTCGATCTCTCGCTCGCTCCGGGCGATCGAGAGTCGTTGGATCACGTCCTCAAACCCGCGCTTCGTGGACGCCACCGCCGCCGCAAGCTCCGCCACCTCCGCGGCGTCTTTCACGAGCCGCAGCTCCGACAGGTGTTGACCGAACGCCGTGTCCCGATCCGACTGGGGCTTCAGCCGCCCATCGATCACCCCGGAGATCCCCCGCAGCGCCCGGAAAGGCCCGTGCAGGTCTGTGAGAAAGCGGGGAAGATCACCAAGCGGCCGTGCCTCGTCCACTCCAAACCACGCGCGGCTCTCTGGCACCCCGCGTCGGGCGCCTACCCACAGCTCCCCCTTCTGGCGATCGGTGAAAAAAGTGGCGTTCGACTTGCCTGGATTGGGCTCCACAAAGAGCACCGACCGATGGCCCCGGCCCTCCGGCAAGAGCACCAGCACCCCATCTGGCTCATGGCTGCCCGTGAGGTAGAAAAAGTCCGTGCCGGCGCGAAACCGGAACATCGTGTCGTTGGCCCGGATCTTCTCGGAGCCCGTCGGGACGACGAGGACCTCGCCGGGGAACGCGCTGGACACGGCCTCCCGCCGTCGCTTGTGGGCGGCCGCGGCTTTGACCGAGCCTCGACGAGGGCGCGGCTTTGCCCATCGCTCGGTCATGAAGCGCAACAGGGCTTCGGGGTTCGCGGGGTCGTGCGAGGCGCGTTCGTTGTCTGCGGGCATTCGCCGATCTATCTCCGACCGACGCGAAGCTCGATGCTCCCGGCCCGAGAGGAGCGAAGCCGACCCTACTTGTGCCGGAACGTAATCCGACCCTTGCTCAAATCGTACGGAGAAACCGCGACAGTTACGCGATCCCCCAGCACCACCCGGATGCGGAACCGCCTGAGCTTGCCAGCGAGGTGCGCGTGCACTTCGGTCCCCGCGTCTGTTTGTACCAGGAACGCGCCCCCAGGGAACACTTCTTTGATTACGCCGTCAATTTCGATCAGATCGTCACTTGCCAAGCACAGCTCTGGGAGGTGGCCCGGCTAACGGATAGACGACGATCTCGCAACTCCCTCACCCCACCCGCGACAGGAACAGCCTCCGATCTGTGCGCTGGCTGCCGTCGTTCTTTCGAGATTTGACCTCCATGTACACGCCCGTGTCCTGGAACCCGAGCGCCAGGTACATCTCATAGCTGGAGTTCCGGAGCGCGCTCGTGCGCAGCAGCACGTGATGGTAGCGCCCCTTGTCCATCAGCTCGAGCCGAAGCTGGACGAGCTCCTGGCCGAGCCCCCTCGCCCGGTAGGCCTCGAGAACGCCGAGCTCCGCGAAGTAAAAGGTGTCCTCGACCGGGAGCAGCCCGCGGATCTCGCGCGCCACGTCGCTCTTGGCCTGCACCGGGTAGGCGATCGCGAAGCCTGCGACGATGCCGCCTTCCCGGACAGCGAGCAGCGTGATGTGGTCGGGCAGGCGGACGGCGCGGAGCAGGATGCCCTCGGCCTCATCCGGGAAAAAGCGCTCGTCGTAGGGCGGCTCGCTCCAGATGGCCTGGTACGCCCCCGCGAACGCCGCGCGCCAGGGCTCAGCGTCCGCGGGGGTTCGCAGGCGCAGGATGCGAATGCCGTCGTCGCGCTCGCGAACGACGAGGGGATCGAGGGGGCCAAGCTCCATGCCCCGAATGTAGCGTGCTCAGCTCGTTCCGTGTCGCGACGAACGCGCCTGGGGCGAAGCCTTCGACAAGTAGGCCTACAGCCTACAGCCTACAGCCTACAGCCTACAGCCTCCCTACTCCGGATCGCAGATCCCCTCGCACACGCTGCCCAGGCTGCCGGTCAGGAAGAACTGTGCGATTTGATCCTTCGCAGACTCCTCAGCGGGCAGCAGGTTGTGCGGGTCAGCATCCCCGAGGCCGACCGGGAGCGGCACGGGGTTCTCGGTGTACCCGTAGTCCCACTCCACGAGGCCAGAGCCGGTCATCGGGTCGCTGACGGTCTCAAGCCCCCAGACCTCGCGGGGCGCCATGTCGAGCAGCCCGGCGCCGACCGAGCGTGCGTAGGTCTGGCCGGCGATGGAGGTCACCGTGTCGTCGGCAACGCCGGTCTGGAACAGGAACCGCCGGCCGGAGATGCCGCCAACATCGGTGCCATCCTGCAGGTAGTGCGCCCAGCCGCCCGATTCGGTCGGGTCCCAGAGCATCTGCGCGAGCGGCACGATCATCGAGATGTCCAGGGGATCATCGAACTTGGCGCCAAGCAACGCCAGGAACGCGGTGAACGACGCCGAGCGCGTGAGCAACAGCGAGAACGGCATCCCGGAGATCTGCATCACGGCGCGGTCGATCGTCGGAGACATCGCCACCTGCGCGCCGCCGAGCACGCTCCCCAACGACACCCCGTAAAAATCCACACCGGAAGTATCGACGAGCGAGGTGCCATCGAGCGACAGCGCGTCGTCCCCGGCGAGGTCACCTTGCATCAGCCGGGCCATCAAGAGCGCCTCGACGTGACCCTGGACAAGCCCGTCGGGGATGATGCCGAAGTCCGAGGGATCGCCCGCCATCATCAAGGTCACGGCGTTGTAGTCGTTCTCGCTCATGCCGCGCCAGCTCGTGGCGAACAGGATGGCGTGGCTGCGATGGGCGACGTCGCTGAACGTCTGGCCGGTGATGTCGGTGTGCGAGCCGAACAGGCCGTGGCCGGCTTGCAGGAGCCTGGACGGGGTGCCATCGGCCAGCACCGAGCACGGCACGACGATGGTGAAGGGCACGTTCGCCTCGCCGTTCTGAACAACCGGACCGTCCATCGTGCCGTCGGGGCGGTTCAAGAACACGCCGGGCTCGTCGGCCTCCAGGTAAAAAGGCACGGTCATCTCGCCCGAGATCGTGCGCCCGCGGACCTCGCCGTCCGGACAGCCCGTCTCGACGTTCGACGTGATCGTATAGGCCGGGCCGGTCGCGGGGACCTGGGCGAGCGCGTCATCCCGCACCGCAATGGTCACGGCGAGCGAGCCTTCGGCCGAGACAGTGACGAAGTCCCAGGCGAGCTGCAGCTCCGAGCGCGCGAAACCAGCCGCTTCCAAGGCGGGGAAGATCACGCTGTCGTAGCTGTCGCGCTGGCGCTCCAGGTCGGGGTCCGACGTGCTGCCGCCATCGCGGAGGGTGGCGAACCCGGCCGGAGCGGTGCCGCCGGTCAGCCCGCGGATGCCAACGACATAGCGCCGGGCGTGCTCCATCGGCACGACAGGGTGCAGGACCAACGCGGCCCGGGTGCTGTCCGAGGGGAACGCCTCGCGCTCGATGTAGTGCGGGACGAGGGCGCCGGTCTCGACATCCACGATCACCGTGGTGACGTCTGCATTCTCGTAGTCGCCGAGGTTGTCGAAGGAGAGCGACCCGGGGCTCGCTGGGTCGGCGCCGGGGAGGTGCGCGTAGAGCGGCGCCATGGTCGAGAACCCGTCGCGGACATTCCAGGCGTCCGGCCGGATCGGCGTGCCGAAGCGGTCGGCAGGGAGCGAGCCTTCGCCGAACGCCACGCGGTAGCCGGAGGGCATGGCAGCGTCCTCGTCGAGGAAAAACGACGAGGGGAAGGGCAACATGCAGCCGCCATCATCCACGGGGTTGCAATCGCCGCGGGGGCTGTCCACCAGCGTCTGGGTGTCGGAGTCCGCGCCGTCTTTACCGGCGCACGAGAGGAGGAGCGCGAGGAGGGTGAGCATGGGGGGCGCGTAATTCACCGGGGTGCGGCGGGCGACGGGGGGGGAGTGGGGGGGCCAGCGGGCTGGACGCGGCGTTCCACGGGCAAGAGGGCTAAGCTATGGCCATGTCCCCTCGCATCAACCTCGCCGACCCCACCTTTGAGCCCACCGACGAAGACCTCGCCGGGCTCATGCGCGCGTCGTTTGCGGGGTTGGCGCAGGCCCGCGAGCAGAGCCTTCGAGAGATGCGGCGGCGGATTGAGCTGCTCGAACTTGAGGCGATCGCGCGGTTCGACGCCAGGGCGCGCACGCCTTCCGCGCGATGAACCCTACCCTCCTGGTGATCGCCGGGCCCAACGGCGCGGGCAAGACCACCGTGACCGTTCGGCTGCGGGCCGATCGCTGGAGCGAGGATGTCGAGTATCTGAACCCCGATGACATCGCGCGGGAGCGCTTCGGAGATTGGAACGCGCCGGCCGCCGTCCTGGACGCGGCGAGATGGGTGGAGGCGCGACGCGAGGCGCTGCTGGCCGAACGCAAGGGCATCGCGTTCGAGACCGTGTTCTCGGCACCCGACAAGGTCGATTTCATCGACCGAGCGAGAGCCGCCGGGTATTTCGTGCGTGTCTTTTTCATCGGGACCAGGGACCCGCGCATCAATGCCGCGCGCGTGGCCGACCGGGTGATCCATGGCGGCCATACCGTGCCGATCGAGAAGATCGTCAGCCGATACGAGCGGTCGTTGGCGAACCTTCCGTTGGCTGCACGCCTCGCGCACCGGCTTTATTTGTACGACAATTCTGTGGACGGCGTGGAGGCGCGGCTCTGCGCCCGGACCGAGGATGGAATGTTGCGGAAGGTCTACGGTCCGCTGCCCGATTGGGTGGATGTCGTGGTGCGCAAACTTCGGCCGCACCCAGCGTGTTTGGATTTGCGCGTTTCGGCGTGAGACCCCCGTCTTCGGACGTTGCTGTTTGCGCAGCGCCCGGGCTGGCCCCGTCGATCACCCCTTCCGCCCCCGATCCCCCCCCTTCATCGCCCGCCTCCGCTGCTCCATCTCTCGCAGGATCACCTCGGGTTCGACGATGTTCTCCAGGTCCTGAAGCTCTGGATCCACCGCCTCCGACAGCTTCAGGTGCCGCGCGATCGCATCCGTGAGTCGCAGGATCTTGGTGATCTCGTACTCGGCCAACATGTCTACTTGAAGGTCCAGATCTGCCCGATCCTCCCCGATGGCCGCCATCCGATTCTGGCTGATGAGCACGAAGGTGGACAGGAAAATCGCCTCCAGCGACACGATCATGGTGAGCAGGCCGAACGGGAAGGGGTCAAACGCCGGGATGCCGAACCAGCCCAGGTTCAGGGCGATCCACACCACAAACCAGGCGACATGAACGTACACGAACCCCATGCTGCCGGACCAGCGCGTGACGTTGTCCGCCGCCCGGTCGCGAGGGGTCTTGCGGAGGTCCATCTGGCGCCGGACTTCGAGCAATGTCTGGATGTTTCGCTCCAGGACGGCCGCGAGGTGAGGATTCGAAGGTGGCAGCGAGGGATCGGGCATTCCAGGCCATACGCCGCCGGGGACGATCCCCCTACCTCAAACCAAACTTCTCCACCGTCCCGATCCAATGCTCCAGGTCCCCGCGCGAAGGCAGCGCCCCGCGGGCGT
>CANKNP010000008.1 GCA_947483545.1 Deltaproteobacteria bacterium | reverse complement strand
GCCGCCGCTTGCACGTCCCCCACGGCGAGCGCTGGCGTAGACCAGACCGGCGCCCCCGGGGTCGTGGTCACCTTGGACGGCTCGGGGAGCGTGGTCTGCGACGGCAGCACGCCCTCCTATGTCTGGACCCTCGAAACGGTGCCTACGGACTCGCAGGTCGATGCTGGGAGCCTCAACCTCACGGACCCGTCGAAGCCCACGTTCACGCCGGATGCGGTCGGCGCCTACGTGTTCTCGCTGACGGTCGCCGACGCGACCGGGGCCACGTCCCAGCAAGATCTGGTGGTGGTCAACATCTCCTCGTCCAGCAGCAAGCCCACGGCGAACTGCGGCGGCAACCTCACCGCAGAGGTTGACCAGCGCGTGGATCTGGACGGTGCAGCCTCCACAGACCCCGAGGGGATGCCCCTCTCCTACAGTTGGACCCTCTCGGCGATCCCCGACTGCTCAACGCTCTCCAACGGCGACGTGTACAACGGCACCTCCTCGCTGGCAGCGTTTGTGCCCGATTGCGCCGCGGTGTTCGTCGTCTCCCTCGCGGTCAGCGACGGCGAGGTGTGGTCGGATCCGGCCTACTGCGCGATCACCGTAGGCTCCGGCAATCAGGCGCCGATCGCGGATGCCGGCAGCAGCACCGCGCTCTCGCCGTGCACCGAGCACCACTTTGAGCTCAACGGCTACGGCAGCTACGATCCCGAGGGCGCCGCGCTCACCTACGAGTGGTCCCTGGTGTCGGGGCCGTCCGGGTCCACCGCGACCGACGCCAGCTTCAACGACCGCACCCTTCCAGCCCCGACGTTTGAATGGGACATTGCCGGCGAGTACACCTTTGAGCTGCAGGTGAACGACGGCACCCAGGACTCCCCGCCGGACGTCGTGGTGCTCACCTTCCAGGATGTCGATGGCAACGCGCTCCCCATCGCCAACGCGGGCGAGGACGAGACGATCAGCCGCGAGCCTGAGTGCGAGACCGCCTCGTACGTGTTCACGTGTGAGGACTGTCCGGCGGACGATGTGACGCTCGACGGCACCGCGTCCGATGATCCCGTGGACGGCGATGAGCTCCAGTTCCGCTGGTCGGATCCGTCTGGAGAGCTCACGCTCGACAGCCCGAACAGCGCGACCACGCGCGTGGTGACGCCCTCGTTCCCCTCCGAGCGGAACGTGACCGAGACCCGTTCTTGGACCGTGGACCTCGAGGTCAGCGACTGCGCCGACAGCGCCTCCGACTCGGTGACGATCACCTACACCTGCACCGGCACCTACTGAGCGGAGCGACGATGCGACCTTACCTTTCCTTTACCCTGGCCTTGGCGGTGTCCCTCGCGTCGTGCACCCCGAAAGAGGTGGACTCGCAAGGCACGCGCGGCACGACCGCGACCAACCGGGCGCCTACGGCGAACGCCGGGCCCGATCAGACTCAGCCTGCGGACGCCACGATCACGCTGTCCGGCACCGGCTCGGTGGACGCGGACGGTGATTTGCTCAGCTACGTTTGGTCGTTCGACCATGTGCCGGAGGGCTCGGGGATGATGGAGCGGGAGTCCGCGTTCTCCGCGAACCACTCCTCCGAGGCGGTGACCACCACGTTCCTCCCGGACATGGTCGGCACGTACGTCGTCGCGTTGGTCGTGACCGACCCTTCGGGCGCCTCTTCCGCCGCAGACTACGTCATCATCACGGCGGAGGTGCCGGAGAACATCCCGGTGGCCAACGCGGGCCCCGATCAGTCCGCGGCTGTGGGCACAAGCGTCTCCCTGACCGGCGCCGGCAGCTACGATCCCGTCGGTCGGTCGCTCACGTACATCTGGAGCCTCGTCAGCAAGCCGAGCAATTCGACCAGCGCGGTGAGCGACACGACCTCGGCCTCGCCTACGCTCGCGCTCGACGCGAAGGGCGCGTACGTGTTGAGTCTCGTCGTCAACAATGGGCTGGCCTCGTCGAACGCGGATGAGGTCACGATCACGGCCACCGCGGATGACAGCGAGCCGACCGCGAACGCCGGGGCGGACCAGCTCCTCGCGGAAGATTGCACCACGCTCACGCTGGACTGCTCCGCCTCGTCCGACCCGGACGGCGACCCGCTCACCTACTCTTGGGCGGTCCAGAGCAAGCCGAGCACGTCTGCCATCTCGGATGCGTCGTTCTCTGATCGTTCGCTTGCCAACCCGACCATCTACCCGGATCAGGCGGGGACCTATGTGTTCTCCTGCAGCGTCTACGACGGCACGAGCTGGTCAACCCCGGACACCATGAGCGTCGTCGCGGCCGAGCGCACCGTCAACACCCGGCCCGTGGTGAACGCGGGCACCGATCAGGCTGCGGACGCCGGGTCCGGGGTTTGCGTGGAGGACGGCTACGTGTACGACTGTGATGCGTGCGCGGACAAGACCGTCGCGCTGGGCTCAGACGCGAGCGTCACGGACCCAGATGGCGACCCCATCGTGCTGGAGTGGTCGGTGGAGAGCGGCGACGCCACGATCGCCGACACCACCTCGCTGTCTACGCAGGTGACCCTCGAAGAGATCGAGCCCACCGAGCCCAACGAATGTGAGGACGTGTCCTACACGCTCAAGCTCTCGGTCACCGACTGTACCGGCGAGGTCTCGACCGACACCGTGCGGTTTACCGCGACCTGCTGCGGCACGGCGGACACCTCCACGCGCTGAGCGCGTGCCCGGCGTCGCGCTTGAGGACGTGCGGTCTGTCGGGGTCCTGACCGCTGCCCGGTGCGGGGACGACCGCTACCCTGCGCTCGCTGGCCACTGGGTGGTTGGCTGTGTCGGCGATGACCGTGTCAACGTCGCGGTGTCGCTTCAAGATGGCCGGATGGTCACGCTCACCGCGCCGGTCTTGTCGCCTGGGCTCGGAGACGGATGGCTCTGGGCGCCAGGTCGAAGCGCGGGCGCTTGGGTGCTCCCACAGGCCGTTCGGGGGCCCATCGGCGGAGTCTGGCCGCCGACTGTCCCCTTCCAACCGCTGGTCCCGCCAGCACTGGCCCTGGGGACAGCGGTGGTCGCCTACGCCGATCACGTCGAGGCTGTGGACCTGACAGCATCCACCTGGCCGCGCTTCACCGCCGCGCCGCTCCCTGCCGAGCCGGTCGCCGTCGGGGACGGTTGGGCCGCCTGGACGCAGGCTGGCGAGGCACGGGATGTCTGGATCGTCGCGTTGGCTGGGGAGGTCGGCGGCCTTGAGAAGGGCCGTCCCACCGTGATCGGCGGCGGTCCCGAAGATCAGCACCACGTCGCCGGTGCAGCGCGGTCCGTCTGGTGGGTGGAGCCCGACCAGGTCGTTCGCTACGACGTCGACCTGCAGGTCCGATCCACGTTCCCCGCGGACACCGGCTTCATGGCCGGGCTGGCCGTGAACGACGACGGGACCGTTGCGTGTTGGGAGGACCGCGCAGGCCTCGCGACCGGCGGCGACATCGACATCCGCTGCTCGAGCGGGCTCCACCTGGAGCGAGCCGGGGACCAGCGCTGGCCGTCGATGGGCGGCGTCTACCTGATGTGGCGGGAGGGCCGACAGGTGGTGGTGGGGCGGATGCCCTAGCGGAATCGGCGGGCACCCTGTAAACGGCGTTACGCTGGTGCATGGCCCGCCCGCTCGTGCCCTTGCTGCTCGCCCTGGCCGCCTGCACGGACAGCCTCCGGGATGGGCCGCTGACGGCCGAGCCCCTGCCGCTCGACAGCCTCGACCGCGGGGACTCCGCCCCCTCTCCGTCGGACAGCGTGGACTCCCGCCCGCGGGGCGAGACGTCCGAGACGGACCCCCGGGAGACAGGCGAGGCCCCGGGCCCGCCGCTCATCCTGATGGTGCTCGGAGACGACATTGGCGAGAGCTACCTTTGGTCGATGCCCACCGTCTTGGATCGGCTCGCCCCGGAGGCCGTGCGCTTCACGCGCGCCTACACCACGGTTCCCCTTTGCTGTCCGGTTCGGGCGAGCTTCCTGGCGGGCGGCGCTTTCCCGGCTGAGACGGGGGTGCAGTCCAACAACGAGCCGAACGGCGGTGTCGGCCAGTTCCTCGACACGGACACCCTGGCGACCCGCCTGCAGGCCGCTGGCTTTCGCACAGCGCTGATCGGCAAGTACCTGAACGGCTACGAGCTCGCGGGCCAGCCCTACGTGCCCCCCGGATGGGACCTCTTCCTGGTCCCCATGGCCAGCGGGGACAGCTACGACACCCAGCTGCTCCGGGGCTCCAGCACGCCAGACGCGCCAGGAGAAGGGGTGCTCGTCGGTACCAGCGGGGAACATCTGACCGGCTGGTTGTTCGGCGAGGCGCTCGCGTTCCTCGACGAGCACCCCGACGAGCCCACGTTCGTGTTTCTGACACCCCAGTCGCCCCATGTCGACGGCAACCCCGCGACCGAGGATGTCGGCACGTGGGCGGGCTTCTCCCCGCGTCCGGTCGCCTTCGCAGAGGAGGATGTCTCCGACAAGCCGGGCTGGATCCAGGACCAGGCGCCCGGCGAGGAGGAGTTCGCCCAGTGGGACGCCGACACCCAACGGATGATGGAGAACACCCAGTCGCTGGACCGAGCGCTGGGCGATTTGCTCGATGGGCTGGAGGCGCGGGGCCTGATGGATCGCGCTCAGATCCTCTTCGCCGGTGACAACGGTTACCTCCACGGCGAGCACCGGCTGGCCGGCAAGGGCCTTCCGTACGAGGAGGCGGTCGGGGTCCCCGTTCTGATCCGCTCCCCGGGCGTCCCAGCGCGTGAGGACGACAGACTCATCGCGATGAACCTTGATCTTCCGGCGACCATCGCGGACCTCGCAGGCGTCGCACCCTCCGGCTGGGGCGAGAGCCTCCTGCCTGCAGTCGCGGATTCCACCACGCCGGATGCCCGGGACCATGTCTTTCTGGAGACCTACTAGCCCGCGCGGCTCTGGGCTGGGGTGGTGACCGAGCGATGGAAGTACATCGAGTGGGGCACGGGCGAGGTCGAACTGTACGACTTGAACGCCGACCCATACGAGCTCCAGAGCCTCCACGCCAGCCCTCCGGCCGACGCCCCACTCGCGGACTTCGCGCGTTGGACGGACGAACATCGGGCGCTCGGCATCGTCGTCAACAGCACGGTCGAGGGCGTTGTGGGCGTCGATCTTGACTACCCGCTCGTCGCGTGGGGGGGAACCGCACCGCTCACCTGGAGCCTGGCATTGGGCTCGCTTCCGGCCGGACTCGTCCTCGACCGCACGGGGCGGGTGTACGGGGCCCCCACGACTTCCGGATCCTTCACCGTGTCGCTCCTGGTGACGGACAGCGCGGATTCGCCGATCACCGGCGAGCCAGCAACGTACCAGGAGTCGGTGAGCTTCTCGATCACCGAAGCGTCGATGGTGCACACTCCTCCCCCGCGGCTCGTCGCCCGGGTGGCGGACGTAGAGCCGGTCACCTTCTCCGTCCGCTCCCCGCCGGGCGCCGATGTATGGCTGACCGCCAGCCTGGATGAGACCCAGGACTCGCCGCAGGTGCGATCGCTTTCGGTGGTGACTGGCGCGAACGGTGTTGCTTCCGTGCCTTTTCCGGGGCTCGACCGCGGCCGGGCCTGGTACGTACAGGCCGCGATCAACGGCGTGACGGTGCCCGGGGGTTGGGTACTGCCGAGTAGGTGAGGGCCCCGTCGGCCCGTCGCGGCCCAGCCCTTGGATCAGCTCGAGGTATCCCCGCCCCCCGACTGCATCGGCGTGAACGTGACCGGGATCGTGAACGACGCCGGCTCCCCGTCCGTGCCGACCGTGACCTCAGTGCTCACCTGCGTCTCCCGCTCCCCGGGCAGGTAGCCGCACACCGCGATGTTCAGCACATACGTCGAGCTCGGGGCGACGGTGCCCATCGTCCCGGGCAACAGGTCGTGGAAATAGCCCTGCACGCAAACGTAGTCGTCATCGAAGTCCAGGAGCGACAGCGTGACGTCTTCGGTGCCGTTGTTGGTCATCGCGGTGGTGATCGGCGCGTAGCCCTCGTCGGGCATCTCGACGTCGAAGTCCACCTCGCCGAAGGCCACGGGGTTTGGAGAGATCGAGAACTCGATCTGGGGGTCAGAGCACGCGGCGAGCGCCAGAAAGATCACAAAACACCTCCACAGTTCATGAATGCGACGGGATCGTGGGCGGGGAACATGCGGACGGATCCAGAGGCGTGCAGTTCGGCGAGCCGAGCGCGATTCTGGAGCCTGGCCGGACCGTTCATCTGGAGCACCTTCTGGAAGGTCTCGACGGCGAAGGGCGCCCGCCCGACCCGCACCTCGTCCTGGTGAAAATAGCTGTCCCCAGCGTGCAGGAGCCAGCCCTGATCGTCTTGGACCGCCACGCCGGAGTGCCCGTGGGTGTGCCCGATCAGCGGGATGAGCAGGATCTCCTCGGACAGTCCGTCCATGCCGCGCACGCCTTGAAAGCCGTGCCAGGCTTCGCCCTCGGTAGGGTAGAGGCTCCACGTGGGAAAAGCGACGTGCGCCGGCCGATACCGGTGGCGCTCCAACATCGTCGCCCGGACGGTCGCCGCCTCGTGTTCCTTGGCCATCACGTGGGCGCGAGCCTTCGGAAAGTCAGAGAGGCCCCCGACGTGGTCGAGATCCAGGTGCGTGAGCACCACGTGGCGCACATCGTCCGGGCTGTACCCCAGCCGCCGGACGTGCGAGATCGCGGCCTCTGCCGGGAGCAGTCGGGGCTTGCACACCCCCACGAACATCCGCCCCAGCCGGTCCACCGGAGCGGCGATGTCGTGCAACCCGAGCCCCGCGTCGATGAGCACCAGCCCCTGGGCGGTCTCGACCAGCAGCACATGACACACGATGCTCTTCTGGCCTTCAAACCCCAATATCCCGCCGGCGAGCGGGCACATCGTCGCGCAGTTGAGGTGGTGGACCTTCACCGTGTCCGATGTATCTCGCCCCACTCGCCGGCCGTGCGGTACACGACGGCGGGGGCGACTCGGATCGCGTCTTCGAAGGTCGCCCGCCGCTCCCGTCGGCGCAGGCGCCAGAGCTCCAGGACCATCCGACGTTCCAGGACGGCTTCGAGGCCGTCCGATGTGCCCGGGTCGAGCGGGACCACCCCCGAGAAGGCCCACCCCGCCTGCGTCCTGTAGGCCCGGGCCACGAACGCCCCGATCCCGGATCCGACCGATCTACTGGGCGATGATCTGTCGGATTTTCCAGCGACCGCCTCCGCTGGCGGGCAAAGCGCCGGCACGATCTTCATCAACTGCCGTCCCCCCACCCAAACACCCACCGGCGCATCGGCGATCACCCGCACGGACTGTACCAACGCGCGGTCGGGCTCCTCGTCCATCCAACTGTCGATCGGGCGGGTGCCTTCGATGCCGCACTGGAGGAACCCGAGCGCCGCCACGGCGCCGACTTGGCTCTTCGATCCTGGCACGCCCGTGATCCGCTCCAGCAGCATCCCCCACTCGGGAACGGCGTCCTCCACCACGTCGCAGAGCACTTCGTCGTGGACCTGCACCCCCGCGATCCGCCCAGGACGTGCATCGTGATGGCGTGGCGCGTCCACGCAGAGCCTCCGGGCGGCGTCGAGCAGGTCGGGGTCGCCCCACGCACGCTCTCCGCCCAACACCGCCAGGTAGGCCTGATGGAAACGGCGATCCTCGGCCTTCCACGCGGATAGATCCAGCGTCGTCGCCCCGAACTTCCGGTAGTTCTCAAAATCTCCTTCGTCGAAGAGCCCTTCGTCCTGCGCGCAGACGTCGCCCGGATTCAGGATCGTCGGGATCACCTCGCGGTCTGGGGATCTCATCAATCAAGCGCCGTAGTTCGCGAGTGCGGCCCGATGCGCCTCTCTGACCCACTCGACCAGGGAGGCGGGCGCATCGACGCGGGCCTGCGCCCCGAAGCCAAGCAGCCACTCCTTCAACTCCGGGCCACAAACCACGCGCATTTTCAGGCGAACCCCTCCGTCCGGCAAGCGCTCAAGCCGCTGAGTCGGGTGCCAGAGCCGCTCGCGCACGTAGAACGCGACCTCTGGAGTGAACCGCGCGACCACGTCCTCGGGCACGCCGGCCGTGATCCCAAAGCTGTGGGCGACGAGATCTCGCGGATCGTAGGACGGCGGGTACGGGAAAGACTCCCTGCGCAAGCGGGAGAAGCGCTCGAACCGCTCGACGGCGAACGACTTGATCTTGCCCTCGTTCACGTCGCGCGCGTACAGGTAGAGCCCCTGGCGATACACGGCCAGCGTCAGCGGTTCCAGCCGGTAGATCTTGCCCATTCCGCGTACCCCTCGGTACTCGGCATCGGCCGGGTTGCCGTAGAGCAGCGCGCTGATCACCTCGTCGAGCAGATCTGGGTTGCTCGAGTAGTCCTTCGCGTGCTCGCCGACGGCCATGAACTTGCGGTCGATGTTGTGCGTGAGGTCCGCCGTCGACCGAGCGATGGCGGGTTGAAGACGCTCGATGGCGCCCTCCATGTCGGCGGCGAAGGAGGTGCCCTCCAGAAAAGTGTACAATGTACGCCCGAAGTGCAGGGATAGCACCTCCGCGAGCGTGAGCTGCACGCCGGATCTCGCGTAGGTCGGCGCGATGGCGATCATGCGTTCGTTGCCGTTGCCGTTGTCCTCGATGGGGAGCCCGAGGTCGTGAAGATCCGCGAGGTACCTGCGTAGCGTTCGGGCATCGAGCTCGAAACGCTCCATGAGCACATGGGCGGCGACGCCCCCGCGACGGGAGACGAGCTCCAGGATGCGAACGAACTTCTGAGACTTGTTGAGGTCGGCGTCGAGCATGGTGCAAAGAAAAGTAACAACCCGGACATATTTTGGCACCCACGGGGGTGAAGATGTGTACGAGCGGTTGCTTCCGCTCACACGTTCAGGTAAGCTGTTCAGACGTTCAACAGGAGCACGCATGGACCCCACCCTCTCCCCTTTCTTGTTCACCTCCGCCGGCGCCGTCGCCATCTTCCTGCTCGGCGCCGTTGCCCTCGCAGCGTTGCCATGGTCGCTCGCCCAGCAAGCTTCGACAGAGCGGGGGCTGGAGCATGGCGCCCAGGTGGCGTGGCGGTGGATCATCGGCTGGTTCCCTTCCGACCCTTGGGGCGGCTCGCTCGTCCTCTCTGCCGTTCGGATCGAGCCGCAGAACGCCGCGGATCACCGGCGCGGTCCCCCCGGCCCCTGCTGAACCGCCCGGGCCGGTGACCATCCCGCGCTTCCTTGATAGCCCGGCCCCCTCCGGACGAAACACCATGAGCCCCTACAACCCGAAAGAGATCGAGCCCCGCTGGCAGCGCTACTGGGCCGATCACGAGACCTACAAGACCGACGAAGATCCGGCCAAGCCCAAGTTCTACGCGCTCGGCATGTTCCCGTACCCCTCAGGCGCCGGGCTTCACGTCGGGCACCCGGAGTCGTACACCGCGCTGGACATCACCGCCCGGTACAAGCGGGCGAACGGCTTTCGCGTGCTCCACCCCATGGGCTGGGACGCGTTCGGGCTCCCCGCGGAGCGCGCGGCCGTGCGCACCGGGCGGCATCCGGCGGCGATCACCAAGGAAAATACCGACACGTTCCGCACCCAGCTCCAGCGGCTGGGCTTCAGCTACGACTGGGACCGGGAGGTGAACACCTCCGCGCCCGACTACTACAAGCATACGCAGTGGATCTTCCTCAAGCTGTATGAACGCGGGCTGGCCTACCTTGCGGAGGTGCCCGTCAACTGGTGCCCGGCCCTCGGCACAGTCCTGGCAAATGAGGAGGTTCAAGACGGCAAGTACGTAGACACGGGGGATGTCGTCGAGCGCCGGATGATGAAGCAGTGGATGCTGCGGATCACCGAGTACGCCGAGCGCTTGCTGGTGGACCTCGACGGGCTCGATTGGCCCGCGGGCATCTTGGAGATGCAGCGGAACTGGATCGGCCGCTCGGAGGGCGCGGAGGTCGTGTTCGAGACCCTGGCCGGGCCCATCACGGTGTTCACCACTCGTCCCGACACGCTGTACGGCGCCACCTTCTGCGTCCTCGCCCCCGAGCACCCGCTGGTGCCGGCGCTCACCGTCGGCGCAGGTGCCGCGGAGGTCGCCGCCTACGCGGCCGCAGCTCGCAATCGCTCGGATCTCGACCGGAAGATCGCCGAGAAGGCCAAGACCGGGGTTTTCACAGGCTCCTACGCCACCAACCCCGCCACCGGCGCGGCGGTGCCCATCTACGTCGCCGACTACGTGCTGATCTCCTACGGCACCGGGGCGATCATGGCGGTCCCCGGGCACGACGAGCGGGACTTTGCCTTCGCGCAGAAGCACGATCTGCCGATCCTCCGGGTGGTCACCACCCCCGCGGATCCAGCGCTCCCGTTCCCCGGCGAGGGCACCGCCGTGAATTCCGGCATCCTCGAGGGCCTGGGCACCCGCGCCGCCACCCGCCGGATGATCGAGTGGCTCGAGGCGGAGGGCAAGGGCAAGGGCGTCGTGCGCTACAAGCTGCGCGACTGGCTCTTTTCACGCCAGCGCTACTGGGGCGAGCCCTTCCCCATCGTGCACACCGCCGATGGCGGCATCCACGTCGTGACCGAGCTGCCCGTCACGCTCCCCCCGCTGGACGACTTCCGCCCCACCGCGACGGGCGAGCCCCCGCTGGGTCGTGCCACGGACTGGGTGAACACCAGCTGGAACGGCGAGCCCGCGCGGCGGGAGCTGAACACCATGCCCCAATGGGCTGGGTCCTGCTGGTACTGGCTCCGCTACATGGACGCCCACAACCCCGACCTGCCCTTCTCCCCTGAGAAGGAGAAGCTCTGGGGCCCCGTGGATCTGTACATCGGTGGGGTCGAACACGCGGTACTGCACCTGTTGTACGCCCGCTTCTGGCACAAGGTGATGTACGACTGCGGCTTGGTACACACCAAGGAGCCGTTCCAGAAGCTGTTCAACCAGGGCATGATCCTGGCCTACAGTTACGAGGACGCCGGCGGTAAATACTGGCACCCGAGCGAGGTCGAAGAGCTCTCTCCCGGGAGTTGGGTGACCAGGGGCGATCAGCGTCCGGTCAAGACCCAGATCGAGAAGATGTCCAAATCGTTGATGAACGTGGTGAACCCGAACGATGTCGTGGACCAGTTCGGCGCCGACGCGCTGCGGCTCTACGAGATGTTCATGGGTCCGCTCGAGCAGGTCAAGCCCTGGCAAACTGCGGGGGTTCAAGGCGTTTATCGCTTCTTGGAGCGGGTCTGGCGCCTGCTCGTGACCGATGACGGGGACCTTCGGCTCGGCCGGTCCGAGACGCCCGAGGTCCACCGCGCGGTCCAGATCGCCATCAAAGAGGCGACGGAGGGCATTGAGGCGCTCCGCTTCAACACGCCCATCGCCCGCATGATGGAGGTGGTCAACGCCGCGAAGGGCGAGCCGCTCACCCGCGCCTCCGCCGAGGCGTTGGTCACCATCCTGCATCCGTGGGCGCCGCACATCGCTGAGGAGCTGTGGGCCCACTTGGGGCATACCACCTCGATCTATGGGGCGCGCTGGCCCGCGTGGGACGCAGCGGCGCTCGTTGTGGACGAGGTCGAGATCGCCGTTCAAGTCGCAGGCAAGCTGCGCGGGACCTTCCGCGCCTCCCGGTCCACCCCGGCGGCGGAGCTCCTGGCGTCGGCCAAGCAGATCGACAACGTGGCGAAGTTCCTGATCGGCATGGACATCGTCAAAGAGATCGTCGTGCCCGGCAAGCTGGTCAACCTTGTGGTGAAGCCGGCCTGAGCGGGCGGCCGCCGATCCGCGCGCTCGGCGAACCTTGCTCGCGGCTCGGCGGGCTGGCCCCGCCCCGCGCTACACTGGAGCGATGCTCGCCTTCCTGCTCGCTGTGTTCCTCCGCGTGGCCATCGCCGCCAATCCCTCCGCCGTGCCCGTGCAGCTCCCTGTCGGGGAGGCAGAAGCGGGCTGGTCGGACATCCTGACGGCCACGGGGCTCACGGTCGGGACACCCGCCGGTTGGGGCGTGGTCATGAGCGACGCGGGCAACGGATCCACGTGGAACGTGCGGATCGTCAACAAGGCCGGGAAGATTCAGGATCTCGCCGTGCTGATCCCCACGAATGCCCAGGAGAGGGAAGACCTCGCCTGGTACCTGGCCAAGCTGGCTGGCGCCGCGCCACCCGCCGTGCTCCCCATCGCGCCCGCCCCGCTCCCCCCCGTGGCCGACCCGGTCGCCACCGTAGCGGCGCCGTCGCCGACGGCCCCGGCCGCTGCTCCGACCGCGACCACCACGACCTCCACCGCACCGCTCGGTCCCTCCGATTCCGAGCCGTCTACGCTCGGCCTGTTCGCACGCGTCGGGGGGCAGTTGGACATCCGCGGCAGGAGCAGCGTGGCGTTCAGCCCTGAGCTCGCGCTCGGCGTCCACGTCGGACCCGTTCGCGTGGGCGCCTTGGGGGCGCTGCACACCATGAGCGGCATCGCCAGCGCTGGCGAAGGTCGCGGCTTTTCAAGCCTGGAGTTCGGCGGCGGCGCGTGGTTCGCACCCCAGTTTCCGGTCGGCGGCGGGATCGTGGGCGGTCTGGCCCTTCGCGCCTTTCACGACGAGGGCGCCGCCGTGCAGACCATCCCCGTGCCGTTCGTTGGGGGCGAGGTGATCGGCCGCATCCCGCTCGTCTCGAAGCTCTCGGTTGAGCCCATGGCGCGCTTCCAAGTGGACACCCGGAGCGTCGAGATCATCGTGGGCGGCGCGGATCCGGAGGTGCTCCCCGGGTGGGAGCTGCGGCTGGGGGTCGGGTTGACCTGGAACTAAGGCGCGCACGCCAACCCCACCCACTGCTCCCCGGTCGCCTCCCCGTACAGCTCGATCCGGCCCGGCGTCGTCACGACCCCGACCCCCAGCATCGTCGGGACCGTGGAGATCGTGAGCGTGCCGCATGCCCCCTCCGGGAGCACGATCGTAAGCGGCAAGTCGGGCAGCACGGGGGCGTAGACCACCTCGCTGTCCGAACCGTCGTGCGCGATCGAGACCATCCGCCCAGGCATTGCGTGGACGAAGGGCCGCTGCCAGGCGGTGAACACCTCGCCGGGGGCGTTTGTCTCGCCGTCGAAGATCTGGCCAGGATCAAACGCCCAATAGGCGGTGGAGGCGCCGCGCGCCGCCAGGGTGTCGATCACGCTCCGGATGTACTCGACCTCGTTGCCGTTCTCTGCGAAGATCCCGAACTCGCCGAGCCATAAGCCAGCGCCACGCTCGTCGGCCTGATCGGCGAGCCCGTTGAGCCAATCGGCCTCGTCCTCGAACGTGCCGTCCCAACCCTCGCCGGATTCGGCGTAGGGCGGGTAGAAATGCGGCGCGTAGAGCAGACCCCCGCGCTCCGAGATGTCGGCCGGGAAGGGGAGGTAACTGTCCCCGGTGAAGTTCGTATACGCGAGAGGCTCCAACGCGATCCACGCGTCGGGGGAGACCGCCCGAAGCGCATCGACGACGGCGGCCTGAAAATCGCCAAACGCGCCGGTCTCCAACGCCTCCTGGGCGGACGTGCCCCAGAAGGGCTCGTTCATTGTGTCGTAGCCGATCACGAGGGCGTCCAAGCGGCTCGCTGCGTGGGTCGCCATCGCGATGTAGGAATCCTGCAGCTCGGACGACGCCCAAAAGGCGTCAAAACAATATTGAACCTCGGGCGCCAGATAATTGAGCGCCCAAGACGTCGTGTTGGGCGTGAAGGTCTCATATTGCGCTTCGTCACACGTCCAGCGGGGGAAACCTGTGAAGCCGAAACCCTCTCCGTAAACGTCCTGGTGAAAATCGAGCATGACCTCGACGTCCCGGTCCCGAAGGCGTTGGATGTCGAGCGCGACAGCATCCAAATAGGCGTCGTCGTACAAACCTTCCGTGGGCTCGATTGCCTCCCAGAACACCAGGTAGCGCACGAGGGTGATGCCGTAGGCCGGGAGCAGATCGTAGGCGGCGTCGTCAAACCCGGGAAGGTGGTCCGCGCTGGTCTTGGCCGTGGAGGCGACGTTCATGCCGCGGTGGTGAACGGCGCGGCCCAGATGGTCGGTCCAGCCGCCCAACCGTTCCGTGGGGTTGGAAGCCTCTGGTTGGGCGCATCCGAGGGTGAGGGCGACGAGCAGCACTGTGGTTTACGCCTCCGGTGCGCCCGCCGTCCTACCGCGAGAGCCGGTCCCGCTCCGTGCGGACCCAGAACTGCACCAACCCGTAGAAATGGTCGGTGAATTCGTCCACCTCGTGCTTCGGGAACAGCGCGGCCACCTTCTCCCGGAAGATCTCCTTGCACGCGGGGGTGGCGAAGAACTCCACGGCGACCTCGTCGAGGTGGCTCAAATGCGTGTGGCAGAATTCTTCGAAGCGGTCGGCGTCAAAATGCTCGCGCGCGAGCACGTCGTATTGTTCGAGCTTCTCCGAAAAGGGAATGTCCTTGTCGGCGATCTTGAAATAGGGCGCCCAGTTGGGGTTCAACACCGGCTTTCGCTCGCTGTACGCGCAGAACAGGGACCACTTCACGAGCGACTTCACGATCCACGGGAAGTGGAAATGGAGGCTTGTAACCTGGCTATCCGGGCAGGCGTTCGCAAAGTCGATCGGGAAGAACGTGCCGTCCTTGCGGAGCGACTCACACGAGTTGTAGTCCCAGCAGAAGAACGCGTTGATGACGCGGCTGAAGCGGGTGAGGGTCAGCCACTCGTCGCCGTTCAAGAAGTTGAAGTCCACCACGTAGCGGGCGTGCAAAGGCGCCCCCGGATCGTATTTGATGCAATTGACCTGCGGCCCGATGCCGATGCCCCGCACGAAGAGATCGAACGGATCGACGCCCTTTTGGACGTGCATCAACTGCTTTTCAGACGCATCGTAGGACTTCGCCAGCGCTGCACCGTCCGCGATCTTGGTCACGCCACGCCAGGCCCCGCCGTCGTAGGGCTTCATGAACTGGGGAAAGCCGACGGCCCGGCCGACGTCTTGCAGGTCGAACAGCTTGTTGTACCGGCGCACGGTGGTCAGCACGTCGCCCTCGTCCGCATACTCTTTCGGGGGGACCAACCACGTCTCCGGGATGGGGAACCCGAGCCGCATCATCGCGCAGTAGGTCGTGTGCTTCTCCGCGGATTGGATCATCCACGGGTTGTTCAGGACGTATACGTCGTCCATCAGCATGATCTTCTTCACCCACTCCCGGGTGGTCGGGAACCAATGGGTGATTCGGTCCACCACCACGTCGTATTTGGGCTTGTAGCGAAGGTCGAAGGGTTCGGGCCGAACGCGCTCGATGTTGAACTGCATGCTGTCGCCCGAGGGCGTCGGAAGGCTCAAGTTCAGCTTCGAGATGATCGCCTCGTAGCAGGCGGGCCAGCAGAGGTCCGCGCCGAGGGAGAGGCCGATGTTCTTGGTGATGGGCATAGCGGGCTCCGGGTGCTAGGTGAGGTAATATTTCCGCGCGTACTCCGCGACCATTCGATGCGTCTGAAATTGCCGTCCGCACGTCTCCAGGCTGCGGCGCATCCGCGTCACCCACTCCAGAGGTACGCCCATGTCGTCGCGCTCAAAGAACTCCGGCACGATCTTCTGCTCCAGGAGCTGGTAAAGGCTCTCCGCATCCACGGCGTCTTGCTCTTCGGGCGTGGCGCGCTCGATGCCGTCGCCGATCGCCCAGCCGTTGGTACCGTCGTAGGCCTCGGGCCACCAACCATCCAGGATCGAGCAGTTGATCCCGAGGTTCAGCGGCACTTTCATGCCGCTCGTGCCGCTGGCCTCCCGCGGGCGCCGCGGGGTGTTCAGCCAGACGTCCACGCCCTGGGTGAGCCTGCGCCCAAGCGCCATGTCGTAGTCGGGCAGGAAAACGATGCGCCCGCGGAACCGCTCGTCGCGGGTCCACTCCAGCACGTTGCGGAGAATGCCCTGGCCCGCGGCGTCGCGCGGATGGGCCTTGCCGGCGAACAGGATCTGCACCGGGCGATCCTGCAAGATCCGGGAGAGGCGGTCCGGATCGGTAAAGATGAGGTTGCCGCGTTTGTACGGCGCGAACCTCCGAGCGAAGCCGATGGTGAGCGCGTCGGGGTCCAACCAGTCCCGACCAAGCTGGCGATTTGCCCATGCGACGAGCTTCAGCCGCAGCCCGCACCGCAGGCTCCAGAGCTGCGCGTCCGTCACGTTCGTCAGCGAGGGCACCACCCCCTCTCGCCACTTGGGGCAATGATCGTCCAACAGCCGCTGCATCCTCGCGCTCATCCAGCTTGGCGCGTGCACCCCGTTGGTCACCGACCCGATGGGCACGGCGTCCTCCTCCAGCTTCGGGTACAGGTTCTTCCACATCTTTCGGCTGACTTCGCCGTGAAGCCGGGCGACTCCGTTCGCCGCGCGGCTTCCACGCAGCGCCAGCACGGTCATGCACAGCGGCTCGTTCATGTTGCCGCGCTGCACCCGTCCAAGGTCCATGAAGGTCCCTTCTGGCAGGTTCATGTCCTCGCGCAGACCCTGCAGCGCCTCCGACTTCAGGTCCCAATTGAAGCGGTCGTGACCCGCGTCGACGGGCGTGTGCGTCGTAAACACGCAGCCCTTGCGAACCAGCTCGAACGCCGCGAGCTTGCCGTGGCCGGCGAGCATCTCCTCGCGCCACCGCTCGATCACCGCGAAGGCGGCGTGCCCCTCGTTCATGTGGATGACCGTGGGCACGATGCCGAGCGCCCGGAGCGCGCGAACGCCCCCGATGCCAAGCAGCACCTCCTGCTGGATCCGCGTGGCGGCGTCGCCTCCGTAGAGCTGCATCGACAGGCTGCGGTGCTCGGGGCGGTTGCCCTCGACGTCGGAGTCGAGCAGGTACAGGTGGACCCGGCCCACTTGCAGCTCCCAAACCTGCGCTTTGTAGGTGTGATGGCCGTGCGGTACGTCCACCTGGACGTCCAGGCGCTTGAGCGGCGTGTGCTCCAGGGGTGTCGGGGGCCAAGCCGGCACCTGCCGGTTGTTCGCGATGATCTGCTTGAAGTAGCCCTCGCGGTACAGCAGGCCGACGCCGACGAGCGGCACGCCGAGGTCGGAGGCGCTCTTGAGGTGATCCCCCGCGAGCACGCCCAGCCCACCCGAGTAGATCGGGAGGGACTCGTGGAGCGCGAACTCCATCGAGAAGTAGCAGACCTTCCCTTGGAACTCCGCCATTTCCCGACTCGCCCAGGTGTCGGTCGCCGCCATGTAGGCGTCGAACCGGCGCTCCACGACCTCCAGCAGGGCAGGGTGGCGGGCCAAGCCCTTGGCGACCGCGTCGTCGTCGAGCTCCCCGAGCAGCATCAACGGGTTGTGGTGAACCTCTTCCCAACGCTCGGGGTGCAGCGACGCGAAAAGCTCAGTGGCCTGGGCATCCCAGCACCACCAGAGGTTCTCGCAGAGACGGAGGAGACGACCACGCATTCAAGGCACCGAGTGAGCCGGGGGGCTAACCGGTCGCTGAATCCCCGGGTGCCCCCCGCCCGATCACCAGCGAGGCGTTGATTCCGCCGAACGCGAAGTTGTTGCTCACCACCACCCGCTGCTCCCGGTGGAGCGGGGCTTGGGGGAGCAGGATCGGCGCCACGTCGGGATTGTGGAGGTTCCGCGTCCCAGGAATGATGCCATCGCGCATCCCGAGCAGACACGCGATGAGCTCGGTCGTACCGCACGCCGCGAGCATGTGGCCGTAGTTGCCCTTGAGGCTCGCGACCGGGACCTTGCTGCCGAACACCTCATGGGTCGCGAGCGCCTCCGCGGCATCCCCCAGGAGGGTGCCTGTCGCGTGCGCGCAGACGTAGTCCACCACGCTGGCGGGCAGGTTCGCGTCGGCCAGGGCGCGCTCCATCGCCATGCGCATCCCGGTCGGCTCGGGCGTGGACATGTGGTTCGCGTCGCAGGACTCGCCGTAGCCGAGGATCTCTCCGAGGATCGGCGCGCCTCGCTTGATCGCGCGCTCGCGCTCCTCCAGGATGACGATGGCGGCGCCCTCCGCGCACACCACACCGTCCCGGGTACGGTCGAACGGGGCGGGGCGAAGGGTGGGGGCGTCCTCGTGGCCACGACAACCGGCGCGCACGACGTCAAAGGTCGCGGCGGAGAGCAGCGAGAGCTCATCGGCACCGCCGGCGATCACCGCGTCCGCTCGGCCGAGCCGGATGAGGTCCAGGCCGACGCCCACAGCCTGGTTGGACACGGCACAGGCGCAGCAGGGCGCGTGGATGGGCCCCGTCACGCCAAACGCCAGCGCGAGGTGGCTGGAGACGGTGTGGGACATCACTTTCAGGAACGACGTGCTTTGTACCCCGCGAATCGACTTCGTCTCGATGAACTCCCGCCAGAACTCTTCCATCGCGTCCGGGGAGCCGGTGGTGGAGCCGGCGACGATGGCGACGCGCCCACCCGGTAGCTCCTCCATCGGAAAGCGCGCATGGGCGAGC
This sequence comes from Deltaproteobacteria bacterium, assembly GCA_947483545.1. The sequence continues at coordinate 17,147 of CANKNP010000008.1, read as the reverse complement.
GCATCCGTGGCCGCTGCGGTCGCGTACTGCGACATGCGCGACATGCTCCGCCGTATTTTTCGAGGGATGCGCTCCGGCACGAACCCCTGGACCGGGGCGGCGATCCGCGTCCCGAGGTCTGCGACCTCTGCGAACGCTGGCATCCCGACCACGCCGCTCGCCCCTGCGAGCACACCGCGCCACGCGGCCTCCGCATCACACCCGAGTGGGGACACCAGGCCGAAGCCTGTCACAACAACGCGACGCATCACTGAACCTCCTTGAGCTCGGAAACGAGCTGTTCTGCACCCAACACATCGCCGAGCGCGGCGTACGCGCTCATCATCGCGCCGCAAATCCCCGGAAACCCGACGGCGTGGCCAACCTGGAGCAGGTTCTTCACCCGCACCTTGATCGGCAGGCGATACCTGCCCATTTGGGCGACCGAATGGTAATGCCCGTACGTCGCGCCCTCTGGGGAACCCGTGTACCGCCAAGTGGTCAGCGGGCTGGAACCCTCTGCCTCCAGCACCTCCCACCCCGGGAAATCGGCGGTCGTCGCCTTTACACACGCCGCAACCATCTCGCGCTTCCAAGCCAGATAGGCGGGGCTTTGGTACGCCGCAGGCTCCCCCGGCGTGCCGATCTCCGGGACCTTCGACCGCAGGTCCTTCCAGTCGGTCTGGATCAGCCCCAGCACGACCTGCTCCGACCCAGGGCGACCCGGATCGCGAGCCCCCGGCGCGGTCAGGAACCAGAACGGGATGGACGAAGGCGTCGCCGGCTGGTCCAGCACCGCCTCATCGAAGGAGCTGAACCGGTAGAGGTTCCGCCGCGCGAGTTGGGAAAGGTCGCCCTTGACGCGCATGTAGAGGCCGAGGTGCCCGCGCCCTGCGGTCGCATCCACTACGCGATCCCGGTAGGCCGGCCGCGTCGCACCCTCCGGCAGGAGCTCCAACACATGCTTCGGATGGGCGTTGGCGACGATGAGATCGGCGTCGTACCGCACGCCGCCCGCGTGGACTGCGACCGCGGCTCCGCCCTGGACCTCGATGTGCTCGACGCGCGCGCGGAGCTTCAGCACACCGCCCAAAGACCGCAGCCGACGCACCAGCTCCATCGCGATCCGGTCGCCCCCGCCGCGCACTGTGTACGCGCCCTGGAGAAAGTGGTCGGTGACGACGGCGTGCAGTCCCAGCGGCGCATCCTTCGGGGGGACACCGTACAAAACCGCCTGCCCGGCGACCACCGCGCGGAGCCGGACATCGCGGAAGCAATCATCGAGCACCTCGCGCAGCGAGATCCCCTCCGCGCGCAAGACCCGGTCCACGGGGACGGACAGATCAAGGTTGTACCATCCGTAAGCGGCGCAGGTCTCCTTGTGGAGTTGGATGTACCTCGCGATGCCGGCCGCCTCGTGCGGAAATTGTTGGCGGAGGCGCTCGCCGTAGTTGTCCACGCCGACGGGGACCCGGAAATCCAGCCCGGGGAACCGGATCCAATCGAAACCTTCAGGGTCCAAAGGCATCAGTCGGAGCTTCTCTCGAATACCGAGGTGCCCGAAAATCCGCCAGACCAGCTGCTGAGGCCCGGCCGATCCAATGTAGTGGAACCCAGTGTCGTAGCCGATCCCCTTGCGGAAAAAACGGTGCAGGAACCCGCCCGCCCGTGTGTGTTGCTCAAGCACGGTCACGGCCCAACCCGCCTGGGCCAGCATCACGGCGGAGGCGAGGCCCCCCGCCCCCGAGCCGACAACAACGGCGCGTTTCACGCCTCCGCCGGCCCCTGCGCGCCCGCCGCGGCGAGGACCGCCTCGGGCACGATGGCCGCTTGCAGGGTCGCGGTACACACCACCTCGCCGCCCCGCAGCACGCGCCCCTTCGCCCAGGTGACCCCGAGGCGCCGCTCGGTCACATCCACCTCGTACGTGAGCGTACACGGCGGCATCACGATCCCCCGGAACCGGGCCTTCTCGACCCCGGTGAGCACGGCCTGGCCATGCTCTCCGGCGAGCGTCGCCATCGCGCAGAGCGTTTGGGCCAGCGCTTCCACCATCACCACGCCGGGGATGATCGGGCGCCCCGGGAAGTGCCCCGACACGTCTTCCGGCACAAAATCGCCCTCGGCCACGGCCCGGGTTCCGTTCACGGCGACGATGCGCGAGACATGGCGATGGGGCGCGCGGTGCGGAATGAGGCTCTCGATCGGCGGATACGTCATGGTCGGGCCCTATCCCGCGGGCTACCTGCTCGCGATGTCCCGGATCCCCGTCGCCGTGCTTGGCGCCACCGGCATGGTGGGCCAGCGGTTCGTCCAGCTCCTGCAAGATCACCCCTGGTTCGAGCTCGCCGAGCTCGCAGCCTCGGATCGGTCGGCGGGCAAGCGCTATGCTGAGGCCGCTGCCTGGCGGCTCGCTGGCGACAACCCCCGTGGGGACCAACGGGTCGTCGCCGCCTCTCCGGAGTCGGTGCGCGCGTCCCTGGTGTTCAGCGCGTTGGACAAGGCCATCGCCGCCGAGGTCGAGCCCGCCTTTGTCGCAGCGGGCCGGGCCGTGATCTCGAACGCCAGCGCCTTTCGGATGGTCGAGGGCGTGCCGCTGATCATCCCCGAGGTGAACCCCCACCACCTCGAATGGGTGCGGGACGCGCGGGCCTCGGGTGCGGGCTTCATCGTCACGAACCCCAACTGCACCTGCATCCCGATGACCATGGCGCTCGCCCCTTTGCACCGGGATTTTGGCGTAGAGGCGGTCACCTGCGCGAGCTACCAGGCGGTGTCGGGAGCGGGCTACCCCGGCGAGAGCGCGTGGGACATCCTTGGGAACGTTCATCCACACGCTGGCGACGAAGAGGAGAAGGTGGCGACGGAGCCGCGCAAGATCCTCGGCGAGCGGGAACCGGCCGCGTTTCCGATCTCCCCGCGGTGCGTGCGGGTCCCTGTCGTGGACGGCCACTTGGTTGCCGTACATGTGCGTCTCAAGGGCGCGCCGACGCTCTCGGATGTACGCGCGTCGTTGGAGGGTTTTCGGGGCCCGATCGCCCTGCCGACGCTGCCCGTCCAGCCGATCGTGATCACCGATGCGCGCGGGCGGCCGACCCCCCGTACCGACGCGGACCGAGGGGAGGGTCGGGCGTCGGGGATGGTGGTGACCGTGGGGCGGCTCGAAGAATGCGAGGTGATGACGGTCAAGTTCTTCGCGCTGGCGCACAACGTGATCCGCGGGGCGGCGGGGGCGGCGATCGCGAATGCCGAGCTGGTGGTGGAGCGGGGGTTGGTGTAGGGATACTTGGCCGGGCCACCTGAGTCCCCATGTCCAGAGCCAACGTCCGTTCTACCCTCGCCACCGGTCGCCCAGGGACCGCCCAACCCAAGTTCGTGTCGCCGGTCCCGGCGGATCGCATCCCGACGATCCCCCACGATCCGAGCAATACCCTGCAGCGCACGAACGACCGGGCTTTTCAGCTCGCGCTCGCCCGCACGTCCTACAACTACATGAAGTCGTACCTGTACCCGCTCCCGCTCTCGGCGGGGGTGCCGTCGGGGGAGACGTTCACCCTCGACTACGAGGTCAAGGTCGCGGAGGTGTTCATTCCCCTCGCCGCGAACTTTGTGCAGGTCGTGGGCGATCTGTTGCGAGCGCACCTCCAGTCCCATCTCCCGCCGGATCCCATCCCCGAGCTCGTGGCGACCGAGCAGGCGTTGGCCGAGCTCAAGGAGCAGATTGACGGACTCTCGAAGTTCAACGTCGTCGGCGACGTGAACGCGATGGTGAAGGTGATTGACGCGGTGGCCACGCTCCCAAAGGCGCTGGGCGCCGTCGCTTCCGAAGTCGGCAAGGTCCCGAAGGACGTGGAGCAGATGGTCACCGGCCTCGCGGAGGTGTTCAGGGACTTCACCGAGAACGGGGTCACCGCGTTCTTGAAGAACACGCTGTACGACATGCTCAGCGAAGAGCACGGCCGCGACTATCTGCGCGCCACCTCGTTCGATGACTACGCAGGCACGCTCTTCAAGAAGATCGAGACCCCCGCCGTGTACCGGCTGACGGCCGAGGATTGGATGGCGCTCGCGCCGGGGGAACGGCCAGGGCAGACCGATTGGTACTTCGGGTGGCTGCAGATCGCCGGGTTCAACACCACCCAACTCAAGGGCATCTTTGCCGGTGATCCCCCGGCGCTCGGGCTGCACCTCTCGTCGATCCTCGCCAAGGCGCCGTTCACCGACGAGATGCTCCGCACCGCCACCGGAAACCCGGAGATCACGCTCGCCCAGGCCGTAGCCCAGGGCCGACTGTTCGGGTTGGACTTCACGAACCTGCACCCCGAAGATGGGAGCCATCTTCACGGCGAGCGGCGGTACGTCACGGCACCCATCGCGCTGTTCTATTGGAACGACAAGCCGCCCAAGGGCTACCCCACGGGTCGGCCCTCGATGCAGCCGATCGCGATCCAGATCGGCCAGAAGCACGACCCCGAGGACTTTCCGATCTACACGCCCGCGGACGGCGTCAAGTGGCAGATCGCACGGTGGTACGTGAATAACTCGCTTGCGCTCCAACACGAGACCGTCGCGCATCTCGGCGAGTGCCACTTGATGCTGGAGCCGTTCCTTTTGGCCGCGCACCGCCAATTATCGGCGCAGCACCCGATCCTGGTGCTCTTGACCCCGCACTTCCGGTTCACCATCCAGATCAACGACTCTGCGCTCCACAGCTTGGTGATCCCCGGCGGGGTCGTCGCGTCGGTGCTCTCGACATCGATCGAGGGCAGCCAGCGGATGTTGCTGGAGAACGCAGCTTCGTGGCGCTTTGAGCAGAAGCTGCCGACCCATCTGTTCGGGCTGCGCGGCGTCGATGCGTCCCGCCTTCCGGAATTCCCGTTCCGGGACGACGCGCTGGCGGTCTGGAACGTCATCCGCCGGTTTGTGAGGAGCTACCTCGGGGTGTACTACGCCAATGACGCCGTCGTGGTCGGGGACACCGAGGTCCAGGGCTGGGTGAACGAGCTGATCGACGAGCGCTATGGCGGGCTGAAGGGCTTCGATAGGTTGGTTCCGGACCCCGCGCACCCCGGCAAAATGCTGGTGGACTCGATCGAGCACCTCGTAGACATTGTGTCGCTGGTGATGTACACGGCCGGCCCTCAACATGCGTCTGTCAACTACCCACAGTGGCCGATGATGTCGTACTTGCCGAGTGTGAGCGGGACCGCCTACGCCCCGCCCCCGAAGGCGTCCGATCCCGCCCCGGTGAAGCCGGAGGATTACCTCCTGGCCCCGCCCCTCGACGTCGCGCTGTACCAAGCCTCCTTTGGGTACCTGCTCTCGGGTGTTCAATACGACCGATTTGGCACTTACGAGAACAACCCCCGCAGGCCGTACCTCATCGATCAGCGGGTTCAAGGGTTCTACGCGGACTTCCAAGACGACTTGAACGTGGTGGAGCATGCGATTCGGGTCCGCAACGCGGATCGCCCCTCGCCGTTCTTCCCGCTCCTGCCCTCGCGGATCCCCAACAGCATCTCGATTTGACAACCCGGGCGCTCCCCGCGGCCATTGAAGCCGGCGATGTCGAGCGCGTCGCCGCGCTGTTGGGCGACGCCCCCGCGCCGTCTTTGCCGGACGGTCAGACCTGCGCGATGCTCGCCGCCCGCTTCGCCCGGGGCGCCATGCTCCGGGGCTTCCTCGCGCGTGGCGACGATGTGAACGCGGAGACCCGAACGGGGCAGACGGCGCTGATGTTCGCGGCGGGTCGAGGGGCCGCAGGGTGCGTGACGGTGCTGCTGCGCGCGGGTGCGGACCCCGGAGCAACGAACGCCGCGGGGTTCGACGCTTCGGCAGTGGCGCTTCAGAACGGGCACATGGAGCTGGCGGCTAGATTGGCCGCTGCGCAACCCCTCCAAGGGCCCGGTTGGCTCGCGAGGGGGCCCGTCGCCGCGACGCTCGCGCTCCGGGCCCGGGCGGCGAAGGTCGGGCACGCCGGTTTGCGCCACGAGGCAGACGTGCTCGCGGCGCTCTTACAGCCCGACGTCCGTTGGACCTTGGCCACTACGCTCATCGCCAGAGGCGAGACCGACGACGCGTTCGTGATCCTCGCAGGTGTCGGCAAGTGGTACGCCCAGAACGACCGTCCCGCGGAGGGTGCCCGCGTCTTCGCCCAGCTCGCCGACCTTGCGCCTCCGCTCAGGTCGGATGGGCTCTTGGAGTCCGCGGTGCGCCTCGCGCGGCGGGTTCCCGAGCGGGACGGCGTTGTGGAGACCCGCCTCGCCCGGCGGTACCTGGAGCGCGGGGACCTGCTTGCGGCGTGGACGCTGCTCGACGAACTACAAGCGATCCACCTGGAGAAGGACACGGGCCTCCGGACCAGCCTCCAGCTCGCCCTCCACCCCGCCGGTGCCCTGCCGGTCGCCCCCCCCTTCGCCTCGCCCCTCCGGTACACCGCCCGGCAGGCCCAGGCGCTCTTCGCCACCCGCGCCCCCGCCGTCCTCGGCCTCCCCCCCGACGCCTCCGCGACTGCCATCGCCGACGCCATCGACGCCGCGTTCACCGCTCGGCGCTTGACCGCGAACACCGAGAGTCAGGTCGCGCCGTTCTTGTCGATCGCCTTGTGCCGCGAAGGCCCGTTCGACCCTGTCACGGTCTACTCCGCGGAGGGGAGGCACCTCCCAGGCATTCGCGCCCGCCACGGCGGGCGCACCGGAGGCGCAGAACACGGCGTGTGGCCGCTCTACGAAACGCTCCTTCGCATGCGCCGGCAGGGCCTGCCCGCGACCGTCGGGGACACCGTCCGCGCCTTGCTCGCCGGGACCTTTCCCCTCCTCGTCGCCGGCTCTCCCCCGCCCCCCCTCGCCCCGGCCGCCCTCGACACCGAGCAGCCCTTCCACACCGTCGATCCCGCCCGCCTCGCCGCTGTCCGCGACCTACCCCCGGGCACCTGGGTGGATCTCGACCGCTTCTTCCTCGGTAACGACGCGCCTGCCAGCTTTGGCTACAACCTCACGCCCGTCGCGGTCCGCCCGCAGATTTGCTACCGCTATCTCCTCGCCATCCGCGCGCTCCCCACGGTCCACGACGTCCGCGTCCGCATCCTCGATCAAGCCGGCCCCTGGCCCAGCGCCGACACCGTCGAGCTGACCACGAGCGCGCCCATCTCCACCGTGCGCTTCTGGTTCCCCGAGGAGCTGCGGCCGGACGAGGTCGTGGAGGGGGAGGAGCGGGCGGAGGGGTCGCGCGTTTTGGTGTTGCGGTGGGGGTGAGGCCCGCCGTCACCCCCCAAAAAACGGCGACGCCCAAATCCGGTGCTCCACCCCGCTCACATCCGCGCGCACGCGAACATACAGCGCGGAACCCGACGTGACCTCAAACTCTGTCTCCTCGGTCACCGACCCGTCCGTGGGATCGACGATCTCGGCGACCCAACTGGACAGATCCTCGTCTGCGACGTCCACGACGAGGGTGTAGGTGCCCGCGGGGAGATCGTCGCCGGGGAGGTAGAGCACGCCCTCGCTGTCGTAGGCGTGCAAGGTGACGCTGTCGAAGGACCAGGTGGCGGCGAGGGAATGGCGGGCGTTGAGCGCGTCGAAGAGCATCGGGCGGGTGAGCGTGCCATCATGGTAGACGCCGGTGATCGCGCCCGCGAAGGACTGCTCCGCCGGGGTGTCGCCGATGCCGTCGCCGTCGGTGTCGATGAAGGTGCCGTTGTACCCGGGCTCGTCGCCCGGCACGGTGGCGGTGCCCTCGTGGTTGTCGCTGCCGCCCACAAAACCCAGGCGGTAGCCGAGGCGGAGCGCGGTCTGCACGGAGCCGTCGCCATCGTAGCGCTGCTCGATCACCCGGTAGTCGCAATCCTCTTGGGTGATGTCTTCGCACTCGGACGAGCCGTGCTCGGATGCGATCTCCACGACCCGGTCGCTGTCGATGCGGTTGCGGTCGTCGGTCCAGTAGGTCGCGGTGGGGGTGGCGAACGCGGGGTGGTGCGCAAAGCTGATCCATGGCACGGGGTCACAGCCATCGGCCTCGCCGGCGGCGTCCAAAGCCGCCTCCAGGTCGGCGGGGGAGCCGTAGTCGTCCGTGGGGCCGAACGTGTAGGACTCCAAGCCTACCTCCGCCTTCGGCTCCGAGGGGACATGGGAGCTCTTGCGGTAGGTGGCGCACACCTCGTCGCCGTCGAAGATGACCGTTCGATGGCCGGCGATCGCGGTGTACTCGTACCCGAGGATTGGCAGGACCCCGGTGGGCCCAGCTGCGGCGAGCATCTCGTGGGACCGGTCCCAGGACTGCACGCTCAGGCCGTCTGAAAGGCGGCTCCAGGTGTCGATCTCGGCGTGGTCCGTGTTCGCGACGAAGGCGAAGCTCTTCGCCGCGGCATGTACGTAAAGCAGCTCGCCGGGCAGGTCGCTCTCGGGTAGGCACAGGTTGTCGGGATCCTCGCAGCCGTCATGCGAGAGGTTGGTGTGCGCGTGAAGATCGCCCCAGGAGAGCGTGTAGTTCGCGACGGGGGGCTCCACGCCTGAGTCGTCGCTGTCCGCGGATTCGTGGGTGTCGATGGGCGCGGAGCTCTCGCCGGTCGAGTCCCCGGGCCTCCCTCGGGTGCAGGCGACGAGCGGGAGGAGGAGCAGGCAAGCGAGCGGCTTCATGCGCGCCATCGTAGCCACGAACGGGGTCGCCGTGTGCGGCCCAACTGAGAAGAAACGGTGCTGAAAGACGTCCCCACTCCTCACGCCCGCGAAGCCATGAATCGACTCTCCAGCGCGATGGCCTCCCCCGCGTGCTTCCCGCCCTCGACGGTTCCCGCCAACGTGTGCGCGAGCATCCGGTGGATCTGGTGCGCGTCGAGCCGCATGCCAAGCTGTTCAGCGAGGGCGAGCCCGCGGCGGAGGGTGCGAACGCCCCGGGCGGTTTTCCCTAGGAAAAGCTCCAGGCGACCGCGATGCACGAGCGCGACGGGCATGCCCAGGGGGAAACGACGACCCCAAGCGAGCGCATCCACGATCAACGACTCTGCGTGGCGACGAAGGTCCGCGGGACCGTCCTCGCCGGATTCGAGGGCGGCGAGGTAAATCGTGGCGGCGGAGGCGTGAAACCGCGCTGCGCCGAAGTTCCGCTCGAAGCCGCCGTGGGTGCTGCTCTGGGCCTCGCTGATCGTCCGCAGAGCGCCGGTGATGTCGCCGGCGTCCACGCGGCAGACCGCCAACTGAGCCAGCGCTGTGGCCAGGGCGGAGCTCGGGGGCCCCTCGCGAAGCTCCACGAGCACGCCATCGAGGGCGACCATGGCCGCGGCGGTCTGCCCCTGGAACGCCATGGCGTCGGCATGGAGCAGGCGGCACCACACCACCGCAACAGGGCTCTGGTTCGCGCCGATGACCCCCTCACAGATGCGCATCGCGGCGCACATGTCTCCGCGGAGCATCTCCCCACGAGCAGCCATTTCCGCGGCAACCCCAAGCTGGTAGCCATCGCCCAACGTCTCCGCGAGGTGCGCGGCTTTGCTCGCGGTCTCGACCAGGGCATCGAGCTGGCCCAGGCCAAGGTGGTAGGTCGCTTGCGCGACCAGCGCCGACATGCCGTCCCGCGGATCGGGGCGCGTCCGCATGCGCTCAGAGGCGCGGTGAAAGTAACGACGGGCCAGGCGCGGCAGACCCGCGAACCCCGCGATGGCACCGATGGACGCTGCATCCGTGGCCGTCTCGGCGAGCGGGCCGATCTGCTCCGCGGCGTTGGTGGCCGAGAGCGTCGCGTGAAGCACAACGAGGGGCTCATTCCGGAGCAGCGCCGCGTAGGCGAGGTGCCGCGCTGCGACCGCAACCGCCTGCAGGCGGGCGTGCTCGGCCGGCCCGGCGCGGAACCACTTCGACGGGAGCGTCAGGTGGGCGAGCTGCGTGAGGATGCCCCCGAAGGTGCTGCGGACGCGAGCGCCGCGGGTGGTCGGCACGGGGAAGCCGAGCGTGGAGAGGCTCGACTCCAGGCTCTCGTAGGTCACGGCGACGTGGCCGGCGCGGAACGCAGAGACCCCGCGGTCGGACAGCAACTGTGCGCGATCGAGCGACGTCCTGGGGGTGAACAGGTACGCGTCGTCGAGCTCGATGGCGCGCGTCAGCAGGCGCTCGGCCTCCGCCCAGTCGGCGCCCCGGCGGGCCTCTTCGGCGGCCTGACGCAGGACAGGAAACGCCCGCGCCGGGGAGCCAGCTTCCAAACGGTGCCAGGCGATGCGGGTGAGCCGCCCAGGCTGGCCGGGCGCGACACGCGTCTCAAACCGGTTGGCGGCCAGATCGTGCAGCGCGGCGCGGGCCTCGCGGGGGACGCGCTGCCATGCGGACTCGCGCAGCATGTCGTGGGTGAACCGCAGGCGGTCGTTTTGTGTGGGCTCGAGCACGTGCCGGGCGATCAGCTCTGCCACCGCGTCGCCGATCTCGTCATCGCCTTGCTCTTCGAACAGCGCGGCCGGGAACTCCCGGCCCAACGTCGCCGCGAACCCGACCAACTCGCGGGAGTATTCGAGCCGGTCGAGGCGGCTCGCAACCAGCTCGTCGAGGCTTGAGGGCAGCGGCAGCGTGTCGAGCTCGTTGCTGTCCCCCACGAGCTCCCAGCCCCCGCGCTCGGTCCGGCGGAGCAGCCCGCCGGCCAACGCCACGCGGAGGTATTCCCCGACGAAGAACGGGTTCCCATCACAGCGCGCTTGCAGCAGGCGGACCAGGTCCTCCGGCGCCCGGGGAACACCCAGCATGTCGGAGGCGATGTCCTGCACTGCGCGGGTGTCCAGGCGCGGCAGGTCCACCGGGTTCACGTCCCGCGACGAAGCCATCGACGCCAGCGCCTGATTCTCCTCCTCCGCCCGCCAGGTCCCAAGGATCACGGTGCGGCCGAGATCCCCGCGGCGCAGGGCCGACAGCAGCTCCCCCGTCAGGCCGTCTGCCCATTGCAGGTCATCGAGCAGCAGGAGGAGCGGGCGACCCTGCCCGAACGCGAGGAGCGTCTCGGTCATCCAACTGACCGCGCGATGTTGGGCGGCCTCTCCCTCCATCGGAGGGGCCTCCGTGAGCTCCGAGAATCCAGGGACCGCCGCGAGGATCGGCTCGTAGATCGCGAGCCCCCGGCCTCGCCCGCCGAGCAACCGGGCGGTCTCCAACTCCCCGCCTGCAAAGCACGCATCCGCCACTGCCTGGAGCAGCGGTCGCATGGGGTGGAACCCTGAGCCGCGATGCACGCCATCGACGTCCGGCGCCTGGCACTCCCCCGCGATGACCTCGAACCCGAGTCGGCGCGCCATCCGCGCCACCTCCATCACGAACCGGGTCTTGCCAACCCCGCTCTCGCCGCGCACGCTGACCAGCCCGCCCTCTCCCGCGAGCCCGCGATCCAGCTGCGCGCGCACCTGCGCCAAAGGCAGCTCCCGACCCGCAAAGTCAGGCCTGTACAACGACGGAACCGGCGGGGCCTCGGCCTCTCGTTCGGCCCCCGCCCCCTCCAACACGCGCACCACCTCGTCCATGTGCCCGATGCGCTGCCGCGGCCACTTCGCGAGCAGCCCGACCACCATCGCGTTCAGCTCCGGCGAGATGTCGTGCGTGTAGACGATCGGCGGCACGACCGGCCGGTACAGGTGGCCCTTGATCACCTCGGCGGGCGTGCCGTTGAACGGTGTTCGGCCTGTCAGCACCTCGTAGATCATGCAGCCCAGCGCGTACAGATCCGCGCGCGCGTCCACCCACTCGCCGCGCAATTGCTCGGGCGAGACGTAGTCCACGGTCCCGCCGTCCGAGAACCGCGCGTCGATCACCTCGCGGCCGGAGCTCCCGGAGATCCGCAGCGCGAGCCCGAAGTCCACGAGCACCGGCCGGTCGCCCGGCTGAACGAAGATGTTCTCGGGCTTCAAATCCCGGTGCACCAGATCGGCGCCATGCAACGCCGCCAGCGCGCCGCAGAGCCGACGCAGCAGCGTGAACAGCCGGGCCCGGGCCGCTGGCTGCGGCGCGACGGGCTTCTGGCTCCCGTGTTCGGGGCCGATGCCCTCAAGATCCCAGGTGTTCGCCGTGTGGTACGAAGCGCCCACAGGCACGGTGTCCGGCGCGCTCCCCTCCCGGAGCAGCTCCCTGAGCGTCGAACCCTCCAAGAAGGGCATCGCGTACCAAGGCGCGCCGCCCTCCGCACCCTGGGCCACGACCGGCACGATCCCCGGGTGGCGCAGCCTTCCGAGCGCCCGCACCTCCCGCCGAATCGCCTCCGCGTGACCGCCATCCGGCCGCGAGATCGTCTTGATGGCGACGCGCTCCCCGGTCTCTGCGTGCTCCCCGAGGTAGACAACGCCCATGCCGCCGGCCGCGATCGGGCGGACCACACGCCAGGGTCCGAAGGCTTGGGGGCTGTGGCTGGAGTCCGGCTTGTCCACGGGCGGCCACTAACATACTCGCAACGCGGCGTATGTGACGACTGGCGATTTTCTGTCGAGAGGTTGGGGCGGCTTGGTCCCGCCGCTGTGTGTTTCGCCTCGGGCCGTGGAACGCCGCAGGGCATGGGGGGCGGGGCTACGGGCTACGGGCTACGCGGTCGATGAAACTGTGGTCTTCCCTTCTCCCCTTTGGGGAGAAGGTGGCGGGTACTCCTGCCGGATGAGGGGGCGGGAGAATGACGCGATTCCAAACCGCACGTTGGCTACGGGGAGCCCAGGTAGCCCGCGCCGATGGGCAGCGGCGTCCCCCGGCCGGGGGGAGCGGCGCGGGATGGTTCGGAGCCGCCCAGTCGTTCGAATCCATCGAAAGGGAGGCCCTCCCGATCGACGGACCGCGGCGGCGGGCACCCGCCGATCTCGGAGCTATGCTCCCCCCGATGTTCGCCCTCCTGCTCGCCTGCACGCACGCCCCCGACCCCGTCGATTCCTCGGACACCGACACCCCCGACGACACGCCGCTCGACTCGCTCCCGACGGTCATCGACACCTCGGAGCCCGACGATACCGCCGAGCCCGACGAGGCCGATCCCAACTGCGCCGATCTCTACGATCCCGACGTGATCCTCGACGTCCAGATTGAGATCACCGACGCCGATTGGGCCGCGCTGCAGGCCGACTACGACCGGGGCGAGAAGGAGTACCACCCCATCGTGTTTCGCTATGGCGACGAGGTCGTGGACAACGCGATGATCCGGCTCAAGGGAAACCCGGACTTCTCCTGGTACGCCGAGAAGATGCAGTTCGTGATCGCGTTCAACGAGGTGGACACCGAAGGCCGGTTTCATGGCCTCCGAAAGCTCTCGTTGGACGCCTCCTGGTACGAACCTACGCTGGTCCGGGATCGGGTGGCCTGGCAGGTGATGCGCCGGCAGGGTGGCCTTCCCTACGCCTGTGCCAACAGCGCAATGCTGACGATCAACGGGCAGTATTACGGCGCCTACACCAACATCGAATACCTGGACCATGAGTGGCTGGAGCGCAGCTTCGGCAAGGCCGACGCCACCGGCACCCTCTGGAAATACGGCTACGACCCGGTCTCCAACGCCGACGCCTCCGACGGCAGCGCCATCGACGCGATGAACCGCACCTCCGATCCCGACACGCTCTCGACCCTCGGGGACCTGGACGAGTGGCTCCTGGAGTTCGCCGCAGAGGCGGTGCTCGGCGACGACGACGGATACTGGTGTTGCAACCACAACTATTACCTCTACGAGCACCCCACCCGCGGCATCCTGTTCGTGCCCTGGGACTTCGACGACGACTTTGACGTGATGGGTTACGACGCCGACCCCATCTATGGGTACGACAACAACATGGGGCTCTTCCGTCAGTCGTTGTTTCTGGCCCTGACCACCGATCCCGTCTGGGGTCCAAAGTACGTGGATGCCGTCGAGGCGTTGAACGAGGCGATGGATCCCGAGACCACGCTCGCCGATCTTGACGCCTGGGCGGACCAGATCTCGGATGCCCTCGAGACGGATCCCACTCGAAGCATCGGCTGGGAGGAACACCTGACCTCGCTTGAGCGCATGCGCCTTTGGATCCCTCAGCGCCACGCCTTTGTGAACAGTTGGGTGTCGTGCCAGCGCGGCGGGACCGAGGACGCCGATGGCGACGGCTTCCCTGTGTGTGAGGACCCCAACGACACCGACGCTACCGTGTTCCCCGACGCCCCCGAGGCCTGCAACGGCGTGGACGACGATGCCGACGGCTGGATCGACGACCCCGACGACGTGCCGACCGATCCGGTGTGTGATGACTGTGTGCGTCACGACTACGACGATCGACATTTCCTGCTTTGTCGCAATCCGCGCACCAACGAGGAGGCCCAGGCGAATTGCGAGGCCAGGGGCGGCAATCTGGGCGAGGCCGAGACCACCGGGGAGTACTACTTCTACTTTTTCTACACCTGGCCGATCCTGGAGCCCTGGTGGACCGAAGAGGGGGTCGGCCTGTGCGGCGCATGGGACGAGAGCCGGTTCTCCAGCACCCTGGAGGACTGTGATGAGGCGCATCCGAGCGTGTGTGTGTTGGACGAATGACCGTGGCGGATTCACCTTCTCCCTCTGGGAGAAGGTGCCGCCGTAGTCGGCGGCGGATGAGGGCTCCCCGTGGATGTTGAACGGCCCTCATCCGCCCGCGAAGACGCGGGCACCTTCTCCCGCGGGGCGGGAGAAGGGTAGGAACATCCACTGGTTGGTCCGCATTTTCTTGAAGCGGGTGCGGTTGGTATCTCGGGCTCCTACACCAACCGCACCACCGTAAACGCATCCCCGCCCTCCTCCGCGTTCGCCGGTCGAAAATCCCGGACGTAGCGAGAGCTCGGCAGCCATTGGCGCACGCCTTGCTTGAGCGCGCCGGTGCCGTGCCCATGCAACAGGAACACCACGCTCGTGCGGGCCGCGTGTCCGTCGAAGAACGACTCGATGGCGGGGAACGCATCCTCGACGCGGTAGCCGCGCAGGTCGATGGTGTTCGGACCCACTGGCACATGTACTCCGCTTGTACCGTCGCCGTCGTCACGTGGACGAGGGGGTTCCCCCTTCGGCGACCGCTCCACCGCCGTCGCCTTCCTCCCCTCCTTTCGGTTCTCCACCCCGCCCAGGGCGGCGAGATCTCCGGCCCCGACCCAGCTCAACATGCCCTTCAACGACACCCTCACCTTCTCGCCGTTCGCCTCCACGACATCGACGACCCCCAGGCGCGCGTGCCGCACGCGTTGACCGGTCACAAACGCGACCGTGGGGATCGCCACCGGCTCCGGCGCCTTCGCCTCGTCCCCAAGGTTTGCCGCCGCGTCGCGCACCCGCCGAAGCGCCTCGTTCGCCGCCCGCATCTCCGGGTTCGCCTGCAGCGCCGCCACCAGCGCTCGCACTTCCTCTTCCTTCTCGCGGAACCTCGCCCGCGCCCGGACCCGCTCCTCGTCGATGGCCGCTTCGATCCGCCGGCTCAGCACGGCCTCGCGCGCCGCCACCCCGTCGATCCGCTGTTGCAACCCCGCACGTTCGGCCTTGAGCGCGTCAGCTTGCTCCCGCGCCGCGGTGCGCTCCCCGTCCAGGGCTTCGAGCCGCCGGGCCAGCGCGCGTGTGGACTCGTCCATGACCATCGCGGCGCGGTCAAGCACGGCCTCAGGCATGCCCATGCGTCGGGCGATGGCCATCGCGTGGGAGGCCCCGGGCGCGCCGGTCTCCAGCCGGAAGGTCGGTTGGCCGTTCACGAACTGGGCGGCGGCGATCACGAACCGTGGATCTTCGGCCCCCAACGCCTTCAGCTCCGGAAAGTGCGTCGTGACCGCCACGCGGGCGCCGCGATCCACCAGGGCTTCGACCACCGCACGAGCGATGGCCGCGCCCTGCCCGGGGTCCGTCCCCGCCGTGATCTCGTCGATGAGCACGAGAGCACCGGGGCGAGCGACGGCGATCGCCTCGCTCAAGGCGCGGACGTGCGCGGAGAACGTAGAGAGCCCCTCGGCCACCGACTGTTGATCGCCGATGTCCGCGAGGATCGGGTCGAAGACGTCGATGCGGGCGCCCTCCGCGGTCGGCACGGGGATCGCCGCGCGGACAAGCAGAGCGAGCAGGCCGAGGGTCTTGAGCGCGACCGTCTTGCCGCCGGCGTTGGGGCCCGTCAGGATGAGACCGGTGTGTTGGGCGGTGAGCGTCAGGTCGTTCCCAACCGCGGGCCGGGGCGTGTCGCCGCCGGGGGTCAACGCCAGCAGCGGGTGTCGGGCGTCCTTCACGACGAGGATGCCTTCGGACTGCACGGCGGGCAAGCTGCCCGCGATCCGGCGCCCGAACGTCACGCGGGCGCAGACCAGATCGAGGCGCGTTGCCGCCTCCAAGCTGCGGAGGATCGGGCCCCGACCGCGCCCGACCCGATCGGACAGCTCTCCCAGGATCCGCCGCTCCTCCCGGTACAGCGCGTGCTCGGCCTCGGTCAGATCGTTGTGCAGCTCGACGACCGCACCCGGCTCGACGTACACGGTCTCCCCCGACTGCGACGTGCCGTGAACGATGCCGAGCCCCTTCCGGAAGCTCGACTTCACGGGCAAGACAAAACGCCCATTTCGCTCAGTGACAAACCGCTCTTGCAGCATGGCGCCCAGCCCGTCGTCCCGCAGCAGCTCGTCGAGGGTGCCCCGAATACGCGCCCGCAACGCCTCCTTTCGACGACGCAGGTCTTCGAGGAGCGGGTACTCCTTGCCGCACAGCTCGCCCTGACTGTCAAAGCTGCGGTGCAGTCGTGCCAGGAGCTCGGCATCCACCTCGATCGGGTGCGCCAGCATCATCACCTGTGGCGCCTCTTCGGCGACCGACTCGGCCCAACGCCGCAGCACGCTCAACGCCTCGAGCCCGCCACCAATGCCGCGAAGATCCGCACACTCCAGCGTCAGCCCGCGCCCGGCCTTCTCGACGTCCAAGCCGATGTCGGTCACCCCGCCGACGGGGCAACGCAAGCCCCCCAACTCCAGCTCCCACAGCTCCCGCACGCCCTGGTAGGCCAGGCGGATCTCGGCGGGATCGACCAGGAGGATCGTCTCTTCGGCCGCTCGGGCCCCCGCGAGGGTTCGGCAGCTCGCGGCGAGGGCCGAGCGGACCTCGGGCCAGCCGAGGACGAGGAGGCTTCGATCGTGGGTCATCTAGTATCCTGGCCGCAATGTTCTCCGTCGGGGCTGGCTACCAAACCCGCCCTGCTTTGTGGGGGGCTTCGCCCCCCACGCCCCCCG